>JAJPJW010000211.1 GCA_021324075.1 Pseudomonadota bacterium | reverse complement strand
CACTTCCCCTTTCGGGGTTTTAATGGGGGAAAAATGGATTTCGAAAACCGAGGATTCCTCTTCGATCAAAACAATAAAATTTTCACCCGCCAGCGCCCTGCGAAGCCCCTGGATCATTTTGGGATTTTCACGGTAAATATCAAAGGCCGACCGTCCAACCACATTGTCCGGATTCAAATGGAGGGCGCTCAAAACACTCCCTTCCGAAAGGGTAAAAAGGCCGTTTCGGTCCATCGCAAAAAGGGCAATCGGCGCGCTCGTAACGACATTTCGCAGCCGCTCTTCACTCTCCTGCAAGGCGTTTTGGGCTTTTTTGTGGTCCGTCATGTCCGTCACCATGACAACCCGTGCCTTGCGGCCTTCAAAATCAATCGGATGGGACATCACCTCCACGTCAATGACTGTCCCCTTTTTCAATTTATGCCGCACCATTTCTTTTACGACGGAAAGGTTTTCCTTGTACTCATCGACTCGTTTAAGAAGCTCGGGGATTTCTTCGGCGGGCCGCAGGTCCTTGAGGTTCAAGGAAAGGAACTCGCGTTCCGAATAGCCGTATTTTTGAACGGCTGCCGCATTGACGGCTAAAATCTTCAAACTGTCCAAGTCGTAGATCCACATCGGATTGGGATTGCTGTGGAATAAGAGCTTGTATTGAAGCCCCTGGTGGACGAGGACTTCCTTCAGTTTTTTCTGTTCAGTTACATTCCGAACAATGGAAACAACCTGGTTTTGGGATTGGCCTTTGATGGTGTTGACCGTCAACTCGATATCAATTAATTTTCCGGACTTGCCGTGGATGACGGTCTCATATTGGCCGAAGGTTTTATGGCTTTGGATGTGGCCGTTGATTTTGGTTCTAATGGCGTCCCGGCCGGCTTCCGGAACCATCTCAAAAAAGGAAGGGAGGGAAAGCAGCTCTTCCTCTGAAAATCCCGTGATGGCGCAAAAGGCTTCGTTGGCGAAAATGATCCTCGGCAGGTCCAAAAGAACGACGCCCTCGCCGATTTCACTGATGGCCTTGAGCAGGACATCATCCAAAAAGGTTTTGAGCTGGTTTGGGACGTTCAAGTCAACCCCTGAAGGGCTAGAAGTGTCGTCCATCATACTACGAAGAAAGTGGAAATTCGAGAAAGATGGTCGTCTCAGAACCTAGTGGCTGTAATAATCCGGCTCATTGCCCGGTTTCCACTTGATGTTGCAACCGATTCCAGGTTTCTGTTCCATCATTGGTTCTCTTCCCGTCAAAGCGGCCTCCAGGGCGGCCCGCAGATCCTTACCAGTCACTGGAAGATCGTTTTTTGGCCTGCTATCGTCCAACTGCCCTCGGTAGGCCAATTTGCGTTCTTCGTTGAAGAGGTAAAATTCGGGGGTACAAGCGGCCCGATAAGCTTTTGCGGCCTCCTGGGTTTCGTCATAACAAAGAGGAAAATTGAACTTCAAGGTTCTTGCCATTTCCCTCAAGCTTTCGGGCGAATCATCAGGATAGTTGCCCGCGTCGTTAGAACTGATGGCAACCATTCCGACGTTTCTCGGGACGTACTCTTCCCCAATTCGGGCCAATTGGTCTTGCACGTGCTTGACATAGGGGCAGTGGCGGCAAATGAACATCACCAATAAAATTTTGTTTTTCACGAAATCCCGAAGGGACCGTTTTTGTCCCGTGACCACGTCCGGCAAGTGAAAATCGGGTGCCTGGGTTCCTAAAGCCAGCATCGTCGACGGTGTGGCGGCCATATGCCCTCCTTTGAATTTATTTTCTCTTGGTCTCGGAATGATCGGATTGCTGGGAGACTTCTCTTTGATCCGTCACTTCTTCCTGGGAATCCATAGAGCTCGGATTTGATGGATTGCTTATTTTTTTACTTTTGTGACGCGAATGGTGTTTGGAAGCCTTTTTTGAGTGGGGGGGTGAAACCCCGTTTACGGTCTGTGGTTTTGAATCCGCGGAAAATGCAGGAACTGAGGCAAAAATTAAAAAAGTACAAACACCCAACAGCGCAATGTTTAGCTTGATTCGAACCATGGACCCCGCCCAAATAATAAATACGGTTAGTTATAAATGAAATTCACGAACAGATGCAAGGAAGGTTTTGAGGAGAACCAATAAGGTGGGTGTGGCCAAGGCCCTTGGTGAGTCGTCCGGGGATCGAACCCGGGACACCCACATTAAAAGTGTGGTGCTCTACCAACTGAGCTAACGACTCACCCAAGACCCCGGGCAAGGCTCAAAAAATATACTTTTTGGCCTTGAATTGCAAAACAAATGATCAGGATTTTTGGAATATCTGGGACCTGTCTTGCCCGACGGAAACCCATTGGATGGGGGTTCGAATGGTTCTTTCGACCTCGTCCAAATATTTCCGGGCTTCCAGGGGAAGATCTTTCAATTGGGACGCCTGCGATAAGTCTCCCTGCCAACCCTTCATTTCTTTATACACGGGCCGGCAATCCGCCAGGCGCCTGAGGCTTGCCGGGAACTCCTGGATCAGTTGTCCCTTGACTTTGTAGGCGACGCAAAGCTTGATGGTTTGGAGGTAACTTAAAACATCCATTTTCGTCAAAAGAATGCCGGTGAAACCATTGACCCGGCAGGCATATTTGAGGGCCACTAAATCCAACCAGCCGCAACGGCGGGGACGGCCCGTGGTGGCTCCATATTCCCCTCCGCGCTTGCGGATTTTTTCGCCGAAGTCCTCATCCATCTCCGAAGGAAATGGCCCCTCTCCAACCCTTGTGGTATAAGCTTTGGCAACCCCGTAAATTTCATCGAGCCATTGGGGCCCGATGCCCAGTCCCGTGCAAACCCCGCCTACGCTGGCACTGGAGGAGGTGACGTAAGGATAAGTTCCAAAATCAACGTCCAAAAGCGTGCCCTGAGCCCCTTCCGCAAGGATATTCTCGCCTTTTTTGAGGCGGGATTCCAAATAGGCTGTCGTGTCGGCGACCAAGGGCTTTATTTGGGGGGAGATTTTTAAATAAGCGTCGACCGTTTTATCCGCATCTACGCCCGGTAAACCGAAGTATTTTTTGAGCCAAAAATTTTTTTCTTTCACGACTTCCCGGACTTTTCGTCGGAAGTAGGCGGGTTCCAAAAGATCCACAACCTTGAGCCCCACCCTGGCCATCTTGTCCATGTAAGCGGGCCCAATCCCCCGATTCGTCGTGCCGATCTTTCCACTGCCCTTCCGATTCTCCGAAGCACCGTCCAGCAACCGATGGTAAGGCATTAGCAAATGGGCCCGATCACTGATGATAAGACGGTCCTTTACCTTGACGCCTGCTTTGACCAATGATCCCATTTCCTCCAAAAGGCCTATCGGATCCAATACAACCCCATTACCGATAACGCATTTTTTTCCTTCGTGGAGAATCCCCGACGGAATTTGATGGAAAACAAACTTTTTCCCGTCGGTCACGACCGTATGGCCCGCATTGCTTCCGCCTTGATAGCGGGCAACGATGTCCACCTGTTCGGTTAAGACATCCACCATTTTGGCTTTTCCTTCGTCGCCCCATTGGGCCCCGATAATGACGAGGTTCTTCTTGGATTTAATCCGGTGCTTTTGTTTCATGGGCGCCTATTAGGAAATAAATTTTAGCTGGGCAAAAAAAAACTCCGCCTTTCCTGGCGGAGTTGTCCGATGCATAATTCCCGTTTATTTTAGGGGATGTCCCAGCGGATGACAAGCAATGAATTAAAGCCATCTGGAAAGGGCTTTCGATCCGGCTTAAGGACGGTCTTCTTCCGGAACCAGCCCATCATGGTGGGTCGTTTCCAATTTTCGGATCAGGTTCTTGATATCGTAATTATTAGGGTCGAACTCTTCCGCTTTATGGGCTTGATAAAGAGCGGATGAAATTTTGTCCTGGTTAAAATCACTCACGCCTTCGTCATAATATTTCTTGGCGTCATCCAGGATGGGGCGGGCCGTCACAACCCATTCATTGCAGGCGTATTTCTCCTGGCCTTCCACGACCGACCGAATAATGATGTGGTAGCTCATTCCGTTTTTGGCGCCCCGGAGCAGGCAATACTTTGTTTGGAGCAGTTCCTGCTTGGCCCTTTGGAAGTCCTTCATATCATCGGTCCGGAAATAAACCAGGAATCCGTCGGCCTTGCTCCCCTCGGGAATATCCCACTTCAAGTAGATTTTCCCATCTCCAACCAGGGATTGGACCATATAGGGTTTTGGTTCGATTTGTCCAGGGGGCCCGGCGTCGAAATAATAGCTTGCCGAAAGTCGGTGATCGTTACCCAGGTCCGGGTGATTGGCATAGGCATAATCAACCGACCAGTCGGCGGAACGGTAACTGGCACCGATGCTGAATTCACCCGAAAGGGTAACGAAGCTGATGAACCCCGCCCTTAGCCCAAGGCGGCCATCAAAAAACCAATGCTCTACCCCGCCCCGAATTCGAACGTCTTCGCCTCCGAAAAGGCTGTCGTTGGAAAGCGTCCACGGCATATCCGACGAAACCAGGGTGTAAGGGTCGAAATGATAGGCTAAGCCGAGTGTTAAAACGGACGGAACGGGTTGTTCCACCCCCGTACTGTCATATCGGACGGCCGTCGAAAGGTCTGTCAAAACCAAGCCGGCCTTCAACTCGGTGTTGTCCTTGAAGGGTTGTCGATAAAGGAACCCCAGGTCCACACCCGTACCTTGGACCGTACCCCCTCCGCTAGCGCCCGTATCCGCAAAAAGATAACGAAAGTTTGCCCCAAAGAGCAGGCGCTTTTCGGTGACAAAATCCATCGGAATCGCCACCGATCCCGTGTATTGGTCCTCGTGGGACCCCGAAATATCCGTGTAAAAAAGATTATTGGTACTGATGGCCAAGTGGATGTCGTCGGGAAGCGGGTATTGAAATGAAAAATAGAGGTTCCGATTTTTGTCGTTCAAATAGGAGCCGTACATTCCCAAGATCTGGGGTTGGTTTATCTGGACCAATCCGGCTGGGTTCCAATAGGCGGCGCTTGAATCGTCGGCGACGGCCGTGAATGCGCCGCTCAAGCCCATAGCACGGGTGCCCACACCAAGGATTCCGCCCCGGTCAAAAAGCGCATGACATGGAGAACCAGAAAGGTAAAAAAAGAAGGAAAAAACCACAAGGCGTTGAAGGTTGGACTTTGTTTTCATGTAAAGGTTTAAATTCGGAATCCTCATGGATTCCTTCACTCCTTTCAGTGAGTGACTACCACTTTAACGACTTTGTTAAGGGATTGGCCGTTTAATGGATCGACCCCGTCCAAGACAGCCAAATAAAGCCCGGATGCGACAACTTGGCCGGAGGGGTTTCTCAAGTCCCAAAGGGCGGTTCCGACTGTAAAGCTGACGGTTTGGACCAATTCCCCGTCGGCTGTATAGATTTTCATTTTACTTTGGGAATCCGCAGGTGTTCCAGCAAAAGAAGCGTTGAAATTGACCATTTGCCCAGGGTGAGCCGTGTTGGGCCAAGCAACCAGGGATATCGATTCGCCGTGATAAGTTGATATAAAGGCATCCCTTTCCATTTGGACAGTGCTCCCGTCGGGCGAGTGTTCCACCAAGACAAAATGGTAAAACCCGTTCGGTACCCAATCTCCGCTGTCTTTCGTACCATTCCACGTCCCGACTGTTTGGCCATTCAAATAAATCGAGATAGTCCCGCCAGGGCCGTTTGAGTTGGGTGCGAAATTGGAAAGAGACATTGAGAAAGTACTCCCTCCCGAGAAGGACAGCGACCCGCAAATGGAAGCAACCTGCTCGCCCCTGTCGTCGTAAATCTGGACCATTTGGAGGCCGCAACCGGGCGTATGGGTGTTCGTGGGAGTTCCTGTAATCGTGGAAGTGGCCGTGACGGTAGGCGTAAGGGTGATGGTGCTGGTGGCGGTGGAAGTCGCCGTATTCGTGAGCGTGTAGGTCGCCGTAAAGGTCGGCGTGGAAGTAAAGGTCCCGGTGGCGGTTGAAGTGGCTGTTTGGGTCGCGGTATTCGTCGGCGTCGAGGTGCAGGTTGAAGTGCAAGTGTTGGTGGCCGTAGCTGTGGCGGTAGTGGTGGAAGTATTGGTCGTGGTGGAGCTAGGAGAGGCGGTGGCTGTGCCGGTGGCGGTGGCGGTCGTCGTATAAGTACAAGTTGAAGTGGCGGTATTGGTGGCCGTGCCTGTTGGCGTGCTCGAAGCTGTCGATGTCGGGCTATTTGTGGTTGTGGGGGTGGCTGTAGCGGTGGCTGTGTTGGTTGGAGTGCCCGTAGCTGTCTCGGTGGGCGAATCGGTGGCCGTTGCCGTCGCAGTGTTTGTGGCTGTTGGTGTGGCGGTATTGGTAGTGGTACTGGTGGCCGTATCAGTGGGGGTATTGGTGGCTGTATTTGTCGTTGTAGAAGTCGCGGTATTGGTGGCTGTATTGGTCGCGGTATTAGTTGCCGTATTCGTTGGCGTATTGGTCGCAGTATTAGTGGCCGTGCTGGTGGCCGTATTCGTGGCCGTATTGGTGGGAGTACCTGTCGGAGTATTGGTCGCGGTGTTCGTAGGTGTAGCGGTCGGCGGAAGCGTTCCCGTATCGGTCGGCGTTGCCGTAGCTGTAACGGTGGGCGTGCTGGTGATGGTTGAGGTGGCCGTATTGGTCGGCGTATTCGTGGTGGTGCTGGTGGCGGTATTGGTTGTAGTGCTGGTCGCTGTGTTGGTCGCAGTGTTCGTCGCGGTATCTGTGGCGGTGCTCGTGGCCGTATTCGTCGGAGTATTCGTTGTCGTGTTGGTCGCTGTGTTGGTGGGGGTGAATGTAGCCGTATTGGTGGTCGTATTGGTGGCGGTGTTGGTGGCTGTATCGGTAGCGGTGTGAGTCGGCGTATTCGTCGGAGTATCAGTGGTTGTGTTCGTGGCCGTAGAAGTGGCGGTATTCGTAGCCGTGTTGGTCGCCGTATCGGTCGGAGTGTTTGTTGCTGTTGAAGTGGCCGTGTTGGTGGGGGACTCCGTAGTCGTGTCAGTAGCCGTATTTGTGGCCGTCTGGGTCGGTGTGTTGGTGGCCGTGTCCGTGGCGGTATTAGTCGGTGTATTCGTCGGCGTATCGGTGGTTGTCTGGGTGGCCGTGGCGGTAGTGGTATTCGTAGCCGTATTAGTAGCCGTATTGGTAGCAGTGTTCGTCGGGGTATTCGTGGCGGTGTTCGTGGCCGTATTCGTCGGAGTATTCGTTGTCGTATTGGTGACCGTACTCGTGGCGGTATTCGTAGCCGTATTAGTGGCCGTATTGGTCGCGGTGTTCGTCGGGGTATCCGTGGCGGTGTTCGTGGTCGTATTCGTCGGAGTATCAGTGGTCGTGTTCGTGGCCGTATTCGTGGCGGTATTGGTCGCCGTATTGGTGGCTGTATTCGTAGCAGTATTCGTCGGAGTATTCGTTGGCGTGTTGGTGGCGGTATTGGTCGTCGTGTTGGTTGCCGTATTCGTGGGGGTAGTGGTAGCCGTATTCGTCGTGGTGTTGGTCGCTGTGCTGGTGGGTGTGTTTGTCGCCGTCAACGTAGCAGTGTTGCTTGCCGTATACGTCGGCGTATTGGTGGCCGTGTCCGTAGCCGTATTGGTGGTGGTATTCGTGGGTGTATTTGTCGCCGTATTAGTTGCGGTGGTAGTGGCCGTGTTGGTTGCTGTGTTAGTAGCTGTATTGGTGGCCGTGTTCGTAGCGGTATTTGTAGCCGTGTAAGTTGCCGTATCCGTGGCCGTATTGGTGGCTGTATTCGTAGCAGTATTTGTAGCGGTATTGGTAGCAGTGTTCGTCGCCGAATTGGTCGGTGTATTTGTTGGTGTATTGGTCGCTGTATTGGTGGCCGTTTCGGTAGCTGTATTCGTAGCCGTATTGGTAGTGGTGCTGGTGGGAGTATTTGTAGTTGTATTGGTCGGCGTACTGGTCGGGGTACTCGTCGCCGTATTCGTGGCCGTATGGATGAATGTATTCGTGGGGGTATTGGTAGCGGTATTCGTGGCTGTACTGGTAGCTGTATTGGTAGGCGTGTTGGTCGCAGTATTTGTGGCTGTGTCCGTAACAGTATTCGTGGCGGTGTTGGTGGCCGTATTGGTGGGTGTATTTGTAGCAGTGCTGGTAGCGGTTTTCGTCGTCGTATTTGTCGCTGTATTAGTAGCGGTGTTCGTAGCGGTATTTGTAGCTGTACTGGTTGCAGTGTTTGTGGCCGTATTCGTAGCAGTATTGGTTGGGGTGCTTGTGGCCGTATTGGTTCCCGTGTTCGTTGCAGTATTTGTGGTTGTACTAGTCGCAGTGTTGGTGGCCGTATTCGTAGCCGTGTTGGTTGGAGTGCTCGTAGTCGTATTGGTAGCAGTGTTTGTGGCAGTGTTCGTAGCGGTATTGGTCGTCGTGTTGGTAGCCGTGTTTGTGGCGGTGTTAGTGGCGGTATTCGTCGCTGTATTGGTGGCGGTACTGGTAGCGGTCTTCGTCGCCGTATTGGTCGCAGTATTAGTAGCTGTATTCGTAGCCGTGTTGGTTGGAGTGCTTGTAGTCGTATTGGTGGGTGTGTTAGTTGCAGTATTAGTGGCTGTGTTTGTGGTCGTATTAGTTGCCGTGCTGGTGGTGGTGTTGGTAGCCGTATTTGTAGCGGTGTTTGTGGCCGTATTCGTAGCCGTGTTGGTCGGAGTGCTTGTAGTCGTATTGGTAGGTGTGTTAGTTGCAGTGCTAGTCGCGGTATTCGTCGCTGTATTGGTGGTCGTGTTCGTTGCCGTGTTCGTAGCGGTGGTAGTGGCGGTCTTCGTCGCAGTATTAGTCGTTGTATTGGTTGCCGTATTCGTTGGAGTGTTAGTAGCCGTGCTGGTGGGTGTATTGGTCGGGGTACTAGTGGTAGTAAAGGTGGCCGTGCTTGTAGCCGTATTCGTCGCAGTACTAGTAGCCGTGTTGGTCATCGTATTGGTAGCTGTGTTGGTAGCGGTATTGGTGGGTGTATTAGTTGCAGTGTTCGTCGCCGTATTGGTCGGCGTATTCGTGGCAGTATTGGTAGTGGTATTTGTAGCCGTAGTGGTTGTGGTGCTGGTCGCAGTCTTTGTAGCCGTATTGGTCGCGGTGCTGGTAGTTGTGTTAGTCGTTGTGCTGGTTGCCGTGTTGGTTGGGGTATTGGTGGCAGTGTTTGTAGGTGTAGTCGTTGTTGTATTCGTGGCGGTATTGGTCGGGGTATTCGTGGCAGTAAAGGTGGCGGTGCTGGTGGCGGTCTTCGTAGTGGTATTGGTGGCTGTACTCGTCGTAGTGTTCGTCGTGGTGCTCGTTGGAGTGTTCGTAGCCGTATAAGTCGCCGTCAAGGTCGGGGTAAAGGTGGGCGTAAGCGTGGGGCTGTTGGTGGCCGTGCTGGACGGGGTAAAGGTTGGGGTTTTGGTCGTTGTATTCGTCGGTGTTTTCGTCGGGGTTGCGGTCGGGTTACAGCTGGAAGGGTAAAATTCGATGGCTTGAATATCCGTATGAATATTCCCCGTTGTATAGGACACGGGATAGGAACCAGTGCCGTTGGTCAGTTGGTAGTCTCCCGCCCAGTGTCGGGCCGCGTTGGTTTCGGTCCAGGCAACGGTTTGAGGGCTGCTGGCAGTAATGGCGGTATTGTTGTAGGAATGGGCGAAGCCGATGATAAATGAATTGGGCTGGGTCGTCGTGATGGTCGTATTGGGGTTCGTGACGTTCGTCGTCTGTTGAAATGCCACCGAATTTCCGATGATCGGCGCGGTTTGGGCGACACCCGTAAGAACCATGGCCCCCATGGCCGCAATATGGGAACCGCTAAAATTGACAATGATATTGTGCGCGAGGCCGTCTGTCGGAAGGCTGGGCCCCGGTTCATAATAAGTCCAGCAAGCATCGCCATTGCTACTGGTCACTCCCATCGCGAGGGTCAAATTAACGCCGTTATAAGTGGCCGAGGTTATGCCGGTTGCATTGGATTCATCACTTATTTGTACAACCAGTAAGGGATTGGCGAGGCCCGTTGTAATCGTCAACGGCAGCGTCAAACTGGTGGTATTTGCCGCCGCAATAATACTTACGGCCTTGTTCATAGTCCTGGAACAAGGAATGATCGTCGGTGTGATCGTCGGTGTAAAAGTCGGGGTTGCCACAGGGCCGATACATCCAACCGCATAAATGGAAAAATTCTTTGTCCCGGCGGTCCCCGCCCCAAAGGGAGTTTGCAGGCTGTTGAAGGGCCCTCCCGTTTCATTTACAAAATACTCGCTGTTTGCGGCCCCCGCATTAAAGGCGACGTTTCCGGTTCCAGCGCTCATATAAAAGGCAAGCCAATAGCTTCCAGCGACCAAAGGAGCCGGGGCAACACTCAGCTGATTCCAGCCTGCAACAAGCTGTTGCTGGGAACTTTGAGTGATGAGATTCCCCGGGGTCCCGGCATTATCGGCGTAAATTCCAACGACTCCAGTTACTCCCGTGGCAGCCGTGAGGTTGATCGCCATGCTCGTGATCGTCGCAGAACTCGCCAAATTGTAACGGGTGCTGTCCTGGATATTGACTTCATTGCCGCTGGCGGTCCCTCCAACCGTACTCAAGCCGAAAGTCGTGCCGCTTGAACAGGCAGGAGTGGGCGTCGGCGTATTGCAGGTTGCGTTGGTAATGTACTGGAGACTGGAAGCGCCGCCGGTGGCCGCAGTGAATCCGTAATAAACTAGGTTTTGTCCGCCAAACACGGTATTGACCAGGTCCCGGACATAGGTCATGGATTGGGCCACCCCGGCCGAGTCCACGATGGTGTAGGTCAGGGTCGTTGTGGCGCTGTTCCAAGAAACGGTGACGGCATGGGTGGCGTTATTTTGGATTGTACTGGTAAAGGTATAGGGACAGGAATTCCCCGCCCCAACGTAACCACAACTTTGGATCGTCACCCCGTTTTGCCACGGCTTTAGAACACCGTTGTCCTGATAGTCGTTGATGGAAAAAGCCACGGACGGCGTAATGGGATTGATTCCGCCGTATCCCAGGCAAAAACCGCAGGGCTGCCCATTGCCGCTGATGGCCGCAGTTGTACGGATGTCGTCCTGCAGGACAAAGGCGATCCCGTCGGCGCCTCCCCCTGTTCCAAAATATTCATTGAAGGCCAAGGTGAAATTTTGGTTGAGGTCGATGGGCGTGCTGTTCCAGCAAGCGCCACTTTGTCCGCC
The DNA here is from genome assembly GCA_021324075.1 of Pseudomonadota bacterium. Taxonomy (GTDB): domain Bacteria; phylum Oederibacteriota; class Muellerivitia; order Muellerivitales; family Muellerivitaceae; genus JAJPJW01. The sequence goes on along the minus strand of JAJPJW010000211.1, from coordinate 50,250 downwards.
TGCGTTGGGGGTCAGGGTTACTGCGGATCCGGCTATGGTGGCACTACCGACGGCGATCCAGTTGGGGCAGGCGGTTTGGGCTTCCGCGAGCAAGGTCGTACTCCAAAAAACAAGGGTGCAACTAAAGAAAAACCGTAAAGAAAAAGTCATAAGAGGAATTTTAATTTGATATTTGCAAAAGGAAGTAAAGGATTGGAAAAAGGACGCATCGAGGGACCTATTCCCAGACCATGTATAAACGTTAAAATTTAAAAAAGAATTACACCGCACGGTGCGACCCCCACCGAAACCATCAAGGTAAAAGCGTTACCTTTGAGCTTTATTGATTTTATCGCCATTTTTTTTAAAAACAAGTGAGAAAAACCCAATATTTAGGGGCAAAAACGACAAAACAAGGCCTCAATATAACACGATCTTATACAGGTCCGGGTAACAGGCCCTTAAAAGCTTGGTAAAGTGGAGTTCCGAGACGGTCTATGTTTTGGCACCATCTAAATACACCCGGGCTGATTACTCCTCTGGTGCTTCCGCTCATTGAGTAATTTTTCCCCAGCCGGTCCCTTTAAACCCACCTGTCGCATTTTCTTCCCCATAAAAACCGTTCATTTATTGGAAATTTTCCTTTGCCGGATTGGCACCACTGTTGCCCTCTAAGGGATTGTCGGCGGATTCCAGATCTGCCAAATCCAAGGGAGAAGGTGATTTATGAAAAAGAGTTTCTCTTTAACAGCTTTGATGACTTTGAGTCTTCTCGGGCCCTTTGGTTGTGGCCATGTCATGAATCCACTCACTCCCACTACCACGGCCATCACCACAACCGCCAAAATCCCCAGTCCCATTTATAAGGCCGCTTGGAACAAGGCGGGCACCATATCCTTCTCAAATCCCCAATGCATCGCTGTCGATGCAAATGGAAATTTTTATGTTACGGATATGAGTTCAAACGAAGTCTTCAAATTGGATTCGAACGGAAACCTCTTGACCCAATGGGGAAATACTGGAACCGATACATTGGACCAACCCAGTGGCATCGCCATCCACAACAACAACGTCTTTGTCGCGGATTCCTCGAATGCCAGGGTCGTGGAATATGACTTAAGCGGGAATATCGTCAACGAATTGATGCCCCCGGGACCCGACGGCTATTCCCTATTCGTCTACCCCACTGGAATTTCATTCGACAACGCCGGGAACATGTATGTTGCCGATAATTCGGATGAAGTTTACGAGTTCAACTCAACCGTCCAATTGATCGGGCAATGGGGCGTATCGGGGGCAACGAACGGTATTTTCGACTACCCCATCGCGGCCACCGAAGACGGTTCGGGAAATGTTTATGTCGCCAATTACAATCCCGATAACATCGTTAAATTAAACGCCGCCACAGGAACCGTGTCCGTCTGGGGGAAATCCGGCTCGCAATCCGGCCAATTTTACGGGCCGACCGACGTCAAATTGGATGCCAACGGAAACGTCTATGTCGTCGACAGTGGGAACAACCGCATCCAAGTGTTCAATGCGAACGGCTCTTACCTGACCCAATGGGGGAACACACCCAATACCACGCAGGGGTTAAATGGCCCCAACAGCATGGCCATCGACTCGAACGGCAATATCTATGTTGTCGACAATGGGAATTCCCGGATCGTCAAATACACCTTAAATTAACCACGGAAAGCCGGGACGGGGGAATCCCCGTCCCGGCTTTTACAGAGCCACCCTTTTCGCGTCGCTCCACAAACCTTCCAAATCGTAATAGCGTTGCACATCCTCCCGGAACACGTGCACCACAATGTCGACGAAATCCAAAATCCACCAACTGTCGTCTTTTGAAGAATTGATGAAAAGAGGGCCTTCTTTTTTCGTGAAGGCGTCTTCAACGCTCGAAACCAATGCAGAAACATGAGTCGTGGAACTGCCGGAGCAGATGACCATAAAATCCGCGTAAGAAACTATTTCCCGAACGTCCAAAACGCGGACATCCAGGGCTTTTTTATCCTCGAGTGTACTGACAATCTTATGGAGGAGGGCGGCAGGATCGGGACTCAAGAACCCTTCCTAACGGGGATTGGCTTTAACATGTTTGATGGCCTTTGAAAGTTCCACGACGATGTCGGTCTTGAATTGCTGCTTCAACTCGTCAACCCGGGTGTAAAGGTGGCCCTTCTCCGTCACCACATAACGTGGCGGAAGGCGGTTCAGCGCATAGGCCATCACATCCAACTTCTCCTTTTCTTCAAACCGGGTTGAATTGTAGGGCGCACTTGCCAAAAGTTCTTCGAGGCAATTTTTTATGGCTTCTTCCATGAAATTGACAAGGTTCACGTGACCGCCTTACCGGTAAAGTTGCTGGTTATGGATGAATTGTTCCACGGGTTCGGGCACCAGGTATTTTATGCTCTTCCATTCCTTAATGCGGCGGCGAATTCCGGTAGCGCTGATATCCAGCATGGCTGTTTCCTCGATAGAAATTCGCTCAAGAATCTTAGAAGCGGTGGAATGGCTTTGCGCCGACAAATAATGCTGGTTCAGGATCTTCCGGACATCATAACCTGGTCTGGAAACGGCAATAAACCGGCAAATATCAAGAAGTTCGCCAATGCTTTTCCAGGAGGCGATTTCTACCAGCATATCCGCCCCAATAATGAAATAAAGTTCAACCTTTTCTCCGAAAATATTGTAAAAATGCCGGGCCGTATCGATGGTGTAGGATTTCCCACCCCGGTCGGCCTCATAAGTTGAAACCTCAAAACAAGGATTGCTCACAGTCGCTAGATAAGCCATCACGGAACGCTTATGGGCGTCGGCCAAATCTTCGGGTTCCTTGTGGGGCGGTAAACTGGTCGGAATAAAGATAACTTTGTCCAGATTGTGTTTCGAGCGAACTTCCTCCGCGATGGCCAAATGCCCATAGTGTATGGGATTGAAGGTCCCCCCAAAAAGACCGACAGATTTCATTGGTGGGATGTCTCGTCCGGATCTTTCAGGAGGAAGTTGATCATGTCCCCGGTCAGGACTTCCCCGTCGCTTTTATCAGAACCGGCGCCCGAAGGAGCTGAAACTAAGGGCGATTGGGTGGGAGGGGTGGATTCCGCCTTCTTGGTATTTGCCGGCGCGGGCTTTGCCTCCTTTTCTTCCTTGGGCGCTGCGGAAATAACCCGTCCCTTGGCGGCCTGGACAAGTTTTTCGAGCTCTTCTTTGCTCAATCCGCTTGTGGCCGATACCTTCATTTGTTGCATTTGTCCGGTTGCCACATTTTTTGCTGTAACATGGACAATGCCGTTGGAATCGATGGAAAAGGTTACCTCGATTTGAATGGTGCCGGCTGGAGCGGGGGGAATCCCCACAAAGGAAAAAAAGCCCAGTGTCTTGTTATTGTTGGCGGCCTTGGATTCACCTTGCAACACCTTGACATTCACGGAGGTTTGCATGTCCTTCACGGTCGAGTAAAGTTTGCTCATTTTGGTGGGAACGGTCGTATTCCGGGGAATGATGACGCTGAAAGTGCCGCCAAGGGTTTCAACCCCCAATGACAAGGGCGTGACGTCGAGCAACAACGCGTTTCGCACATTTCCGTTGATGATTCCTGCTTGGATGGAAGCTCCCAAGGCTACCGCTTCATCGGGGTTTACCTTGGTATTGGGTTCCTTGTTAAAGAATCGACGGACCGTATCCCTCACTTTGGGCATACGGGTCATTCCGCCCACCAGTAGCACTTCGTTAAGATCCGTCGGAGTTAAGTTGGCGTCGCGCAGGGCTTTCTTGCAGGGTTCCAATGTTCTTTCAACTAAGGCCCCAACAAGCGTCTCGTAATCCGCCCGGGTCAAGTTGTAGGACAAATTTATCGGCGTCCCCTCTTTTTTGGTGATAAACGGAAGATTGATGTCGACGGCGGCCGCGGAAGACAGATCGCATTTTGCTTTTTCAGCCGCCTCCCGCAGACGTTGCAATGCCACGGGTTCCTGCCGCAAGTCGACTCCATGCTCGGCTATAAATTTCTCAAGAACCCATTGCATAATGGCCTGGTCAAAATCATCCCCGCCTAAATGAGTGTCACCACAGGTGGCCAAAACCCGGTAAAGCCCGTTCAAAAGCTCTAAAATCGTGACGTCCAGGGTGCCGCCCCCCAGGTCATAAACGGCAATTTTCTGGTTCTTTTTGGTGTCAAAGTCATAAGCCAAAGCAGCGGCCGTTGGCTCATTAATGATGCGTAAAACTTCGAATCCAGCAATTTTCCCGGCGTCCTTGGTGGCTTGGCGTTGGGAATCGTTGAAATAAGCAGGCACCGTGATCACTGCGTTTGTTACGGTTTCCCCGACCCGCGTCTCAACGTCCTGTTTGATTTTTTGGAGGATAATGGCGGAAATTTCTTCCGGTGATTTAAGCTGGTCATCCAGACGGACACGAATATCGCCGTTTTCAGAACCCTCGATGTTGTAGGGAACAAGGCTTTTATCCTTTTGAACATCTTCATCGGTGAGTTTTCGTCCAATAAACCTTTTGATCGAAGCGACAGTGCCGTGCGGATTTGTAACGGCCTGGTGCTTGGCATCCAAGCCGACAAGCCAGTTCTTTTGGGCCGTAAAGGCCACCACTGATGGCGTGGTGGAATAACCATCCGAATTGGGTATAACCTGCGGTTCCCCACCGTTTAAGTAAGCAACGCAGGAGTTCGTGGTTCCCAGATCAATTCCAACTGCTAAGGTCTTATCGGCCATTCCATCCCCGTTTAGTTAAACTTTCTTGCCATATACGAAGCCCATCGCAGTGCTGAGGGTTTTTTTTGCCTCATAGTCGCCAGAATTGTATTTTATGGCCCTTTCGAGGCAGGCTACGGCATCCTTAAAATTTCCTTGATAACCGTATAAAACACCCAAATTGTAATGGGCGTTGACAAAACCGGGTATTAACTTAATACAAGTTACCCATTCATGCTGAGCTTGGTTCCAGCTGTCTTTATCCTCAAAAAAGGCTATTCCCTTTTGAAAATGCTCTTCCGCTTCCAATTCTTCCTTGGATTTCTTTATTTTAAGCAACCCCTTCTTTATTCCGAACAATTCCCCGATTTCCCGCCGAATGTCTGTTTTCACCTGAAAATTATACAATTCCCTTTTTTGCGGATCGCTCAGGACGTTATAGGCCTCCACAATTTCCATTGTTTGTTCAATCGCCCATTCAGCCTTGGTGGGATTTCGGTCTGGATGGTGCTCAAAAATGAGTTGTTTGTAGGTTTCCTGAAGTTGGCCTAAATCAATGGGCGGGTAGAGTTTGAAAATTTCATAGTAATTTTTTTTAGCCATGGATCAATCCCGAAGTAATTCAATCTTTCGTGTTTTGCAAATTTCGACTATTTGTCAAAATCATTTCATTTTAAATGGTTTTAACCGCAAATGAAACCTATATTCGTGCAGGCTCGGCTAAACACCGTTACTGGTTTTGACCATATTATCCCGGTGCACGACTTCTGCCACCGATCCCGGCCCCAACTTTTTGACCAGGATATCGGTCCTTAAGCCCTTAACCATATCCAAATCATGGGACGAATAGTTAGAAATGCCCTTGGCGATTTCCTTGCCTTCCATTGTTACGATCCGAACTATATCCCCTTTTTCCCAGGTTCCCAAGACTTTCCTGATTCCTGCGGGAAGCAGACTCTTATTTTTTTCCATCAAAGCTTTTTCGGCACCTGGATCAATCATCATCTCGCCCCGGGCCTTAACACTCCATGCCAGCCAACGTTTTCGACTGGCCATTTTTTGAGCCGCGGGATGGAAAAAAGTCCCGATTTTCTTGGAATCAAGAATTCCAGGTAAGACCGATGGGCTCGAACCATTGGCGATCACCATCGGGATTCCTGAACGCATCATATTTTGGGCGGCCTTTATTTTTGTCAGCATTCCGCCCGTTCCAACGTGGGACCCAGACCGTCCCGCTCCTTGCACCAATTTTTCGTCCCACTGGTAAATATCGGAAATCAGCTTGGCGTTGGGATTAACAAGCGGGTCTTCGTTGAAATAACCGTCCTTATCCGTCAAAAGAATCAAGAGATCCGCCTCGCATAAATGAGAAACCAATACTCCCAAGGTGTCGTTGTCGCCGAACCTGATTTCTTCAACAGCTACCGTGTCATTCTCATTGACCACGGGAATGATTCCAAAATGAAAGAGCTCCAAAAAAGTGCTATGAGCATTGGAATAGCGCCCTCGATCCGACAAATCGTCCCGGGTCAAAAGTATCTGTGCCACTCGCAACCCAAAGCGGCGAAATGTCGCGTCGTAGGCATGCATCAAATTGCTTTGCCCAACGGCGGCCAGAGCCTGAAGTTGGGACATATTCTTGGGGCGTTGTGTAAAGCCCAACTCAAACATCCCGGCCGCGATGGCGCCGGAAGTCACTACGACGCAGCTGACCCCCCGTTTTTGAAGGATTTTGATCTGTCTTGCCAAACTTTCCAGAAATCCATTTCGGATTTTCATGCGGCGGGAGTCCGTTAAAAGGCTGCTTCCAACCTTCACCACAACCCGTTTGACGTGCGAAAGGTGCTTTTTTCGGTCAGTTACCACGATAATCCCCCATATTGTCCGACTCAAATACGAACTCATGGTCTTCGCAAAATATGTTATCGCCTTCCCGGACTCCCATCTTCTTCAGTTCTTTAATGACACCCATTCTACCGAGAATTTTTTGAAACCTCTCCACCGCATCACGGCTGTTAAAATTGGTCATCGCCACCCATTTTTTTATTTCGTCACCGGTGACAACGAAAGCCGTATCATTTTTTTCGATGCTGAACCTTGCCTTGGCTTGATAAACCCGTTCTTCCAACGGTTTTACAACTTGCGGCTCTTCATTTTTTGCCGACAATAATTTCCAGGTTTCTTCCAGTAACGGGCCCAACCCTTCACCCGTCACCGCCGAAATCGGCAATACTTTCAGCCCCTTCTTCGCCAATTTTTCCATCCACTTTCGATAGTCGTTCTTGGAGACGGCGTCAATCTTCGTCATCACCATCAGTTCGGGCATCTTTAAAAATTTCGGGCTGTGCTCTTTTAATTCGCGGCGGATGGTTTTAATCCTTGTCTCCAGCTCGGAAAAGCTCTCGAGAGTAGCCACTTCAACCAAATGGAGGAGAACTTTGGTCCGCTCCAAGTGCCTCAAAAACTTTATCCCCAGACCCTTTCCGTGGCTTGCCCCCTCGATCAAACCAGGAACATCCGCCATGATGAAACTTCGGCCATCCGAAAGGCGCACCACACCCAATTGAGGTTCGAGGGTTGTGAAAGGATAGTCCGCAATTTTGGGGCGGGCATGGGTGACATGGGACAAGAGGGTCGACTTCCCCGCGTTTGGAAACCCGACAAGGCCGACATCGGCCAACAGCTTGAGTTCCAAGCGGAGAACTTTAATTTCCCCCGGTTCCCCTCTTTCGGCCAATCGCGGGGCTTGCTGGGTCGAGGTTGTAAAGGTTGTGTTTCCCCTGCCGCCTCTTCCGCCTCGGGCGATGAGAAACCGCATTTTATCTTCATTCATGTCGGTGATTAAATTCTGTTGCGCGTCCCACACTAATGTCCCGACCGGAACCCGGATCGTAATCGCTTCGGCATCTCTCCCGTGCTTATTTTTGCCTTTACCATGTTCCCCGTGACGGGCCTCGTAAAGCGGACGATAAATAAAATCCACCAAGGTGCCCACATCCGTTCGGGCCTCCAAGAAAATATCACCGCCACGGCCTCCGTTCCCTCCGTCGGGGCCGCCTCGCGGGACATATTTTTCACGGCGGAAGCTGAGGCATCCATTTCCACCGGCGCCCGCCTGGACCGTAATCGTCGCTTCATCCGTTATCATCGTTATAGCTTTCTTTTAAAACTGCCCTTAAACAAAAAAACCCCGCCCAAAGGCGAGGTTTTTTACAACGGTTCTCTCAAGCCTTTTGGGGCTCGATGCTGACCATTTTTGATCCCTTTTTGAATTCCCGAAAAGTAACCAATCCGGAAGTTTTCGCAAATAAGGTGTCGTCCTTGCCAACGCCGACGTTTTGCCCGGGTTTGTACCGTAAGCCGCGCTGGCGGACCAGGATGCTTCCCGCCGTGACGAAATTACCGCCAAAGGCTTTTATTCCCAGACGCTGGCTGTGACTGTCCCGGCCATTTTGTGTTGACCCGCCCGCTTTATGTTGCCCCATGACAATTCTCCTTGAACAAAATTGCTTTTAAGCAGTTTGGATTTTTTCGATCGAAACGGTCGTTAACTTCGGCCTGGAGCCCTTGGTCTTCATGGTGTTTTTCCGGCGGCGATAACGAAAAACCCTGATTTTCTTTCCCTGAGTTGAGCTGACAATTTTTCCAACAACCTTTATGCTTTTAACTTCACTTTTTTGAATCTTCAACTGGCCGTTGTTTTCCAATAAAAGGACATGGGCAAATTCAATGGGGTCTCCGGGGTTACCTTTGACCCGGTCCACTGTAATAACATCGCCTTCGGAAACCCGGTATTGTTTGCCACCGGTTTTAATGACAGCGTACATGAATTCCTCCCGCTAAAAATGGACCCACGACAAAAAGGGCCAAAGAGTCTAAGAGTTTATTCATCGGGCAGGATGTTGTCAAGCTTTTGTCAGCTGGATGGACTTGTCTCAATACCAGAAAAGCAGGCCAAATAAATGCGAACTGGCAATAAAGCTGGAACTCACTTGGGCCGGGCGCCAGGCATAACCGATCTCATACTGCAATCTTCCGATATTGTAACGAAGGGCGGCGCCGGCCGAAAAACCTCCCTCAAGATTTCCGGCGTCGCTGAAACGATAACCGGCACGAATGGCCAAAACGCTTCGGTGCCAATATTCAAACCCTACCGAAGCCTGGGTCCCTTCATCGCGCACGTTAAAGACTTCCGCTGAAGTTAAAAGCGTGGAAGCGGGTGAAACGATCAGAGGCCTTGCTACACCCAGTCGAAATGTCAGAGGCAAAGGGTCCGAGGCCTGGGAATTGGGTTGAAATTGGACATCCGGCCCCACATTTTGCACTACTGCCGCAAAATCCGTGTCCCAAAGTTGGATTTTAAACCCAAGGTCAATGGCATTGGTGAATGCTTGTTTTTCCCCAAGCGTCGAAACAATTGTCTTGAAGGCGCCGCCCACGGCAATTTTGCCGAATTGTTGGCCGTCCGCAAAACTTACGACAAAATCATCAGCTGAAATGGTAGGGTCGGTCGCGAGGGTGTTTTGGATGACAGGCATATGCCGAAAAATAATTTGGGCACCTAAATTTCCATAATTCCGGGTGGGTATCGCCGCGCTCAGGGATTCTATTTGTACGTCCGCAAACCCCTGAACATGATCGATTCCAAGACTGTATTTTGAAACGCGGGCAAGGCCAGCGGGGTTGTAATCCATTACATAGACGTCATCCCCAAGGGCTGAATAACTTCCGCCCAAGGCGACGGGACGGACTCCTATGGGGACTTTCAAAATGTCGGCCCCGGTCGTGCCGGAGTCCTGCGCCCAGAGCGGAAAGGCGGCCGTCAATGGCAAAAAACAGGTTAGATAAAAGAACCACTTCATAACAAGCAACCTAACATGGCCTTTGCAAAGGGGTCAAGAAATGCTTCCCTTAAAAGCCGGTTTCTATCCCCAACCAGGCGATCCGTCCTTCGGGGGTCGTCGAATCCGGCCAAAAAGCGGGATAATTCCCGATGTTCACAATGGAAGCATAAATTTTTGTTTGTCTTGTGATAAGGCAGTCAATGCCGCCGTCCGTATAGAAATTCCGTTCTGAAAATCCACGCGCTTCAAACCAAAATGTCAGAGGTTGGTCAAAGCTCCACTCAACCCTTCCAGCGGTATCCAGTAGCGTGCCGCCGGAGGAGCTTTCCAAGAATTGATTTTCAACTCGAAATTTAAGTTCCCGGAGCAAACCAAGGACATTACCGCTAAGGTCGTATTCGATTTTAGCCCGGCCACCCGTCCACCAACTGTTTTCAAACATTTCGGTTAGAACTCGGAATGCCGCCAAAAAAGAATCCGTGGGTTGATACAGGATCCCCAAATCTCCGTGTATTACATCGGTTAGCGATAACGGCTCGACCGACTTTGAATAACTCCCAATGATTGAAAAATCTCCAAGCCGGTATTGGGAGCCCAGTGTGGTGCTGAACATACCCTCCATAGTGCTGGAAAAATCCATTCGAAAAGCCATATTCAACTTGAAGTCGTCCAACACATTTATAATTTCAAGGTTTTGGACATATCCCTTGTTGAGAGATTCCGCTCCCACTGAGAAATCATCATGGCTTAAGCCAAATCCCAACTGGCTCTCCACCAATCCGCCCATGGTGAAGTGATAATTGAGGTCACTGCCAACCTCTTGAACGGTCACCCCGTTCAGTTCGGCGGATTGAACAAAAGGCTTAAACTCAAGGGATTGGAAATTGGCGCTTTCCCATTTCAGACTCCCGAACCAGGAATACCAATTGTCGCCGCCAAACCACTCAGCCCCCAAGAATCCTGTTTTTATTTTTAAGGAATCATTGGTTGTTAAGTTCGAACCAAAGAGAATATTAAGCGCATCGGTCGAGGCGAAAGAATTTGGCGAACCGTGTTGAAAAGACCCCTCCATGGAAAAGTCCGGATTCTCATAGTCGCCTTCGCCCCCCCAGACTCCGCCGGAACCGCCCCACCCCCCAAAGGTGGATCTTGAGACATTTGTTTCGTCCGGTAAGCGGATTTGAACCGCACCCACGGCGGAAGAGGGTCCCCACCATCCCGAAGCCGGAAAATTAAGCAGTTCAAAATTTCGGAAGGCTGGCACCCAAGTCAATAAATTGGAAGAAGGGAAAGGATAGGGGATACCCTCAAACAAAGCTTGAGCCGATGCACTGTCAGTTCCCGTGGACGTTGGAACCCAACCAATTTCTTGATTGAGGATCCCTTCCAGGGTGTGAACGCGGGGAAAATCAGATTCCCATTCAATTTCTTGCTGGAGATCGCCCTGATATTCCGAAGTACCTGGAAGCTCAATAACCCGGCCCTGGTCAAAAGGCCTTTGGAAATCGGTGGTTACTTGGGCGTAAAGAACCAGGGGCAGCGGAAAGAACAACGCGGCTTGGTAAATCAAAAAGCAGAGGATTTTTAAAAAAATGGAGCGGGCGATGGGACTCGAACCCACGACGTCCAGCTTGGGAAGCTGGCATTCTACCGCTGAATTACGCCCGCTTAAAAAAACCGGAAACATAGAAACTTTTTCAAAATTTCATCAAACAATCATTCCCAAGATTGACGTTAATTATGGCTCAGTTTTTCAATGGATTGTAGCTTTACCATGGCCTTATTTTTATTGCTTTGGGCATTGCTGTTGTTGGGGTCGAGTTTCAGGCATTCATCCCACTTTTCAATGGCTTCATGGATCTTCCCATTAATGTATAAATTCACTCCCTCATAGTAGAGGCTTTTCACTTTTTCCGCGTCCACTTTTTCCTGGGATTGTTGACCCGTCATCTGCTTGACATAATCATTGGCCGTTTCATCGCTCGATTTAAGCTTCAGGACCTCCTGGAATTTGGCCTTTGCCTTTTCTTTGTCCCCGCTATTGAAAAGCGAAACCCCGTCAGCGTCCAGGCTTTTTATTTTAACCGTTATATCTTTTTGGATTTTGAAGAAGGCGTTGCCGATTTTTTCATCCGACGGTGACAACTCCTTGGCAAGAGAGATATATTTCCCGGCACTTTTCAGGTCTCCCTTGGAGTAAGCCTTCATGGCATTTCTGTAGACACCGTCCACTTCACTACTCTGCTTGGTCAGCAGTTTCTTCAACTTGGATTTCACCAGCGAACTATGGGGGTCGATTTCCTTGGCTTTGTTGTAACTGACAAGCGCGTTGGAATAATCCTCAGCCTGGTAATACTGATCCCCTTCAGCAATCAAAGCCTTGACCCGTGAATTTCTGTTCACCTTTAATGTTTTGATCGCATTCTGGATCTTTTGGTTGCTGGGATCCATGGTGAGGGCCAAATTCCACTCATTCAGCGCCTGGATGCTGTTCCCTTTTTTTAGATAACCCTTACCCGCGGCGTAATGTTTATCCACTTCAACTCCCATTTTGGCTTGGGCATCTTGGATAAACCCCTGGGCCTGCTTGTTATTGGGGTCTTGTTTCAGGACCTTGTTCGCTTCCGATATGGCATCGCTGTACTGGCTGTTCAACATGAAATTGGCTGCGTTTTTCAAATGGGTGTCTATGGCGCCCTGGATGGCATTGGCTTGGTTCACCGCCGCATTGGAATCCTTTGGATTTACCTTGAACGCATTTCCAAACGCATCGGCGGCTTCGTCGTAAGAGGCATTGTCCAGATAGGCAACGCCCAAATTGTAATAAGTCTGATCCAATGCATTTGCATCCTGATCCTTGGGATCCTTGGCGGTTTCCAATTGGATAGATTTCTTATAATTCTCAATCGCATTACTGAAATCACCCAAGTTATAAAAAGAAAAGCCGAGAGCTTGATATATCTGGGAATCTTGCTGCAGTTTGACCGCATGTTCCCAACAGTCCACGGATTTTTTATAGTCCTTTTCCTGGAAATAGATAAAACCCAGGTTTTTATAGGCGAAGTAATTTTTGGGATCGTCTTGGACTATTTGATTTAAGGCCGTTACTGCTTGGGAATATTTCTTTTCATCAAGGTAAACTTTGGCTTGGCACTGAACCAACAAGCGCTTCGCATCCTTATTATCCGGATTAACCTTGAGAACATTCTGGAAATGCTCCATTCCACTCGAATAGTCGCCCTTACTGAGGGCTGTCATCCCCAAACAAAGTTCCAAGAGTTCCTTGGCCTGCGAATCAGAAGGTTTCAATTGGATGCATTTTTGAAATTCAGGCACCGCTTGGTCAAATTTTTGGGAGTTGAGGTAGATGATTCCGAGGTTCAGATGGGCCGTTTCGTTGTTGGGATCCGCCTTGATGGCCTGAAGGTAAATGGATTCATTCCCTTCCTGGGCGAATGCCCGAAGAGGGCTAAGCGCAAAAAAAGAAAGCAAAAAAAAGCGAACCAGGGTGTTCACAAGGCGCCTCTTCACTTTGAATTCACGGATTATTGGGGGCCGAAACATCCAAAACCAACAATTCATCATTGGGTTTCTTGTGTTTGTTCACCTGACGGTACCGGATCATGGTTCCGTCGGATGACCATGACAATTCGGCAGTATAGTCAAGCATTTGGCTCGTTTTCAACAACTGTTTATAGCCCGCCCCATCCGTGTTAACCAAACAAACCCTTCCGGCATACACATAGGCGATCTTGTTCCCTGCCGGGTGGTAGGCGGGATGAATTCCGAGGTAGTTGCTGCGGGAACTAAAAAGCGTTTGGGTGATTTTAGTCCTGATATCCGTTTTTTGCAGTTTCCGTGTTTTTCCAACCGTTTGCCAATAAACCAAATATCGCCCATCCAAGGTCCAGGCCGGCATTTCCGCCCCAAAGCTTTGGGTCAGCGGGTGAAAAACGGCATCGTCGCTTTTGTCGGAAACTTTTGCAACGAAAAGATAGAACGTCCCGTTCGACGCACGCTTTCTTTCAGCTAAAAAACCGCCATCGGGGGATTGCATCACTTGTTCATCTTGTGCCGGAGCAAAATCCCCCTCAAAGCTTTTATTAAACGGCAGTTCGTTCTTCAGGACGATCCAATCGACGCTGGCAGCGGCGATGTCTTGCGCGCGCCGAGCACGGTCTGCCAACGAATCGATTTTGGCCCTGGTGTCGGCCTGGATGAAAATCAAAGGAAAGGTCTTATAAACGTTGTTAAGCGTCTCCCCGGCATTTTTGTAATTCTTCCCGACATACATCGCTGTCGCGGTGGAATATTGTGCATCGATCAATGACTGGATTGCGTCACGGATTTGGACATTTTCCATGTAACGATCGTAGGCTTTTTGGTTGTAATCCATGGCTTTGGTGGGATTCTTGAGTTTGTCTCTATAAAGTGTCGCCAGATCCAATAGGGCGTGCAATTCCTCATCGGTCCGGGGAAAGTCTTGCACGACTTTTTCATAGGACTGGATGGCATGCATATAATCCGATTGAATTTCATAATTTTTGGCAATCCGGTATTCGATTCGGGCCGTAAGAGTAGAGGAAGGATGGTGGGTCAAATAACTTTCGTAGGCTTGGATAGCCTGGCTGCTTTTGCCGTCTTTGTCCAAATCAGCAGCCGTTTCAATGGATCCACCCAGGTATTGGCAACCGCCTAAAAAAGCCAGGCAAAGAAGGGCAGTCATTGGGAAAAAGACGGAAATGGGCTTAAGCAATTCGCTGAAAACCTTTCCTCGAATTATTTCGTGATAATGATGATATCAACTCGTCGGTTTTTACCACGGGCCTCCTCCGTATCACCCGTATCCATCGGAGTCGAAGCGCCATGGCCGCGCGAGTAGAGATTATCCGGTGAAACTCTTCCCTTTTCTACCAAATACCTTAAAACCCGGTCGGCCCGATTCTGAGAAAGTAGAAGAGCTTGCTGCTCCGTTCCTTCATCGTAAGAATGGCCCTCGATATAAACCCTGCAATTCGGATACCGACGGATGAGGCGGGCAACTTGATCAAGGTAATTTTCGAATTCCGGGGTGAGCCTTGAACTTTTCTCATCGAAGGAAATGCTTGGCACTTTCATGGCGCCCGACATTCCAACCGGTTGGATTGATTCAGGAATAGATGGAGCTGCAAAAACCCGTGGTTCCATGGACACCGAAGCCAGCAAGGGGGCTTCCTTAGCCGAAACTTTTGCAACTTTAAAAATGGGATCGCTTGCCACAACCTGTTGGCCGCGGACGTCCACGGTTCTCAGGTTGTAATTAGCAAATATTCCTCCGGCGACCACGTTGCCGTTGTTATCCTTTCCATCCCATGCAATCTGGCGGGGCGGAACGCCCTTTCCGCTGTAGCTTCTTAATACATTGCCCTTGGGATCGGTAATCTCCAAAGTCCAGTTCTTGATATCAGTCCGGGCCTGGGGTTTGATGTCAAAAGTCGCCTGTTTTAATGTCCCCGTTTGATAATCAGCGATTTGGGGTTTGATTTCCACCGCCGATGTTTTTTTCGTTTGGTCTTGCTGATGGCTTTCGCCCTCATCAAAACCAAACCGGTAGGTCAGGGAAAACCGTTGGGTGTCTCCCAAAACCCCAAAAGGCACCAAGGCGTAATTTAATTCAAAATCCGATACTCGAACACCCGCCCCCACGGAGGCCCCAACACCGCTTCCCAAATCCTGATTCAAGGGGTTTAAACTGTATCCACCTCGGAGTGCAACCGCGAAAGATTTGTCGCCCCACCAAACTTCGCCGCCCGTTTGCACGACCGCGTCGTTATCGATCGGCTTTTGCAGGTCCACGCCCGCCAGGAAATGAATCGGCCCCGGTTGCTGAAAACGGTAAGTCAACCCCGCTCGATAGACCATCGGGAGTTTTTCCTGGGAAGAATAATCGGAAAAGTTCGAAATTTGCCCCACGTTTTGGACCGATAACCCCAAGGTCAGGTCCTTGTTCTGCGTATAGAGCAAAAGGCCCGCATCCACGGCCTCTCCAATAGCGGAATAAGTGACGAGGTTGCTGGAGATGAACTTGCCCCCAATACCAAGGGCAAAATTGTCCCCAAAGGTCTGGCCGTAACCAAGGGCAATGGCCAAATCGTTGGCGCTTCCAGGGACGGCGGAGGGGTTGTTCGTCGAATTGAAACTAGGCACAAAATCAAACGCCGCGCTCAACCCCAGCGTGCTTCCGGATTGAATCGGCAGCGCCGCTCCCAAGAACTCATAATTTGTATCAGCGAAGTAAACGACATGCAGGAGGTTCAGTTCGATGTGGTCCAGTTGGGCCAAGCCGGCGGTATTCCAATACATCGTGCTAACATCGTCCGCTACAGCCGTGAACATTCCACCCATACCCGCTCCGCGCACCCCGGCGGGTATTTCCAAAAACTGAACGCCGGTTGTGCTGACGCTGTCGGAATGGGAAAAAGAGGGGGACAAGAGAAAAGAAAAACCGACCACTAAAAGGGCCAAGAACTTAAATTTCAGGAACTCGAATCGCATGGGGCCTTGAGGGTCTAAAGGTTTAACGATTATACCATGTGGACCGCCTTTACTGTCAATTCCGCCAAATCCAAGCTGCCGGCTATCCACCTCGGGTTCGAAATGAATTCCATCCGACTAAACAGTTGTTTTGAGCCAAGTTGGGATTGTTCACATGAAAGACCTTGTTATAATGCGCGGGTTTTACTCAAAGCTCAGCGATTTCGTTCCCTCCCATGGGAACCCCAAACTCTGGAGGCCTTCCATGATGCGCACATTGCGAGACAAAAAAACCATGCATGTCGTACTTTGGTTTCTGGTTGCCGTATTCGTCGGAAGTATCTTCTTCGTGTTCGGCATGAAATATACGGCCGGGGGCAAAAATGATCCCAACCTCGTGGCCAAAGTCGGGGATAACGGGATTACCCGGGAAGAATTTAACAAGGCCTATCAACCCTTGGTTGAAAAAATCTACGCAGCCGAACCCGAAGGGCCAACCAGCGAAGAGTCCCAGCGCCTTCAGGGACAGGTATTGGATAGCTTGGTGGACAATCTGATTTTGCAATCAACCGCCAATAAACTGAACATCACCGTTTCCGACGAGGAATTGGCCGCCAATATTCGCCGCCAACCCTATTTCATGGATAAAAATGGGAATTTTGACAAGGAAAAATATGCTCAAGTCCTCCAAATGAACCAAATGACCATCCAACAGTTCGAGGATTCCCAGCGACGCGATCTCCTCGTAGGAAAAATCCGTTCCGTTCTTTTGGACGGCATTCTTTTTACACCCGGGGAGTTGGACAACTATATCTCCCTATTGAACCGCGACATAAAGGCCGCATTTATTGTGCTGGACGAATCCACCTATGAAAAAAGCGTCAAGCCAACCGAGGATGCGTTAAAAGAATTTTATGAAAACACCCGGAGCCAATACGACCATCCCGAAAAGGTGAAAATCCGCCATATTTTCCTAGCACCGGCCCAAAACGAAGGATTCCAAAACCCCGAAGCGGTCCAAAAAAACTTGGGCGATTACCGGCAACAGGTCCTTTCGGGCAAGGCCAAGTTTCAGGATCTCGCCCAAAAATATTCCCAGGACGAGCAGACAAAAAAGCTGGGAGGTGAAATCGGCTGGATTGATCGCGGAACTCTTCCCAAGGACATGGAAGACAACATTTTCGGCCTGAAAAAAGGCGAAGTCACAAAACCATTCAAACTCCAAAATGGTTATGACATCGCCCAAATCGAGGATTACCAAAGCGCTTACAAAAGCTCGTTTGAGGAAGTCCGAGCCAAGGTCGAGGAGCAATACCGCAAGCAGAAGGCCACCGAAAAAATGGCCGCCATCGCGGAGCAACTTGCGGGCAAGTTGAAGGAAAAAGACTCTTTGGAAAAAGCCGCCAAGGACCTGGGACTTGCCCTGACCGTCACCGATTGGTTCGATCGGAATACGGGTGTTCCCCATGTTGCAGACTCAAAGGATGCCGCCACCGAACTGGCGGGGCTTTATCCCCAGGAATGGAAAGGCCCCCTTTCGATCCATCAAAAGGAGTATTTCTTCCAAATTATCGATGCACATGAAAGGGGCCATTCGAAGGCTCCCTCCGACCAGGAAAGGGCCGAAATGACCCAACGAATGAATTATGAACGGCAACAAACATGGCTTCAAGATTTCCTGGGTTCACAGCGCAAAAAAATGGGGGTCAAAACTTTCCTGAACGGCTAAGGTGCCGGTCAGCTTCTTCAAGCACCCACCCCAGTGGAAGGCCCATGACGTTAAAATAATCCCCTTCCCATTTTTCAATCCATTTGCCGGCCGTTCCTTGGATGGCGTAACCACCCGCCTTGTCATAGGGTTCCGGCGTTGAAAGATAGGTGTCCAGTTCTTGGACTGATAATTTCCTCAAGAAAACCTCGGTCTTTTCTACGTGGGCGTCGATAACATCCGTGCCTTTCCCAACCAGCGCCACACCCGTCCATACAAAATGAGACCCGCCCTGGAGGCGCTTTATCATTTGAAGAGCCTCCGGGCGATTTTTAGGTTTTCCAAATATTCTTCCCCGCCAAACCACGACCGTATCCGCCCCCAAAACCAGGGAGCCGGGCATAAACCGCGCCACGGCCTTGGCTTTTTCGAGGGCAAGCCGACGGACCAACTGGGAAGGGGTTTCTCCGGGGTGGGGAGTTTCAATGACGTCTTTGGGTGTTACAACCTTAAATGGGATACCCGTCAAACCGAGGATTGCTTTGCGGCGGGGCGATTGCGAAGCTAAAACCAACTTAGGTCGGGCCTTCAAGGTTATTTGGAGTAATAAAGTCCGGCGATCATTCCAACCACGCCGAAAAGATTGAGGAAGATTTTAAAACCGAATGTCAAAACAATCACCCGAAGATCAAGAATGATCGGTGAATCAAAGCCCAGGGAAAAACCTTTCATAAAAAGGTCGTGAAGGAAGCCCGATGGAACCACCAGGCCCAGTAGTTCGCCGACATATCCTCCCAGGATCCCCCCCAGAAGAATCATCAAAAGGGTCACTCCTGCTCCTTTAGACATTGGTATTCCCTTAAATTTTGTGGTCGCTGGGCGTGGAGACCTGGATTTTAAGCTTTCGGATGGCTTCCTGTGCGGCCAGTTGTTCCGCTTCCTTTTTATTTTTCCCCGTTCCGGTAGCCAGTGTCTTTCCGCCAATGATGCATGCCGCTTCAAAATTTCGATTGTGATCCGGTCCCCACTCCCTGACAACCTCGTAACGGGGGGCGGTCTTTTGGGTCTTTTGAAAATATTCTTGGAGAAGTGTTTTGTGGTCTTTTTCGATCCGGCCCGAAAAAACCTTGCCGACGTCGTCTTTCAACAGACTCAGGACCAATTTTCGCGCCTCCGAAAGCCCACCCACAAGGTAAACAGCCCCGATGACAGCTTCCAGGGCATCCGCCAGGAGGGAGGTCCGGACCCGCCCGCCGGACTTTTCCTCACCCTTCCCCAGAAGGATGAAGTCACCCAGGCCAAAACCAGCCGCCTTCTCGCTTAAAACCTGGGCGCTGACAACCACGCTTTTGACCTTGGAAAGGCCGCCTTCCGTCACTCCCGGATAGGTTTCAAACACATGCTGGCTGATGACAAGCCCTAAAACCGAATCCCCCAAAAACTCCAATTTCTCATTGTTGTAACTGGGGTTCATCTTCCGTTCGTGGGTATAGGACTTGTGAGTGAGCGCTTCGTTCAAAAGCTGGCCATCACCTAGTGGAACTTGAAGCTTTTTTGAGAATTGCTTGAGCTGGTCAAGCCTGGATTTTTCTAGGGCGACTTCAATTCGGCTCGCGTCGCTCTTTTTTTTAGGAATTAAATTTTTGAACAATGAGAGAGACATTGTGGCCGCCAAATCCCAGGGAATTGGAAAGGCAAATATTTACGGTTTGGGAGCGCTTTTGATTCGGGATGTAATCCAAATCGCAATCCGGATCTGGAAACTCCAGGTTGATGGTGGGGGGCAATACTCCCTTTTGAATGGCCATGACACAGGCAACGTACTCGATTCCGCCCGCGGCGCCCAAAAGATGTCCCGTGCTGGATTTGGTTGAAGAGATGGCAACCTTCTTGGCCTGTTCCCCAAACACAGTCTTGATCGCCATGGTCTCAAACTTGTCGTTATAGGGTGTGGAAGTACCGTGGGCGTTGATATAGTCAATTTTTTCCGGGCCCATTTTTGCGTCCTTCAAAGCCAGTTGCATCGCCCGGGCGGCACCTTCGCCGTTTTCGGCGGGCGTGGTCATGTGGTAAGCGTCCGAGGTGGTTCCATAGCCAATGGCTTCCGCGTAGATCTTGGCGCCACGGGCTTGGGCATGCTCGAGGGACTCCAGCACCACAATGCCGGCGCCTTCCCCCATGACAAAACCACAACGGTTTTTGTCGAAAGGCCTGCTTCCCTTCGTGGGGCTGTCGTTGAAGTCCATGCAAAGGGCGTTCATGTTGCAAAAGCCGGCATATCCCAATTCGGTGATGCAGGCTTCCGTCCCGCCCGCAATAACGACGTCGGCTTCCCCTTTTTGGATCCAACGCATCGCTTCCCCGATGGCATGGGCTCCCGAAGAGCAAGCGGAAACCGTCGAGGTGTTCGGCCCCTGAGCCTGAAGATAAATGGAAGTCATTCCCGAGGCCATGTTGATGATCATCATGGGAATCAGGAATGGGGACACCCGGTCCGGCCCCTTTTCAATGAGTCGGGCGTGTTGTTCCACCAAAACAGGAAGCCCCCCGATGCCGGAACCGATCAGGACCCCAACGCGGGTTTTGTCTTCCTTGCCCATGTCCAGCTTGGCATCGGCAACAGCCTGCAGGCTGGCCGCCACGGCGAACTGGACGAAATAATCCATCTTGCGGACGTCTTTTTTCTCGATACCGAACTTGACCGGGTCGAAGTCCTTGACCTCCCCGCCGATTTTGCTGGGAACGCGTGAAGGATCGAAACGGGTGATCGTTCCAATGCCGCTTTTCCCATCGCAAATGTTGGTAAAAAAATCAGTGGGGTTGTTTCCGTTGGGGGTGACTGCCCCCAAACCGGTGATGACGACTCTTTTCAAGGCTTCCTCCGGCGACAGGGAAATTTACTCCGAGGCTTTGGACTTAATGTAGTTGATTGCGTCCCCGACCGATTTGATCTTCTCGGCATCTTCATCGGGAATTTCCAGGTCGAACTCTTCCTCAAAAGCCATGACCAATTCGACGGTGTCCAATGAATCCGCGCCCAGGTCATCGATAAAGGAGGCTTCGGGCTTCACCTGCTCGGGTTCCACGCCCAGTTGATCGACGATGATTTCCTTCACCTTATCTTCAATAGCCATCTTTTTCACCTCCATGAAAATTGTGCCCATCTTATGCAAAAAACGGCCCTTTTCAACAGCCCTGCGAAAAGCAGACCCTTATATCACCATTCCACCATCAACGCAAATAACTTGTCCCGTAATATACCTGGCTTCGTCCGAGGCAAAAAATAAAACCGTATTGGCGATATCCGATGTTTCGCCTAAAAACCCTAGAGGAATTTGGGTGGTCACTTCAGCCAATGCTTTTTCTCCCAGTGCACTCGTCATATCCGTCTGGATGAATCCTGGCGCGATGGCATTGCAGGTAATGCCCCGGCTGGCAAATTCCCTGGCGGTCGTCTTGGTCAGCCCAATTAACCCCGCTTTGCTGGCGGCATAATTGGCCTGGCCCGCGTTTCCTTTGACCCCGCTGACGGAAGTGATGTTGATGATCCGGCCCCGCCGGGCCTTCATCATGGGTTTCACGAAGTGTTTGGTCATTAAAAAAGCGCTTTTGAGGTTGATGTTCAATACGTCTTCCCAGTCCTGTTCGCTCATGCGGAGGAGCAGGTTGTCCTTCGTGATCCCCGCGTTGTTGACGAGGATATCAACCTTGCCAAAGGCTTCAAGGACGGATTTTGTGAAAGCCTCAACTTGATCTTCTTTTGAAACGTCGACTTTGTGGCCAAGACTCTTGGCCGCGCCGACCCTTTCGACTTCAGCGGATGTTTCTTTTAAAGTCGTTTCATTGGTGCCGCAAATGGCTACGGCCGCCCCTTGTTGGGCAAAGGCCAAAGCGATGGCTTTTCCAATGCCCCGGTTTCCGCCGGTTACAACCACGGTTTTATCTTTTAAGTTCATTTTGCCTCGCCAACCTGCTTAATGGATTCCACATCGCCGGCGTTTGCGACCACGGCATCTTTGGAAATCTTCTTGATAAGGCCGTTCAAAACCTTGCCGGGGCCGACCTCCACAAAGGCCGTAAAACCGTCCCGGTTCATATTTTCGATTGTTTTAATCCATTGCACTGGAGCCATCAATTGCCGGACCAGGCTCGCCTTTATCAAAGCCGGGTCGCCCATGGGAATCGAGTCAATATCGGAATAATAGGTGACTTGTGGCGCGGAAAACTGAACGGTCTCGAGGATTTTCGAGAGTCCGTCCGCCGCCTGTTTCATGAGGGAACTATGAAAGGGGCCGCTGACAGGAAGCTCCATGGCCCTTTTGGCCCCCAGGGCCTTGGCTTTTTCGCAAGCTGCCGCTACGGCGGCCTTTTCCCCGGAAATCACAATTTGGCCAGGGCAATTGACGTTGGCAGGTTCCACAACGCCCTGCGAAGAGGCTTCCCGGCAGGCTTGGGCCACTTTGTCCTCTTCCAGGTTCAGGATCACGGCCATTGTGCCTCGGCCTTTCCCCGCCTCCTCCATCAATTCCCCCCTCTTGCGGACCAATTTGACTGCATCCACGAAAGCCAGGGCTTGGGCAGCCACGAGGGCGCTATAGGCCCCCAGGCTGTGGCCGGAAACGGCTTCAAATGGGACGTTGTTTTTTCGAAGCACGGCCAGGACTGCCGTAGAACAAGTCAAAAGGGCGGGTTGGGTATTGGTTGTTTTCTTCAATTCTTCCTCCGGCCCCTCAAAACAAAGGCCCGAGAGTGAAAAACCCAAGGCCTGGTCGGCCTTTTCAAAAACCTCGCGGCATTCGGGATAGTTTTCAAAAAGGTCTTTCCCCATCCCTACGGATTGGGAACCTTGTCCCGGGAATACGAAAGCTTGTTTCATGGTCACCACCTGACCGCGCAAGAGGCCAGGGTGGTGCCCGCCCCAAAAGCCACAAGGGCCAAATGGTCGCCTTTCTTTACCCTACCCTTTTTAATAGCCTCATCCAGGGCGATGATGACCGAAGCCGCGGAAGTATTGCCGATCTTGTCCAGGTTGATAAAGAGTTTGTTCGGATCCAGCTTCAGCCTTTCACCAATGGCCTGGATGATGCGGATGTTGGCTTGGTGAGGAATAACCAATGAAAAGTCTTCGAGTTTCAACCCCGCCCTTTGGGCGGCCTCCAGGGTCGCTTCGCTCATGACTTTCACGGCCGTTTTGAATATTTCTTTGCCTTCCATTTTAAGCGTGTGGAGGCTTTGTTCGATCGATTCTTTGGAACTTGGAACGCGGCACCCCCCACCGGGGATCTTTAAAAGATCGGCCTCGTTGCCGTTGGCCGCCATGAAAGAGGAAAGGATCTGGTGGTGGCCTTCATCCACCGGCCCGATAATAGTGGCCCCGGCGCCGTCGCCGAAAAGAACACAAGTGCCCCGATCCTTCCAATCGATAAAAGCGGTCAGCTTTTCGGCACCAATCAGAAGGATATGCTTGTAAGTCCCGCTTTCGACGAATGCCTTGGCCACCGTCAAGCCGTAGACAAATCCTGAACAAGCCGCCGACAAGTCAAAGGCGGCGGCCTGGAAAGCTCCCAGTTTGCTTTGCACCCAGCAAGCGGTGGCCGGGGTGGGCGTGTCGGGAGTAATGGTGGCCACGATGATCAAATCCAAATCCGTAGCTTTGAGCTTGGCGTCCGCCAGGGCGACCTTGGCCGCCTCGACCGCCATATCCGAAGTGAATTGGTTGGGCGCGGCCACATGGCGTTCCCGGATCCCGGTTCGGGTAACGATCCATTCATCGGACGTCTCGACGATTTTTTCCATGTCCTGGTTGGTCAGGATCTTCTCCGGAAGGTAGGACCCCGTTCCCAAGAAGCCTGCGTGGATTTTATGGCTCAAGTTAGTTTCCCGCTTTCGGTTCGGGCTTGTCTATGACCTGCCCGTATTTGAGGATTTGGTCCTTCAAGAACCCGTTCATGTCCTTGTTGACACAGCGCAATGTGGCCCGGATGGCGTTCTTAATGGCCACCGAGTTTGATTTACCGTGTGAAATCAGGCTCAGTCCATCGATGCCCAAAAGGGGCGCTCCGCCGTATTCCTTATAATCAATGCTGCGCTTAAACCTCCGGAAAGCGGGTGCAGCCAGAAGCCCTCCCACCAAAGTAAAAAGGTTCGAGCTCATTTCCTTCTTGAGAAGTTTATAAACCAGTTCCCCTACGCCTTCGATGGCTTTTAAGGTCACATTGCCGACAAAGCCGTCGCAAACCGTCACATCGCAATTACCGTTGACGATATCCCGGCCTTCTACATTGCCGATATAGCTCAAGGGAACTTTTTTCAGAAGGGCCTGTGCTTCGAAAACCAACTCATTGCCTTTGGTTTCCTCTTCCCCAATGGAAAGCAACCCGACCCGGGGATTCTTGAAATTCAACACCGTGCGGGCGAAAACGTCGCCCATCAAGGCGAACTGAAGAAGATGCTTGGCCTTGCAATCCACATTGGCGCCCGCATCCACCAGGACCGAGATGCCCTGAACGCTGGGAACCATGGTGACAATAGCGGGGCGGAGGACACCATCAAGCCGGCCGCACATCATCAAGGCCGCGGCCATGGTTGCACCCGAATTACCCGCCGATACGGTGGCCGCCACTTGGCCTTTTTTGACAAGCTCGGCGCAGCGGACGACCGAAGAATCCCTTTTCTGTTTGCAGGCCTGGGCGGGACTTTCCCCCATTTCCACCACTTCCCTTGCGTCCAGGATGGAAATGGATTTTTGGGGGTATTTCCCGGCTCCGGAAAGTTCCTTCTCAATGTCCTCTTTGCGCCCAACCAGCACGACTTCCAAATCGTGGTTGGCCATGCCGAGGACTTCCGCATCCTGCACGGCGAGGACGGCCCCTTGGACGGTTTCCCGCGGGGCGAAGTCGCCACCCATGGCATCAAGGGCAATTCTCATTGTTAGGGTTGGTTAGGCAATATCAACGCTGACGACTTCTTTGCCTTTGTAGTAACCGCAGGTAGGACAGACCCGATGGGGCAATTTGGCGCTTTTGCACTGGGGGCAAACCGAGAGCGAATTCGTCTTGATCTTCCAATTAGTGCGGCGCTTGTCCCGGCGCTGGCGGGAATGCCGACGCTTTGGATTAGCCATGACAACCTCCAAAAATCACAAATTTAAAACGTTAATTTTGACATCTCAAAATTTCAGTTTTTTTAGTGCATCCCACCGGGGATCGGCGGGCGGTTCCTGGCACTGGCAGGATTCCACATTCAAGTCACATCCACAGCCGCCGCAAAGGCCCCGACAGTCATCACGACAGAGGGCCCTCATAGGGACGGACAACAGCACGGTCTGGCGGATCTGGTCGGCGATATCCAGGATATCCCCGTCAAAATACACAACTTCGAATTGCTCTTCGGGAAACTCCTCTTCGGTTTCCATTTCCTGGCATTGGGGCCGGTAATGGACTTCGAAAAAAGACTTAAACCAGCTTTCAAAACCTTTCAGGCAACGGTCACATTCCAGGACCATTTTGCTTTGAACCCAGCCCTTGGCTGAAATCACATCCCCGTTTTTGGAGAGCTCACAATAGATTTCAAGCGGTTCCCGGCACAATTCGGGGGTTAACTCGATCCCCAAAGCCTGGGCCCAGTCTTTTTCCTCTAAAACAAGGTCTTCTTGTTCCAGCGAGCGCATTTCAACCTTCAACATCTTTGCGCCGCCTCCCTTCCATGCCACAGCCTTTTGCTGTTCGCAATCCATTCGATTTGCTTCAATTTAAGGCCAAAAATGGAGGGTGACAACCCGGGACCGCCTTAAAAGCAGGGGGGATTATAGGAATGCCGCTCTTGGGGTGTCAAGAAAATACCCTTATTTCAGGGCCTGTTTACAAGGGGTTTAACAAGGAACGCTAGGGATCAGAAAATAAAACCGTCAGGATGATTAATAAATCTTGCGCAAGGCTTTTTCAACCACCGCCGGGACGAATCCGCTGACATCGCCTTTGAGCATGGCGACTTCTTTGATGGCGCTGGAGGAGAGGAAAATGAACTTCTCGTTTGGGACCAAAAAAACAATTTCAATACCGTGGTAAAGGCTCCGGTTGATGAGGGCCATTTGGAATTCGTACTCGAAATCGGCTACAGCCCTCAAACCCCGGAAAATCATGCCGGCTTTGATGTGGCGGGCGTAATCCACCAAAAGACCGTTGAAGGAGGAGATGACCACCTTCGGCAAATGCCGGGTTGTTTTTTTCAAGAAATCAACCCTTTCCTCCACCGAAAAAAGGACTTTTTTTGAGGGATTGGCCACTACCGCAATATGCAATTGATCACAGATTTTATGGGCCCTTTGGGCAATGTCCAAATGGCCGTTGGTGACAGGATCGAAGGACCCGGGATAAAGTCCGATGATTGTTTTCTTCGCCAAGTTTTGTCCTCTCAATCGCCTTCCGGGGAACTATCGGGGCTGTTTTTAAACAAAGTTAAAAGCGTATCACCGTATTTTTTCTGCCGAACCAAGGGGTAAGGGAAATTCCCTTCCAGTTCCGTATCCTTCTGGCCGTGCTCGACAGCGAAAATACCGCCGTCTTTTAAAATCGGGTACTCCATCAAAAGATGTTGAAGGCGTTTCAAGATCCCTGTTTCATAAGGAGGATCGGCCAGTAGAATATCAAACTTTTTGCCCTCTTGATGGAGCAAATAAAAGGCCTTGGAAACCTCGGAGGGGATGACACGGACGTGTTCGTTGGGATTCCGTGGATTAATTTCGAAGCTTTGAAGGTTCTCTGATATCAGTTTCAGGCTGTCCGGCGCCTTTTCAACGAATACCACTTCACCGGCGCCGCGGCTTAAGGCTTCCAACCCCAGGTTTCCCGTGCCGGCATAAAAGTCCACCACGCTGCAACCCCCGATAGGTTCGAGCATGTTAAAAAGCGCGCCCTTGACCTTGTCCGAGGTGGGACGAATCCGCATGTTCTTGGGCGCTTTAACCGTCCGGCTTTTGAATCTACCCGCAATGATGCGCACAATTTGCCTCTTAAGAAATTTGGGCCAAATCCAGCAGATTTCGGTACTTCGAATCCAAACTGTATTTCAAGCTTTGATTTTGAAAGCTCGTTAACTTTGGATCCCTGTCCAGGATCTCCAATGCCACCCTCCGGGCTTCATCCACCACATCCACATCCCGCTTCAAGTCAACAATGCCCCCTTCACGCCGGCCAGACTGGGCAAGGCCGAAGATTTCTCCCGGTCCCCGCATTTTAAGGTCGAATTCGGATAACTTGAAGCCATCGAGGGTGGAAACCATGATTTTCATTCGTTGAATGGCTTCGCCGGAAATGACCGGTGAGGTCAATAGGAAACAATAGGACTGTTCACTTCCCCTCCCGACCCTTCCCCGCAGTTGGTGAAGCTGGGCCAGGCCGAAGCGTTCCGCGTGTTCGATCACCATGAGGGTGGCGTTCGGAACATCGATTCCCACTTCCACCACCGTTGTCGAAACCAAAATCTGGATTTCTTTTTTCTTAAAGGCATCCATTACGGCTTCCTTTTCGTCCTTTTTCATCTTTCCATGCAACAACCCCACTTTGAACCCATGGAATATTTCCTTCTGGAAGTGTTGGTACATTTGGATCGCGGATTTTAAAAAGGTCTTGGATTCCTCAACCACCGGTAAAACCCAGAAAACCTGCTCGCCTTTTAAGATCCTTTCCTTGGCGAATTGGTAGACTTCATCCCTTTTCGAATCGTTTCGCCAGAAGGTCTTAATGCCTTTCCGCCCTTTCGGGAACTCGTCCAAAATGGAGAGGTCCGTATCCCCGTACTCCGTTAGGACCAAGGCCCGCGGAAAGGGAGTCGCGGTCATCATGAGACAATCAGGCCATTTCCCCTTGGACTCCAAGGCCGCCCTTTGAAGGACGCCGAACTTGTGCCTTTCATCGATCACCAAAAAACCAAGATTCTTGAATTTCACCGCTTCTTCCAATAAGGCGTGGGTCCCAACCGCCACATCAACTTTCCCTTTTTCGAGGGCTTCCAATGTCTCCCTTTTAGTCTTGGACCGCATATCGCTCGTCAACAAAAGGATTTTCACTCCAAGTGGGGCCATGAGTTTCTCTAAATTCAAATAATGTTGCTGGGCAAGTATTTCAGTGGGCGCCATAAAAGCGCTCTGAAGGCCAGAATCCGCCGCATAAAGGCAGGAGATGGCGGCCACCAGGGTTTTTCCACTTCCAACGTCCCCTTGCAATAAGAGGTTCATCGGGTAGGGCTTTGCGAGGGTTTCCCGGATTTCCTTTACCGCCCTTTTTTGCGCATTCGTCGGCTCATAAGGGATTGTTTTTCTAAATTCAACAATCCGTTCCCCGTCAAATTGGTACTGTCGTCTCTTTTCACGCTTTTCGATGGCCCTCCGCTTAACAATAAGAAAAGTTTGAAGGGTCAAAAGCTCTTCGAACGCCAGCCTTTTGCGGGCCTGCTCAAAGGATTCCAAGGCCGCCGGCCGGTGGATTTCGCGAATGGCGTCCGCCAAGCCGATTTTCCCCAAAAGGCGAATTTTCCATGGTCGTTTGAGGAAGGGCGTCCCGATATTTATCCAATGCCGTTCCAACGAGTTTCCGCCAAAAGGATTGCGTCAAGGTGGCCGTGGAAGGGTAAAAGACCAGGGTCTTGCCGTCCCGAAGGGACTGTTCCTCCTCGGGCGCCAGGAACTCAAAAGTCTCCGCTTTCCCAACCACCTGCCGGCCCCATTTGGAAACTTGGGGCGTTTCATGGAGGAGGACCCACCTTCCGTTGGTCAGTTCCTTTTTCAAATAAGGACGGTTGAACCACACCCAGCTTAAATGGCCGCTGGCGTCTTGCAAAACCACCTTGACCGTTTCCAAGCGCCCGCGCCTCACTTGGGAAACACCGTTGATACGGGCCAGGATAAAGTAGGGCTCATCCCGGTTTTCGCATTGAGCAATCGGGGTAAAGGAACTGCGGTTAACCGCCCACTTGGGGGGATAATGCAGTAAATCCTCCACCGTCTTGAGGCCCGTCAGGTGAAAAGCCCGGACCTTATCCTTGGAAACAAACGGCAGCACCAGATCCAAAAGGCTTTGTTTCTCGGCAGAGGTCCGCTTTGTTGGGGGCAACGCCGGCGCCGGGATTTTCTTGATCCAGTCGGTGATTTGCTTCTGTGTTTTTTCCACCAACTCCCGCCTCTCGTCGGGAGAATAGGTCATGTATTGGGAAAAAGAGCTTCGAAGGGCCTTTAAGTAGGTTGAAAACTCCCCATCCACCTGTCCCGCTTTTAGCAGTTCTTCGCATTGTCCCATCAAATAGCGGTCCAACCCTTTGATCACCGATTGGTTGGTGAATCCCTGCTTTGCCTCCAAACGGAGCGGTTTCAAACAGTTTTCAAGTTGTTGATGCAAGGAAAGCATTCCAAACCACCTCAGAAGGATGGGCCATCATAGACCCCAAGTTTCATGGGCAAAAGCCGCGAAAAAAGCTTGTTTATTGCAAAATCCTTTGCGTATAATGCCGCCCCTATGCTCATCAAAGAGGAGTAGTTCCATGGCTCAAGTTTGTGACATCTGTTCCAAGGGCCCCATCAAGGCCCGTAAGATCACCCGTCGCGGTAAATCCAAGAAGGAAGGCGGGATCGGGTTGAACATCACCGGCGTGCATCTGCGGCGCCAAATGCCCAATCTTCAAACCATCCGTGCTATCGTGGATGGCCGCCCCCAACGCATTTTGGTCTGCACCCGTTGCCTGCGTTCCGGCAAGGTCCAGAAACGCCAGGCTGTCAAAAAGGCTTCTTAAAAAGGCTGCCAAACCGGGGTAAAACACAAAAGCCACTTGTCCTTCCGACAAGTGGCTTTTTTTGGTTTTGATGCCGGCTTTTACCGCAAAGCCCTTCCCTTATATTTCCAGCCGTTTCCTTTCCATACCCAGACGAAGGTTTCGTTGGAAAAACTTTGTACGCTGCCGGCCTGGAAACTCCAGGTCAGTTTGACCTTCGCCGTGCTGTCGGTTACCCATGCCAGCGAAGTGATGTCACCATTGGTAAGGGTGGCGTCTTGGACCCAGCTTTTCATGAGCTGGTTTTTCAATTGATCCGCACTCCCAAGGGACCCATCGGTCAGGGCATAGGCCTGGGGCCAGCCGCCCTGAACCACATCCGACGCGAAGGAAAGAACCGCCTGTTGCAGGGCCTGTTCCCTGGCAACCTTGTCCTCGGGTGAAAGCGAACAACCACCCAAGAGGGTCAGGACCAATAAAAGAAACACATTCCAGCCCGCCTTTTTCACGGGACCTCCTTACGGCTTCAAATGCTCTTTTTCGATGTTTTCGATCTCATGGACGCGGCGGACGTGCCGGTCGACATTGCTGAACGGCGTATTCAACCAAATGTCGGCCAATTTTAAATTGGTTTCCGTAGGGAGGTCCCGGCCCGCCAGGGAAAGGACGTTGGAATCATTGTGGCTTCGTGTTTGCTCGGCCATTTTTTCGGTGAAAACCAGCGCCGCCCTCACCCCCGGTACCTTATTGGCCACAATGGACATGCCGATACCATTGCCGCAAACAACAATTCCCCGATCCGCTTGGTGGGTAGCCACCGCCTCTGCCACCTTTTCACCGTAAACGGGATAATCGCTGGCTTCCGCGTTGGGAGCACCCATATCCTTCACTTGGTGTCCTTTTTCGGTCAGGTGTTTCACCAAAACTTGTTTCAAATCGAAACCCGCGTGGTCCGATCCAATGGCGATTTTCATTTGGTTCCTTTTAGTTTTTAATCTTGTCCAAGGCCTTTTTTAGATACTCTTCCATCTGGCCCAGCACGGCCCGGTAGGCGTCGATGGGCTGGCCGACAGGGTCTTCCACGTCTTCCGCCCCGGCCCCGGCGAATTCGGAAAGAAGGGCGACCTTGGGTTCCAACGCCGGCATCTTCTTGAGGATCATCTCTTTATGCTTGCCCGTCATGGTCAAAATCAAGTCGCTGTCCATCACCAGGTTTTTGCTCAAGGGCTGGCTTTGGTAGGAGGAAATATCCACCCCCTTTTCCCGGCAAGCCTGGACCGCTTCGGCCGTCACCGGAACACCGGGAAAGGCCGCTATTCCAGCCGACCGGACTTCCACGGAAAATTGGTTGTCATTGGCTATTTTCTTGAGCAACCCCTCGGCCATGGGACTTCGGCAGGTGTTTCCGGTGCAAACGAATAGGATTTTCTTGGCCAACCCTTTTCCCCCGTTTTCTATTCCTGTAAAAGCTGGGTTAAAAGAGCCTCCACTCTGGCAACTTCTTCCTTGGAAACACAGCCCGTTCGGACGATGGAGAGGCGTTTCTTGTCGAATTTGGCGATGGCGGTTTCCCCACCCAGTGGGCAAACGCCCGCATCCAGGGCCGCATCCACCTTTTCAAGGATTTCCGGGTCAACCTCATCGAACCGGACGGGACTTTTTCCACCGGAAAAATTGGCGCTGGAGACGGCCAAGGTGTCCCCAGCCGTGCGGAGCAACTCCAGGGCAATCCCATGGTCGGGACAGCGCAGGGCCACCGTTCCATCGGGCCCGACACCGCCGGGAGCCAAATGAACTTTAGCGCGGGTGATCAATGTCCAGGGACCCGGCCAAATCTTCTTCAAAATATCCAGGTCCTTATCCTTGAAATCCGCAATTTCGAGGGCCACTTCGGGTCTCGAAATGAGGATGGAAAGGGACTGATTGAGGGGGCGGTCTTTGATCTTAAATATGCGCTTGAGTGCATCCGGCTTTTTCACCGAACAGCCGATATCATAAACGGTATCCGTTGGGAAAACGGCAATCCCGCCCTCTTTAATGACCTTGGCCACCTGCTGGAGGTTCGCCGGGGTGTAAGGCAAGGATTTGGAATCGGTTTTTTCGCCCATGGTCTTTTCCGTTCGCGGCCTCAGCACCGCATTTCTTTAATCAATTTTCTCAAAGAAACTTGAATTTTTCAGCAGGAAACTGAGTTTTCCACCCATTTTTATGCCAAAGGGACAAAGAGAAGAGTTCCTTTTGACAGGGCTAACGGCCGCTGGTGAGGGCCCGCCAACCGATGTCTTTTCGAAAATGCACACCCTCAAAATGGATGTCGCCGACGGCTTGGTAAGCATGATCCAATGCTTCCTGAATCGTGGCCCCCAAACCCGTCACACAAAGGACCCTGCCCCCGGAAGTGACTGTTTTGTATCCCACCAGAGCCGTACCCGCGTGAAAGACGTATGAATCGGCATGGGCGGCGGCCTTTTCAAGGCCTTCAATAACCTTTCCCTTGGGATAAGCCCCTGGATACCCTTCAGAAGCCATGACAACGCAGGCCGCCGGCCTTTCATCCCATTCGATCTTCAAATGAGACAACTTGCCCTGGGCCACGGCCATGCAGATGTTGACAAAATCCGTTTTTAGCCGGGGCAGGACCACCTGGGTTTCAGGGTCCCCAAACCGGCAGTTGTATTCAATGACCTTAGGGCCTTCCGGGGTGATCATCAAACCGGCATAGAGAACCCCTTTATAAACAATTCCCATCCGTTGAAGGGCGGCAACCGTTGGTTTGAGGATTTTATCCAGGATTTCCTCATGCAGGCTTTCCGTCACCACTGGCGCCGGGGAATAGGCTCCCATTCCACCCGTATTAGGCCCTTTGTCACCGTCAAAAACCCGCTTGTGGTCCTGGGCGCTGACCATGGGGACGATGGTTTCCCCGTCCACGAAGGCCAAAATGGATGCTTCTTCCCCCTTGAGGAACTCCTCAATCACCACCTTGGAGCCGGCTTCACCGAAAGCCTTTTTTTTCATCGCTTCTTCAAGCGCAAGCTCTGCCTGATCTGTGGTTTCGCAAACCGTGACTCCCTTCCCTGCCGCCAAGCCGTCCGCCTTGATGACAATGGGGGCACCCTGGGCCCGCACATAGGCCAGGGCTTTTTCATAATCCGTAAAGGTCGCCGCCCGGGCCGTCGGAATATGGTTTTCAAGAAGGAGCTTTTTAGTGAAATCCTTGCTTCCTTCCATCTGGGCGCCGGCCTTGGAAGGGCCGAACACCTGGAATCCTTCCTTCGTCAATTCGTCGGCCAATCCCAGGCAAAGGGGCACTTCCGGGCCGATCACGACCAAGCCGGGCTTGCGGTCTTTGCACCATTTGACAAGGCCCTCGATATCCTCGGCCTTTATATCCACACATTGGGCTATTTTGGAAATGCCGGCGTTTCCGGGCGCGCAAAACAATTTGGGCTGGCGCTTGGATTTAGCCAGGGACCAGCACATGGCATGCTCCCGGCCGCCGGAACCGACAACAAGAATGTCCATGCTGGCTTCCTTCAGGTCAGTGTTTGAAGTGACGGTAGGTCGTAAAAATCATCGGGATGCCGTGCTGGTTGGCGGCCTCAACGACCTCCTTGTCCCTGACGCTCCCCCCCGTTTGGATGATGGCGGAGATCCCGGCCTTGGCACAAGCGTCCACGCTGTCCCGGAAAGGCAGGAGCGCATCCGAAGCCATGACGCTTCCTTTAGCCTTGTCACCCGCCTGCCGGATGGCGATTTCCAGGGAACCCACGCGGTTCATCTGGCCCGCACCCACTCCAATTGAAACCCCGTCCTTCACTAGGACGATGGCGTTGGATTTCACGTGCTTAACCAATTTCCAGCCGAATTCCATGTCTTTCGCCAGCTTTGGATCGGGCTGCTTGTCACTGACCACTTTGTAGAGGGTTTTATCCTCCGGCGCCTGGTCGAAATCCTGCACCAAGAACCCACCTTCCACCCGGCGCAAATGGTAACCCGGCACCATCTCCTTGGATTGACCCAGTCCTTCCACCGTCATGACCCGCAGGTTTTTACGGGCCTCAAAGGCTTTCAAAGCACCCGGATCATAGGAGGGCGCCAGCATAATTTCAAAAAAACTCAGCTTTTCCAAAATAGTCAGGGCCGTTTTTCCGTCCACGTGCCGGTTCACCGCCACAATCCCGCCAAAGGCGGACAAAGGATCGGCGTCAAAAGCCTTCACGAATGCCTCCGTTACGTCCTTTCCAACCGCCGTTCCACAGGGGTTTGTATGCTTGATGATGGTGGCGGCAGGCTCATCAAACTCCTTAACGATCATCAGGGAAGCATCCGCATCCATGATGTTGTTGTAGGAAAGTTCCTTGCCTTGCAGCTGCTTCCCGTTGGCGATGGTCGGCAACTGATTGTTCTTGTCTTTGTAAAACGCCGCAGGCTGGTGCGGGTTCTCCCCATACCGCATTTCCTGGACCTTCAGGCCCGACATCGTGAAAACATCCGGCCAAGTTTTGTCCGACAGCCGTTTGTGCAGGTATTCATGGATCATTCCGTCGTACCGGGCGGTATTCCCAAAGGCCTCGATTGCCAATTCCTGGCGAAGCTTAAAGGTGGTGGCACCGTCGTTTTCCTTCATTTCCTTGGTGACGGCCGCATATTGGGAAGCGGAAGTAACCACCGTCACGCTGCGGTAATTTTTAGAAGCGGACCGGATCATGGAGGGTCCGCCGATATCGATGTTTTCAATGGCGTGGTCCAGCTCCACGTTGGGCTTGGAAATGGTGGCTTCAAAGGGGTAAAGGTTCACGCAAACCAAGTCGATCATTTTGATGTTGTGTTTGGCGATGGTTTCCATGTGCTCCTTGTTGTCACGCAGGGACAGGAGTCCCCCGTGCACCACCGGATGCAGGGTCTTTACCCGGCCGTCCAGCATCTCGGGAAAGCCCGTGACTTCCGAGATGTCCTTGACCGCCAGGCCCGCTTCCTTGATGGCCTTGGCCGTGCCGCCGGTGGAGATCAGCTCCACCCCATGGGCCGCCAGTTCCTTGGCAAAATCGATCAGCCCCGATTTGTCCGAAACACTGATCAAAGCCCGTTTGACCTTTACTTTGTCTTCAGCCATTTCTCACCTCAAGGTAGGATTTTGACGCGCCCATCCGATACTTTGATCTTTCCGTCACAAAACAACCGGACCGCTTCGGGATAAATCAGGTGCTCCACCTTCAAGACCTTTTCCGCGAGGCTTTGGGGGGTGTCGTTCGGAAAAACCTTTACATTTCCCTGCACGATAATGGGCCCCGCATCCACCCCCTCGGTCACAAAATGCACCGTGGCACCGGACTCCTTCTCCTTGGCCTTGATGACCGCTTCGTGGACGTGGTGGCCGTACATTCCTTCCCCCCCGAATTTCGGCAAAAGAGCCGGGTGGATGTTCATGATCTTCCACGGGAAGGGCCTGATTAAAGCAGGGGTCAGGATCCGCATATAACCGGCCAGGCAGATAAGGTCGATTTTCTTGGCCTGGCAGAGCTGGAGAACCTCCTGGTCATAGTCTTCCCGGCTGCCCGAATAACCCTTGCTGGTGATGGCGACCGATTCGATCCGGTGGTTTTCGGCCCTTTCCAACGCTTTGGCGTCGGCGACGTTGGAAAAGACCAGGCCGATTTTGGCCCTAAACAAGCCTGTTTCCTGGGCATCGATAAGGGCCTGGAGATTGGACCCGCCTCCCGAGGCAAACACCGCGATTTTGATCAATGGAAAACCCCGTTCTTAAAACCGGCCTGGTCCTTATTCCAACTCACTTCCCAATAGGTTCGGTTCCGAATTGCCCGCTTCGTTCGACCGTTTCCACGCTTCTACGACCTTTTGAAGGTTGTGTAAAGCTTTGTCGTTTTGCGGATCCAATAGAAGTATTTCTTGGTAAAGATGGATCGCCGATTTCAAATTTCCGGCCATTGCGAAGCAGTTGGCGAAGTTGACCATCATCGGAACGCAGGTAGGATAGTCGAAATACAGGTTTTGATAAATGATTAATGCTTCTTCCAGTTGTCCCGATCCGGCCAGGGTGCGGGCCCTCTTGAAGTTGTCCAATAGGTAAACCAGCATGGGGTCGGAGCGGACGGCACGTTTCAATTCGTCCTTCGCCTCGGCATCTTTCCCCAGTCGAAGAAGCGTTTGGTATTTTTGATAGTGGATGAGTTTGTAATCAGGCGTAATTTGTTCCACGGCGTCAAAATAGCCCAATGCTTTTGCCAAATCGCCCGGATGGTTTCTTTCAAGGCAGGCCGTTCCCTCAAAATAACGGGCCGGGATATTGTCCGGATCAAGTTTCAAAACCTTGTCGTAAAAATCCAAGGCTTCGTCCCAGTTTCCCCTCGATGCGGCAGCGGAGCCCTTTTTCAGCTCTAAATCGGCTTCCTGGCGTTGAAAGGCCTCTCCAACCCTTTGAAATACCAGCGCCATCA
Organism: Pseudomonadota bacterium; assembly: GCA_021324075.1. Lineage (GTDB taxonomy): Bacteria > Oederibacteriota > Muellerivitia > Muellerivitales > Muellerivitaceae > JAJPJW01. The sequence goes on along the minus strand of JAJPJW010000211.1, from coordinate 14,270 downwards.
AGAGGGCTAAAACCGGAAGGAGATAAATTTTCCACCGGCTCAAGTCCAACTCCTTCCTTTGGAGCGGAAATCCCTCAATGCGGTAAAACCTTTGGGATAAGGCCACGGGAAAAGCCGCAAGAAAAAGGAGCGGGACATAGGTTGTTGGCAGGTAACTGTTCATATCCAGGAGGTTATCCACGGCCAATCCCCCTATGGCCGCAAAGATCCCAGCCCCCAGGGATTTGGGGATCGCATTGGCTTTATAAAGCTTCCACCATTGGGCCAAAACATAAAACCAGAAGGCCAAAAGCATGAAAAGACCGACGAACCCCGTTTCAGCCGCCCATTCCAAAGGCCAATTCGAGGCATGACCAACATCGGAAGCCCGCTGGGGTTGGTGCAACGCCAGGTAAGGCGGACGATGGGATGGAAAGGCCGTGGAAAAATTTCCGTATCCAAAACCAAGGAGGGGGCGCTCCTCGATCAGCGTGACGGATCCACGCCAAACCTGCCATTGGAATTGGGCTGGCTCACCAGCCGGGGTTAAAAAAGCCTTCAGGCCGCTCGACATGGGAGCCAAAAAAAGAGACATCATTATCAAAAGGGTTGGTAAGGCGAACCATTTCAAGCCCTGGAATCCCTGTTCCTTGAGTGTAAGCCCCATGAAGACCAAGGTCCCCACGGTTAACCCCAACCATCCACCCGGGCTTCCAGTAAGAAAAATCGCAAGCAATGAAACGGCCGTCAAGAGCCCCCAAAACGACTGGGCGAACCGGCTTGCCGCCCTCATCCAAAGCGCCGTCGCCAAAGGCCAAACCATCGTTAATAAGCCGGCCAAGTAATCGGGGTTTCCCAAACCGGCAAGGGACCTTCCCTGAAATTGGTTTTTAACAACCATCGTCCAACCCCCGTCTCCGAGTCCGAAAACTTGTCCCAAGGCCCAGAGGGCTGTCGCAAAACCCGAAATTAAAAAAGAAACAAGCAGGTTTTCCGCCTGCCATGCCTCCAGGCAGGTGAAGCTCAACAGGACATACCACAGGGGATAGACCACATCGTCTTTCATTTGCAAAAAGCCGGCTTTTGAATAAGGTGAATAAAATAAACTAACTGTGTCCCAAAGCAGGAAAGCCAGGAGCACCCAAAGGGCCCTTGAAGAAACCCATATCAGCTTTCCGGTCAAAAAACCACGGAGAGCCCAGGAACCAAGGATGAAATAAACGATGATTTCGGTGACCGCGAATTTCGGGAAAAGGGGGTTTTGACCTTCAAGCTGAGTTATAAAAGGCAGGGTAAAAATAAGCAAAACCGCCAGGAACTGTGGGGCCTTCTCCAGGGCCATGGCCCATCCCATGGGGGCCAGTGGGGGTTTGGACGGGGTTGGGACAGAATTTTCGCTGGGGACCGTCATGGAAGTATCTGCCTTTTCAGAGCCAGGGCTTTGGCATTTTGCGGGTCCATCTTCAAAACTTCGTTCAATTGCCCCAAAGCGCCTTTCATATCTTTATGGAGAAAATAAACATAGGCCAGGTCAAAATGCCCATCCATTTTTTGAGGATCCAATTGGATGCATCTTTCATAGCAGGCTTTAGCCAATTCCAGCCTTCCCGGGTCTTTGTCCGCGGTCAATAGAAAGATATTACCCAGGTTCAAAAAGGCGCCTTCCGATCGGGGGTTCAATTCCAATTCCTTTTCAAAGGCGATTTGAGCTTGATCCAGCCTCCCCGCTTTGGCGAATAAATTCCCCAACTCATGGTAATTATCTGGATTGTTGGGTCGGATTTTAATGTCTTCCAAGAGCTTTTGCTGCTCCAAGGAAAGGTCCGACGGAATCTCCTTGAGAAAATCCCGTTGGGAATTTTCCGTCAAAACGGCGGTCAAAAGCCTGGTTTCCTCCACTAAACCGAAGATGACGCTACCAGCCAATAAAAAACATAAAACCGCGCCCGTAGGCGCTTTTAATTTGATTTTGTCCGAAGGGAAAACCCGGTTCGCCAGCAAGCCCGCGGACAGCCAAAGGAGAAAAGCGATCCCGGACAGGCGACAGTTGTAGTCAAACAGGTTTGTAATGCCCAATCCCAGGAGCCCTGCGGTCAGTCCCATCGTCCCGATGGGAAGCGGGCCCTCTTCTTTTCGAAGCTTTAGGGATTGAAGGACTGCCCGCCCCAGTAACCGGAACCAAAAGAGTCCCGCGAGCACCCATCCAACCAAGCCCAATTCCACGCCCAGCTCCAACACCTCATTGTGCGCGTGTTCGGCGAAACTGTTGTCCCGGAGCACTTGGACTGAAAGTTCTTCGGTCATATAGGGCTGAAAATGAAGGGAGAATTGGCCGATGCCCCAGCCTTGAACGGGCTTATCCAGCATCATTTGGATGGTTCCCTTCCAAACTTCCAGCCGTTCAGTAGGACGGAAGGCGAAGGCCGTGATTTTTTCGTATAAAAAACACAAAACAACCGCTGAAAGAAAAAGAACAGCCCATTTCCCATATTGGAACCGGGCTATCCGAGGCCATGCCCAAAAGACCAAAAGACAAAACTCAGCCAAAAGTCCCACAAAACCAGCACGGCTTTGGGCCAGGTAGAGGCTCAGAAAAAGAACAATGATGACGAACCCGGTCATAACCGTTGAGCGCGCATCGTTTTTCGGAAAGAAACCCAAGCAGAGGATTGGAAAACTTAAAACCAAAAAGGCGGCATAAACATTTGGGTTTCCAAAGGTTGAAAAAATTCGTCCATTCTCTTCCTGGAAATAAGCGGGGATGAAATCAAAGCGGAGGCCTTGCGCCAGCCCAAGGAGCATGGCCACGATCATCCCAGCCAACCAAAACCTTAAATCGGGCTTTTCGATCAAGCCATCCTGTCGAACCAACAGAAAAAGACCCACACAGGGTAAAAACCTCCCAAGGTATTCCGAGGCCGCCAGCCCCACGGGGCTCCAAAAATAGGACAGGCAGGTCCATCCCACATAAAGGGCGAGGTATAACTCAAGGGGCGAAAAGGAAATTTCAGGTTTCTTGAAAAGCCGGAAGGCTTGTGTGAGGAGCAGCAACAAAAACCCGATGGAGGCTGCGTAGGATTTGTAATCCGTTTCCCGGAAGGAAGGCGCCAGGATGACAGCGGTGAGGGTCAGTGCCCAAAACCACCGTTGAAGCGCAGGGAGAATGTTTTCCAAAAAGGGCCCTTTTTAAACGAACTCGACGCCTTTTTTGCCCGCGACGACCTCGCCTACCACCGAAGGGTTGGCCCCGTTTTTACGCAGTTTCCGAAGCGCCTTATCCACCTTTTTGGGCCCCACGATCAGCACCATCCCCAATCCCATATTGAAGGTACGGTAGGCGTCTTCTTTGGGCACATTGCCCCGCTTAATGAGCCAATCGATGACGGGCAGGACCTTCCAACTGCCTTCCTTGAAACGGATACGGCAGCCTTCCGGCAGCACCCGGGGCGGGTTGTCAACAAGCCCGCCACCCGTGATATGGGCCATGGCCTTGATGTTGACCTCGTCCAGGACCGGGTAGATTTCATGGAAATAGGACTTATGCGGGATCAAAAGGATGTCCCCAATGATGCCGTTAAGTTCGGGCACGCGGTCCGTGTATTTGAGCCCCACCACTTCGGTGACGATCTTGCGGGCCAGGGAATAACCGTTGGTATGGAGTGATACGGACGGCAATCCGATGCAGATATCCCCCGGGGCGACTTCCTCTCCGCGGATGATGTTCTTCTTTTCCACCACACCCACGATGGTCCCGGCGATGTCGTAGTCCCCTTCCCGGTAAACCGAGGGCATTTCCGCGGTCTCGCCGCCGATCAGGGCCACGCCGGCCTTGCGGCATTCCTCGGCCATTCCCGCCACAATTTCTTCCACGACCGCCGGGCTCAACTTGCCCGCCGCGATATAATCCAGGAAAAACAAGGGCTTGGCGCCTTGCACCAGGATGTCGTTGATGGAATGTCCCACCATGTCCTGTCCCAGGGTCTTGTACTTGCCCATGGCCACGCCGATCTGGATCTTGGTGCCGACCCCGTCGGTGGAAGCCACCAACACGGGCTTCTTGATTTTCTTCGCCTTGAATTCGTAGAGACCCCCAAAGAGTCCGATATCCGAAAGGACGTTTTCATTGAAGGTCGAGGCGACCTGCTTTTTGATGCGGTCGACGGTTTCATTGCCGGCGTCAATATTCACGCCGGAAGATTTGTAAGTGGTGGATTTCATGGCCTGCCTCCTGGCCGGATTTTCAAGTCCGGTACGGTTATGAAAATTGGATTAATGGTTTACCGCGTCAATGTCGAATTGCGGAATCAATTGTACCGGCCCGGGGAAAGATTTGCGAGGAATTGTGATTGTTCCGCAGAATTCCCTCACTTAAAATATCATCCGGAATCCAGCCTCTAAGTCTGCCAGCAACCCTTCTCGCGTCTACCCAAAGGAATAAACGTGTCCGAAAAAACCAAATGGGCTGGCATCTATCTCCTGGTCTGCTCCATCCCCCTTTTCTTTTATTTTCTGCCCCCGCTCAGTCCCGACATCATTTCCCACAAAGCCGTGGCCAATTCCATTTTTCTGGTTCCTTACGCCGGCCTCATCCTCATTGCCTTTCTGGGATGGCAGGTGAACCAGACCCGCATCCTTTGGACTGCCTTGTTTCTTTTGTCCTTTTATTTCTACCTGCGCAGCCCGGGGCTTTTCGTCATCACGGAAACGGGGCGCATCGAAACCCTCCAAATCGTCTCTGTGGCCTATCCCCTCGCCCTTTGCGTCGTTTTCTTCTTAAAAGAAAGCCGGTTATGGAGCGATTTAAGCCTGGCGCGATTCCTTTTGTCCCTTTCCCCTCTGCTATTACTGATCTGTCTTTTGAGCTGGGCCCCCGACCTGTACCAAAAACTGATGTTTTGGGGGCCTTCCAACCCGGCCCAGGGGAGCCGGCTTCCCTGGCTCTGCCTGGTAGCCGTCCTTCTTTTCTTTCTAATTGTGGTCTATCTCTACGATCCCAAGGTCAAAAACTTCCTGGTGGCTTTGATGACTACCCTGGTGCCCTTCCTGTTCATCAGCCAAGTCTGTCTTCTTCCCCCGCCCCTCCTTTCCAAGGTCCCCACCAGCTTCCATATCGTCGTAGCCTTCTCCACCATCACCCTTATCCTCCTGCACGCCTTGTTGCGCATGTATTGGCAGAAGGTGTATTTGGACCCCCTGACCGCCGTTTCCAACCGCCAGGCCATGGACGAACGGCTCCATACGCTCAACGGGGAATTCTCCCTGGCCATGGTGGACATCGACCACTTTAAGAAGTTCAACGATACTTACGGCCATGCCGAGGGGGACAACGTGTTGCGGATGGTGGCCCAACATTTGGCCGAAAACCTGGGAGACCGGGTTTACCGGTACGGCGGCGAGGAGTTTTGTGTGGTCTTTGAGAAATCGGATCACGGGGCCGCCCAGGAGATGATGGAAAAGACCCGGGCCGCCCTGGAAAAACGCAAGTTCACCTTGCGGGGGCAGCGTAAAGCCGGCTACAGCGCCTCCAAATTGCTCTCGCGGCGCAGTGAAGGCCGGGGCAAAAAAGTCCATATCACCTTCAGCGTCGGGGTGGCGTCCACGACGAAAACCCACAGGACGCCGGAGGAAGTCATCAAGCGGGCCGACCACGCTCTTTACGAAGCCAAGGAAAAAGGCCGCAACCGGGTGGTTTCGGCCGAGAAATAACTTCTTGGGATCTCCCCCTCAGCTCAACACTTTGCCGCTTCGAGGCTGTATTTCTCTGTTTCCTCGTCAAAGGGGACGGGATACTTGGCGGTGAAGCAGGCCGTGCAGTGCCCTTGGGGAGTTCCCTCGACGGCCTTCATCATGCCTTCCACGGACAAATAAGCCAGGCTGTCCACCCGAAGGTAGGTTTGGATCTCCTCCAGGCTGTGGGTGGCGGCGATCAGTTCCTTCCGGCTGGGAAAATCCATCCCATAAAAGCATGGTGAGATAATGGGCGGCGAAGTGATGCGGAGGTGCACTTCCTTGGCGCCCACGTTCCGAATCATCTTGACGATCTTGCGCATGGTGGTCCCACGCACGATGGAGTCGTCAACCAGAATAACCCTTTTCCCTTCCAGGGATTCCCTCACAGGGTTGTATTTCAGGCGGGCCCCGAAGTCCCGGATGGTCTGGTCGGGCTCAATAAAGGTGCGGCCGATATAGTGGTTGCGGATCAGGCCCAATTCATAGGGGACCTTGGATTCCTCGGAGAAACCCGTAGCCGCCATGTTGGAGGAATCGGGTACGGGCACTACCACGTCGGCAGGCACGTAGGCTTCCTGCGCCAGAATGGCCCCCAGGCGTTTGCGCACCTTCTGGACGCTGGTGTTGTAAATGCGCGAATCGGGCCGGGCAAAATAGATGTATTCGAAGATGCACATGGAGTGGGCCGTCTTCTCAAAGGGCTTGATGGAAACCAGTCCATTCTCGTTGATCAGGACGATCTCGCCGGGCTCCACATCCCGGATATATTTGGCGTCCACGATATCAAAGGCGCAGGTTTCGCTAGCCAAGACCCAGGCGTCGCCCAATTTGCCGAGGCAAAGGGGGCGGAAACCCTGTGGGTCCCTCACGCCGATCATGCCGTCATCCGAGAGCATCAGCAGCGAATAAGCGCCCCGAACCTGCTTCAGGGATTCGATGACGCCTTCGATCATGGTGTGGTTGGTCGACCGGGCCAAGAGGTGGACGATGACTTCCGAATCCACAGTGGACACGAAAATGGAACCCCGGGCCTCCAATTCGTCCCGGATGCGGCGGGCGTTGACCAAATTGCCGTTATGGGCGATGGCGATGCTTCCCCTTGCGTATTCCACGGCGATGGGTTGGGCGTTACGGAGCTGGCTGGAACCGGTGGTCGAATAACGCACATGGCCGATGGCTACCCGGCCCGGCAGTTCCTTGAAGGCGTCCTCGTTGAAAATGTCGGCCACCAGGCCCATGCGTTTATGGTTGAACAGGCGGCCGTTGTCCATGGTGCAGATGCCGGCCGATTCCTGGCCGCGGTGCTGGAGGGAATGAAGCCCTAAGTAGGTGATCTTGGCCGCTTCGGGGTGGCCATAAACGCCGAAAACCCCGCACTGATCGTGGGGCTTGTCGTCATCCAACCGGCGGTTCGCCTCGGGATCTTCAGGTTGGTTCACATTTTCACTCATTGAGTTTTCCCCGGCCCTAGGCCATTTGTTTTTCGATGCTCGTGAAAAAAAGATCCGCGAGCTTATCGATTGAAACTTTCATTTCATTTCCAACAGCCAGCTCTTTGCCGCCTACCTGGCCTATTTTCTCACAAGGAACGCCGAATTTCTTGGCCATGGCCTCCAGTTGGGCCCCCATGGCCGGTTTGCAGGAAACCACCACCCTGGACTGGGCTTCGCCGAAGAGGCGCCCGTCAAAACGGCCCTTGCCCGGCAGGCTAACCTTCGCCCCGCGGGCCGCCTCCTCATGGGTCAATCCTGTGAAGCAGCATTCGGCCAGGGCCACCGCAAACCCTCCATCCGAACAATCGTGCGCGCTTTGGAGGAACTTGGCATCCGCCATGGCTTTCAAAACCTGGTGGAGCCGATGTTCGGCTTCCAAATCCAGGTGAGGGCAGCGGCCGGTCTTTTTCCCATGCGTCACCTGCAGGTAACGGCTTCCACCGATGGTTCCCCCGATATCCCCCAGTAAATAAATAGGATCTCCGTCGTCCTTAAACCACTGGGTCACGGCGGTATTCACGTCTGAGAAAAGGCCCATCATGCCCACGATGGGGGTGGGATCAATGGCACCCGAGGGATTTTCGTTATAAAGGGAGACGTTGCCGCCGGTAATGGGGATGTTGAAGGCCCGGCAGGCGTCGCCCAAGCCCGAGATCACGCGGTCGAAGTAATAATAGACTTCGGGTTTTTCCGGGCTGCCGAAATTCAAACAGTCCGTCATCCCGATCGGTTCGGCACCCGAACAGGCGATGTTCCGGGCCGCCTCCGCCACCACGATCTTGGCACCCTCATAGGGGTCCAGGGCGCAATAGGAACCCAGGCCGTCGATGGTCATGGCGAGTCCGAGGGACGTTCCCTTGACCCGCAGGACCCCGGCGTCCGATCCGGGGCGGACCAGCGTATTGGAGCGGACCATGTGGTCGTATTGGCGGTAAACCCAGCGCTTGCTGGCGATGGTGGGGTCGGATAGGAGCTTCTCAAGGATCTCCCCGGGATTTTTGCAATCCGGAACGCTGGTTTCATCAAAATCACGGTGCTTCTTAAGGATGGCCGGTTCACTCTTGGCCGGGTGGTAAATGGGCGCTTCGGTCAGGGAGTCGGCCGGAACGTCGGCCACCACCTTTCCGTTTTCCTTGACCACCATGCGCCCCGTATCGGTGACAAAACCGATGGTGGCCGCATGCAGGTCCCATTTGGCCAGGACGTCGTGGACTTTTTGCTCACATCCGGGCTTGGCGACTAAGAGCATGCGTTCCTGGGATTCGGAGAGCAGGATTTCGTAAGGCGTCATTCCCTTTTCCCGCTGGGGGACCTTGGCCACGTCGATCTCGATCCCCGCGCCGCCCCGGCTGGCCATTTCGCAGGTGGAGCAGGTCAAGCCGGCCGCGCCCATATCTTGGATGCCCACCAGCAGGTCGTTGTGGATGAGTTCCAGGGTGGCTTCCATCAGCAGCTTTTCCATGAAAGGATCGGCCACTTGGACCGCACTGCGTTTTTCGGTGGACTCGTCGGTGATCTCGGTGGAAGCGAAGGTGGCGCCGTGGATGCCGTCCCGGCCCGTGGTGGCGCCGATGTAAATAACCGGGTTGTTCAAACCGGAAGCCCTGCCCTTGATGATATGTTCATGCCGCACCAACCCCACCGACATGGCGTTGACCAGGCAATTTTCGGTATAGGACTCGTCGAAGACCACTTCCCCGGCGATGGTGGGAATGCCCATGCAATTGCCGTAATCGGCGATGCCCCTGACCACCCCGGCGAAAAGCCGCTTCACCTTGGGGTCGGATAGGGGGCCGAAGCGCAAGGAGTTCAAATTGGCCACCGGGCGCGCGCCCATGGTGAAGATGTCCCTCAGGATGCCGCCTACGCCCGTGGCCGCACCCTGGTAAGGTTCGATCGCGGAGGGGTGGTTGTGGGATTCAACTTTGAAAGCCACCGCCCAACCTTCACCAATGTCCATGATGCCCGCGTTTTCACCGGGGCCCTGAAGGACCTTGGGCCCTTTGGTGGGAAGGGTTTTAAGGAGGGCCCGGGAATGTTTATAACCGCAATGCTCGCTCCACATGACCGAATAAAGGCCCAACTCGGTGATATTGGGTTTGCGGCCCAGGATTTTACAGATACGGTCGTATTCGTCGGGCTTGAGGCCGTGTTCTTTGATGACCTGGGGCGTTATCTCGACGTCCATGATGGAGGAAGTCATGCCACACCCGCCTTGGCGGCCAATATGGACTTCCAGATAACCTGACCGTCATGGCTGCCCAGCACATCCTCGCCCGAGCGGTCCGGGTGGGGCATGAGTCCGAAGACGTTGCGTTTTTCGTTACAGACGCCCGCGATGGCGTCCAAGGACCCGTTGGGGTTTGATTCGGGCGTCACTTGGCCTTCGGGGTCGCAATAACGCACCACGATCTGCCGGTTGTCCTTGAGCTTTTTCAAGCCTTCCGCGTCGATGAAGTAATTCCCTTCCCCGTGGGCGATGGGGATCTTCAAAACCTGCCCGGGCTTGCAGGCGTTGGTAAAGGGGGTATCGGTTTGTTCGACCTTGATATAAACGTTCTTGCAGATGAATTGGAGGCTTTTGTTGCGGATGAGGACCCCGGGAAGCATCCCTGCCTCGCAAAGGATCTGGAAACCGTTGCAGATGCCGACGACGAGGCCGCCCTTGGCCGCAAAATCGGCCACCGACTTCATCACCGGGGAAAAACGGGCGATGGCCCCCGTGCGCAGGTAGTCGCCGTAGGAAAAACCGCCCGGCACCACGACGCAATCCGGATTTCTCAAGTCGGTCTCCTTGTGCCAAACCATCTCGACTTTCTGGCCCATGACGTCCCGGATCACGTATTCACAGTCGTGATCGCAATTGGAGCCCGGGAAAACGGTGACGGAAAACCTCATTTTTTCTCCACTGTGAAGCGGTAGGATTCGATGTTCGGATTGGCCAGGAGCTTGTCGCAGATCTCGTCGGCTTGTTTTTTCACGTCCGCCTCGGAAAGTTTCCCGTCGAATTCCAGCTCGGTGAACTTGCCCATGCGCACGCCCTGGACCGCCTGGTATCCCATTTGGTTGAGGGCCCTTTGCACCGTGGCGCCTTGGGGGTCCTGCACCGAGGGTTTCAACGTCACATAGACACTGACATGCCAGCCCATTGCCCGCTCCTTAGAGTATTCCAGCCCTCTTCAAGATATAGTTCACGTTCTTCATGTGATAGGAAAGATTGAAGCATTCTTCAATCTCCGCCGGAGTCAGGGCCTTGGCCACATCCGGATCCGCTTCGAGCAATTGCCGGAAATTGGCCTCGTTTTTCCAGGCGTTCAAGGCGTTCCGCTGGACGATGGCATAGGCTTGTTCCCGGGTATATCCCCGCTTGACCAGGGCCAAAAGCACCTGTTGGGAGGAAACCAGGCCCCGGGTCAGTTGGATGTTGCGCTTCATCCTTTCGGGGTAAACATTGAGTTTTTCCATGACATTGATGAATTTGGCCAGCATGTAGTGGAGCAGGATGGTGGCATCCGGCAGGATGATGCGCTCAGCCGAGGAATGGGTGATGTCCCTTTCATGCCATAAAGCCACATTTTCCTGGGCCGTCAGGGCGTATCCCCGCATGACCCGGGCCAAACCCGCCACCCGTTCGGCGGTCAGGGGGTTTCGCTTGTGGGGCATGGCCGACGAGCCCTTCTGGCCCTCGGCAAAAAACTCCTCCGCTTCCAGGATTTCGGTGCGCTGGAGGTTGCGGATTTCGGTGGCGAACTTTTCCAAAGAGGAGGCGATGACCGCCAGGACGGACAGGAAATAGGCGTGACGGTCGCGCTGGAGGGTCTGGGTGGAAACGGGCGCGGGCTTGAGTCCCAGAAGCTGGCAGACGTGCTTCTCAACCCTGGGATCAATGTTGGCGAAGGTACCGACCGCCCCCGAAATCATGCCCACGGCCATTTGCTCCCGGGCCTGGTTCAACCGGTCCACCTGGCGGCCCACTTCGTCGTACCAAAGGGCCATTTTGAGCCCAAAGGTGACGGGTTCGGCGTGCACCCCGTGGGTGCGCCCGATCATCATGGAATAGCGGTGCTTTTTCGCCTGGCGCTTCAAAACTTCGCGGAGTTTCTTGAGTTGGGCGAGAATCAGGTCGGAGGCGTCGGTCAACTGCAGGGCCTGGGCCGTGTCCACGACGTCGGTGGAGGTCAACCCCAAATGGATGAAACGGGAGGAAGGTCCGACGTTTTCGGCTACGGAGGTTAAGAAGGAAATCAGGTCGTGGTTGGTCTTGCGTTCGATGGCTTCAATGCGTTTGACCGAAAACTTGGCCTTTTTCTTGATGACGGCCAGGTCTTTGGGGGGGATCCGCCCCAGGCGGGCCCAGGCTTCGCAGGCCGCAATTTCCACCTTCAGCCAGGATTCGAACTTGGATTGTTCGGACCAAATGGCGCCCATCTCGGGCAAGGTGTAACGCGGTATCAAGTCGGCTCCCCCTGAAAAAAAGATTCTTCTCGGTCCCGCCTTCGGCGGACCGGAAACAAACCCGGGCTGTTTCAAATGCGACGATGAGCGAGGAAAGGAAAACGACGGGGAAAACGGAAACAGTATAAGAGACGTGGGGATTTACACCAACAAAAAATAGTCAACAAAGGTTGGAAACACCGCACGGATCTTGGAAGTTCAGACCGCCACAACTTCTTTGACTTCCGGCACCTGCTCCTTGAGCATTCGTTCCGCGCCCCGCCTGAGGGTATCCAGTGAACCTCCACAAGTTCCGCAAATCCCAATGAAGCGGATTTGGACAACACCGTCCCGGCTCACTTTGACAAGTTCGATATCACCGCCGTCCACCCGGAGGATGTCCCGGATTTCCTGGATGACCTTTTCAATCCGCTCCCTCATAAACCGCCTTATTCGATTCCCTTCCCGTTTTCCCAGGGCCAATCGGAAAAATGGGGGAAATGGTGCTTGGCCGTCAAATCCAGGTGCAAGGGGGTGACCGAAACATATCCCGCCTTTGCCTTGGCCACATCCGATTCCGGATGCTCGAGAAGCGGCTCGCTGGGGCTGTTGAGGATGTAGTTGAAATGGCCTTCCAACTCGGAGTGCGCCTCCAGGTCTTCTACGTGGCGGAACTGGCCCTGGTGCGTCAGGGCGATCCCCTTCACCCTTCCCTCTTCTACGGGGGGAACGTTGACGTTCAGGAAAACACCCGGGGCCAGCCCCTTTTCCCCGATCCATTCGGCGATCTTCCGGGCGAAATGGGCGCTGGTGTTGAAGTCCTTGTAAACGTGGCTGGTGAGTGATATCGCCATGGCCGGAATACCCAGGAGCACCGCTTCGGCGGCCGCGGCCACGGTCCCTGAATAAAGGATCAGGGACCCGTAATTGGCCCCTTGGTTGATGCCCGAAATGACCAGGTCGGGCCTCCAGGGCAGCAGCTTCATCACGGCGGTCCTCACGCAATCGGCGGGAGTGCTGGAAACCCTGTAGGAAGCGGGGAGTTCCGGCCAAGCCGGTGAAAGGACCTTGAAAGGTTTGTTCAAGGAAATGGAATGGCCCGTGGCGCTGGCCTGCCGGTCCGGCGCCGAAACCCCGATTTCCCCCATGGACTTGACCGCCTCATAGAGGGCCCGGAGCCCCGGGGCCTCGATACCGTCATCATTGGTCAGCAGGATTTTCATACGCTGTAGGATAGGCGAAAGGCCGGGATGGAACAACCCGTCAAAATCAATCGCGTCAGAAGAGATTGCCGAGGTTGAAATGCAATACGCCGCCCGGCGGGGCGGAGGCCGTGGGAAGGTCGGATGCGATGGGCCATCCGTAATCCAACCGGATGTCCATGATCGTTCCCGGGATCGTCAGGCGGATGCCCAAGCCGGCCCCGAATTGGACGTGGGATTCGTCCAGGCTCCAGGCGTTGGTCCAGGAATCCCCTGCGTCGAAGAAAACAACCCCCCTTAAGGGGCCCACGATGGCGTGCTTGAGCTCGGTGTTGGAGACAAAAAGCGCGTTTCCGCCGGAAACCGGGCCGATGGTTCTTTCGTTATAACCGCGGACCGTGTCGGTGCCGCCCGCAAAAAACTTTTCATAAAGGGGGACGTCCGTATATCCCCGGCCCGCGAACCAATAGCCCTGGGCCGCGCCCAGCTTGACGTGTTCCCCGATGACGAAATCCAGGGGCAGGGGCAGGAACCGGCTCGAATCGGCGATCACCTTGATGAAGTTATTGTCGAAGCCCAATGGACCGCCCGCAAACTCGACGGACAATTGGTGCTTCCAGCCGGTCGTCGGGTCGAAATAATTGTCCCGGCTGTCGTAAACGATGCGCGGCGTCAAGCTGCTGGTGGTGGTGTCCGAGGGGGCGATGTACTGGGGGCTTCCAGGCGTCGAAAAATTGGAATCGACGTTGTAAATATTGACGTTTTGCAGGGCGTAGGTCCCGAAAACGCTCCAAAAACGGCTGAGGCGCCTCCCCACGCTGATGGAACCGCCCAACTGGCTTTCCGTGTAGAACTGGTTGGTGCCGTCGGGATTGGGAACGGCGGTAGTCCAATATTGGGTGGTATCGAAAAGGTTGAGGCTCAAGGAAGTCCGCGTGTTGAAAAGCCAGGGTTCGGTGAAGCCCACGCTGAAGCTGGTCACCAGGGAACCGAATTCGATGTCCAGGTTGGCGTGCTGCCCCTTACCGAACAAGTTCGCTTCCTCCAACTTGACGTTCCCCACCAGTCCCTGGATGGAGCTGTAACCGCCGCCCACGCTGATGGAACCGGTCTTTCGTTCCTTCACCCGGAAGACGAGAATCTCCTTGTCCGGACTGTCGCCGGGCTCCACCTCGGGGTTGATCTCGTCGAAAAAGCCCAGGTTATAGAGGTCGGCCACCGATTGCTTGATCTTGGCGGCCTCGAACTTGTCGCCCGGGGCGATTTCCAACTCGCGGCGGATGACGTAATCCTGGGTTTTGTAGTTTCCGACGATCTTGATGTCCTGCACATAGGCCACCTGGCCTTCGGTCACGTCAAAGGTGACATCGACCGTCTTGGCGTCGTCGTCATAATCCATTTTGGGGTTGAGGTTGGCATAGATATAGCCCTT
>JAJPJW010000161.1 GCA_021324075.1 Pseudomonadota bacterium | reverse complement strand
GGCTTCGCGCACGACTTTTCCCATGGGGGTGTTTTGCGGCGGGTCCGCCTGGCCGTCCAGCCGGGTGTATTGCATGAGGGAGTCCAGGAGGCTCATCATGCGGTCGGCGGTGCGGGAAATTCCCAAAAGGGCCTCCTTGGACTCCCCGCCCAGCCCGGGTTGCTCGTCCAGGAACAGCCCGACGAAGACCATGATCTTGCGCAGGGGCTCGCGGAGGTCGTGGGAGGCGATGTGGGTGAAGTGCTCCATGGCGTCCCGCTGGCGCTTATAGGCCTCCCCCTTGCGCTTCCACTCCCGGCCCGAAAGGATGGACCGGATCCGGGCCTCCAGTTCCTTGGGATGGAAGGGTTTGAACAGGTAGTCGTCGGCCCCGGCCTCCCAGCCCTTCAACAGCCCCTCCCGGTTGGTCATGGCGGTCAGGAGCACGACGGGGATGGTGGCGGTTTCCTTGTTTTCCTTCAGGCTCCTCGTCAATTGGATGCCGTCCACATGGGGCATCATCACGTCCGAAAGCACCAGGTCGGGCCGCCATCGGCGGGCCAGTTCCAAGGCTTCAGCGCCGTCCGCGGCCGTCTCCACCCGGGCCAGGGGCGAAAGCAGGGAAAAAAGAAAGGCCGAGAGCTCCGGGTTGTCTTCGGCCACCAGTATCTTGGGAAGACCGGTGTTCCCGCCCCCCTTTTCCGCCAAATCCGCCGGGGCCTCCGCCAGGAAGGGGACAGCCAGGGGTTTGCGCCCGGGCGGGGGTTCGGCAGGGGCACCCAATCCTGGTATGGGATTGGGTACACCCAAACCTTGTCCCTCGGATTGTATCCTCGGGACAGGGGCCTTCGATTCCGGGGCAAGGCAAGTGAAGGTGAAGGTGGAGCCCCTGCCCGGCTCGCTTTCCACCGCCACGTTCCCGCCCAGGAGCAGGCTGAATTCCTTCACGAGGGCCAAGCCCAGTCCCGTCCCCTCGAACCGGCGCGTTGAGGAACCCTCGGCCTGGTAGAACTTCTCGAAAAGCCTAGACCGGTCCTTTTCCGAAATGCCGATGCCCGTGTCGGCCACCGACAAAGTCAGCTTCCCGTCGCGGGCTTCAAGGGCCACCGCCACCTTCCCGCCCTTGGGCGTGAACTTCACGGCGTTGGAAAGCAGGTTGAAGAGGACGCGCTCGTAAAGGTAGCGGTCCATCTCCACGACGGGTTGGGGGGCCTGGGCCGAGAGGTCCCCCTCGACGCCCTTCTGGGCCAGGATTCCCTTGAAGTCCCAGAAGATGGACCGGGTCAGGTCCAGGATATTCACTGGCTCGCGGCTGACCTCCGTCTTGCCGGCGGAGACCTTCGAGAAGTCGAGCAGGCCGTTGATCATCTGCAGCAGCCGCACGGCGTTGTTGTGGACGGTCTGCAACACCGGGCGGGGGGCGGGCGGGTCGCCCTGGGGCTTGTCCGCCAGCAGGCTCTCGATGGGCGCCAGGATCAGGGTCAGGGGGGTGCGGAGCTCATGGCTGACGTTGGCGAAGAACTCGGTCTTTAATTTATCCAGCTCCCTCAGCTTCTCGTTGGCCCGCTGGACTTCCTGGGCCCGCTGGAAGACCTCCATCTCGATTTCCTGTACCTTGTCCTTCAGTTCATCGGTGAGCTTGCTTTGCTCCGCGCCTTTTTGCTTCAAGCGCACGAAGTCGGTGACGTCCTCCACCCGGTGGATGATATAGGCCACCTGGCCCTTTTCATCCAGCACCGGCGAGTTCAGGGGGCTCCAATAGCGCTCTTCAAAGCCGCCTCCTTCGCTTTCAGGCCTTGGGATGTCGTATTTCTGAACCGCCATGGTGTCGGGCTTCTTGCTGGCCAGGACCCGCAGGAGGGAGGCCTTCAGGTTGGCCACGCCCGTGGCGGCGGGATCGTCGGGGTTGTCGGGGAAAAGGTCGAAGACATTGCGGCCCAGGGTGCCCTCCGGGGTGGTCATGGTGGCCTTGTACCGGGCTTGGTTGGCCGCCACCATGGTGAAATCGGGTTTGAGGACAAGGTAGATGCCGGGCAGGGAATCAAAGATGAACTGGAACTCCGACTCGGGTAGGAAGGGGGGCATGGGTCGCCTCCTTGGAATTGTCCGGATGGGTTAACGGCCAGTTAGATTATAAATCGGGCCCTTGGGATGGGAAAAAGAAGAAAGAGTTAAGGACAAGCGAACCGGAAATGGCAAAAAAGTTGCACTTTTGAAAGCTGACAGGCCTTGTCTGGGGCCGCTTATTCAGCTTTTGTTCCGGGCGGGGCCTTGAAATGTCTTTCGGCGAAATCCAGAAAGAACAGCCAGTTGGGGCCGTCGGTGTGGCCCTCGTTGTGCTGGCGGAAGGCAAGATCGCCGTCCAGAAGCCCCGTGCCCACGGGCGGCATCGCGTCGGTTCCCATGCCCTTCTTACCCAAGAACTCATAGACCTTTTGGGCCGCCACGGCGGCCATGAACATGCCCCGGGCATCCACCCAGGCGTCGCCGACGTTGCCGGCACTGATGAAGACCGGGCGGGGCGCGCAAAGGGCGATGAGCTCGTGGGCGTCCACCGGCAGGTCGTCCCAGGTGAGGGGACCGGCGTATTTAAGGAAGTTGCCCGCCATCCAATGGTATTCGCCGCTGGAGGCGATGTTCTCCACGGGCTCCCCGAAGTTGCGCCGGTGAAGCTTGGCGCCGCCCTCCCCGGAAGAACTCACATAGGCCGCCGCGAAACGCGGGTCATAGGCCATGGCCACCAGCGCGGCCTTGCCCCAGCGGGAGTGGCCCTCGACGGCCACCTTCCCGGCGTCCAAGGCGGGGTCCGTTTCAAAATAGTCCAGCAGGCGGGCCGCGCCCCAGGCCCAGGCGCGCAGGGCGCCCCAATCGTCCGGCTTTCGGGGTTGGCCTTTGTTGGAGAGCCCGATAATGCCCTGGGTGAGGCCGCTGCCGTTGTCCGCCTGGATGGTATCGGTGTTCAGTTCGCAACAGGCCCAACCCTTGGCCAGGGCCAGGTCCTGCCAGGCGAGCCACTTGGGGATATTGCCGTTCTTGTCCTTGGGCTTGTAGAAAAAGCCGCCGCAGAGTTGCACCACTACGGGCACGGGGCCCTTGGCGTTGCGGGGCGTGATGAGGGTCGCTTCGATATCGACCGTGATGCCCGGGCAGGAGGAGTTGTCCACATGGCCGACCAAAATTCGGGTCAGGATAGGCACCCCGGCTTTTTCCCCTTCCGCCGAACTTTGGACCTTCCAGGTAACGGCGGGGACGTCTGCGGGGACCCGGCCGTAGATCTCGCGGTCGAAATCCTCGACGATCTCCGGCCGGCGGATGCTCCACCATTCCCCGGGGGCCGTGATGCGCTTTCCCTTTTGGGTGAGGAAGGGGTCGGGAAGATCGGGGTATGGATTGGCCTTGGCTTCGTCGTAATTGGGCCGGTTGGGAGCGTTGGGGTCCATGCCGTTGACCCAGGGTCGCAGGGAAGCGATGCCGAGAAGCTTCATCATCCGGGTATGGTCTTCCTCGGCGGTGAGGGTAACCGGGGCACAGGGTTCTTGGGCTTTTAAGGGCCCGGCCGCCTGCCCTCCGGCCCTCAGGTCGTAGGGCGTGCTTTGGCTGTGCCCAGCCGGGGCATCGGAGCCTGCGGAGGCGCCATTACTGGGCTGGGCCGCCAGAAGCATTCCGAGGCCGGCGAGAAATATGGAAAGTTTATTGAAGATTCCCAATTCGGAGGCCTCCCGGAGTTTTGAGTAGCGGATATATTGAAAATTTAACACAAGGCAGGGGTCCCCAACAAAGGGGGCATAGCCGATAGTCGTTTTAATGGAATCATGAGTTTCGTTTTTTCGCTAACATGGTGTCGGTATATTCCAAGGAGGCTTTATGAAAAATTCCTTTTGGCTGGTCGTGGCTATCGTTTTTGGGCCGACCCTACTGTCCATTTCTGCGCCCGTTTTCGCCGCGGAAGGGGACCATGCCTTTGAAATCTCCGCCTTCGGGGGATTGGCTACGACAGGCGCCGATGATGACGCCCTGGGAGTCGGCGGCGGGATGTTCCTCGGTTTTCCGGTTGGGGATAACTATACCCTGGGCGTGCAGGGTACGCTCACCTCCATCGGCTTCCAACCGCCCTCCGACAGTTTTGAGCAGGTCCTATCCCATGGGGGCGGCCAGACGCTTACGGAAATTTCCCTTCTCTGTAAAAAACGGTTCGGCGGCGGGCCGGCCCATTTTCTTTTGGAAGCCGGGGCAGGCGCGGCCTTTTATAACAACAATTCATCCGGGACGGAGGTGGTGGGAGGCATTTCTTCCACATTCGCCCACAATATCTCTCAAACCTACCCCATGGTGGTTGGAATGATCGGGCTGGAAGTGCCCTTGTCGGGGCAGTGGAGCGTTTTCGGTCAATTCGGGATGGACGCCTATTTCATGCCCGGCAACAGCCAGGAATATATCCCCCTCCAGGGAGGATTGAGTTACTTTCCCTGAAAAATATTCGGGAAAGCCAGGGTGAAATTCTTGCTGGCCCTTGCCCCTAAGGCGCGAAGCTATGGGCCAAAATCCCAAGGAAAAACAGCGGGATGCCGACGACAGCCAGGATGAGCAAAGAGACGATGATGATATTGAGGAAGGCCATTCCCATGGAAAAACGGTGGGCGGTGGAGATGAGGCGAAGCGAAATGATGAAGGCCCAGATGGACAGGCCGAACCGCACTATTTCCCAGCCGTAATGCCACAATCCGATGGAGCTGAGGTTCATGAGGAAGCCGGCGAAGTTGACGAAGACCATCGGCGCCTCGGACCAGATGCTCGAGTCATAGAGCTCTCCGATTTCGCCGCGGCCCCCCAGCCATTTGCCGGTCGCTGAAAAGAGCCAGGCCATGACCCAAAGGACCAGGTAACCGACCAGGGCCCAGATCGGGAAGAACAAGACGTAAAGAAACTCCCCTTTTTCCGAGGCGCTGGCCAAACCCTCGAAGAAGCCTCCCAGGAGGAGCATTTTCCAAACGTGCTGCCTCGGGGGCCCGGCCAGGATGTCCTCAAAGGTGGACGCGGTTGTGGTGAGGATCCCCCAAAAGAGGGTCCCGAAGGAGGAAGCCGGCTGGGGCGTTTGGGTCCAGGGAAGGGGCGCGCTTTGCACGTTGGAGAGGGAAGCCCCGCAGGCGGGGCAGGCCATGCTGAGCGAGGAGACTTCGGCGTTACACTTGGGGCAGTTGATATTGGGCATAGGGCCCTCCTTGAAAATATCGAAACCGAGGCGATAGGGTTTTATTTTAACCTTGCCCTTCCCAAAGACTAGCCGAAAATACCGTTAGCCGTTGAGTGGAACGAACTATCATTTTTAGGAGCGCGTCCGTGCCTGAAATCAAGAAAGCCTATGCCACGATCATGGTGGACGACCTGGACAAGGCGGTGGATTTCTACACCCAGGTCCTGGGAATGGTCGAGGACCTGCGCTTCGGGGACAACTGGGCCGAAATGGTGGTCCAGGGCCTGACCATCGGACTGCATCCCAAGAAGGTCGGGACTTCCCCCGAACTGGCCGCCAAGATGGGTTGGGGAGCGGTTGCCCAGTCGCACGATGGTGCCTCAGCAGGCTTCGGCACCCCGACTGGGCCCAGCCACCCGTTGTCCGATAGCGCGGCCAAGGGCGATATAATTCATCGAGGCTTGCCCTCCGACGTGAGGGCCGGAGGGCAGGCGGCCCAGCCCCATGGCGCCCCGGCCGGACAAGGCCCCAGCTCGCACTCCGGTGCCTCGGCGGCCCATCCCCACGGTGGTACCTCGACGGCCCATAACTTGACCATCGGTTTCGAGGTGAAGGATATCCGCGCCACCGCGAAGGAGATGGAGGCCAAGGGCGTGAAGTTCCATTTCCAGGAGAACGAGGTCAATATCCTGGCCTTCTTCTTCGACCCCGACGGCACACCCCTGTATTTGACACAAGTGCGCTAAACCCGCCTCTTTTTAAGGCTGCTTCCCTAAAAGGACTTCCACTTCCTGTTCCGAGAGGGGCGGGTGCAGGAAGTAGCCCTGGATGATGATGCCGGGGTGTTTTCTGAGGAAGCCCATCTGTGCCTCGTTTTCGACCCCCTCCACCACGACCTCCAACCCCAGGTTCCGGGCCAAGACCATGATGGCTTCTACGATGGCCTCGTCCTTGGTGCCCATTCCCAGGTCCGAAACGAAGGACCTGTCGATTTTCAAGGAATGGATGGGAAAGTCCTTCAGGTACCCCAGCGAGGAATAGGCAATGCCGAAATCGTCCAGGGCGATGCGAACCTTGACCACCTCGGTCAATTCCCTCAGGACCGCCAGGGTGAAGGCGGGATTGCGCATGGCGATGCTCTCGGTGAGCTCGAATTCCAGGAACTTGGGGTCCAGGCCCACTTCCTTCAGGACCTTGTCGATGAGGAAGGGAAGGGTGTGCTTGATGAACTGGGCGCCGGAAAGGTTGACCGAAACCCTGACCGGCGGAAGGCCCTTGTCCTGCCAGGCCTTGGCCTGGGCGCAGGCCTTCTGGATGACCCATTGGCCCAGGGGGATGATGAGCCCGGTTTCCTCGGCCAGGGGCACGAAGACGGACGGGGAAATGGCCCCCTGGGTGGGGTGGTTCCACCTCAACAAGGCCTCCAGGCCCACCACACGCCCCGTGGCCAGGTCGGTCTGGGGCTGGTAGCAAAGGCTGAACTCCCCCCGGTCCATGGCCTTGAAGAGGCTGTTTTCCATTTCCAGCCGGTCGACGCTGCTGGCGTTCATGGAGTCGTGGTAGGCCTGGTAATTGCTGCGCCCCCTGTCCTTGGCGCGGTACATGGCCATGTCGGCCCGTTGGAGGAGTTTTTCGGAGTCGGGCGCGTCCTCGGGGTAAAAGCTGATGCCGATGCTGGCGGACACATGCAGCTCATGGCGTTGGAGCTGGAAGGGTTTGGAGAGGGCTTCCAAGATGCGGCGGGCCATTTGCAGGGCCTGTTCGGTCTCCTGCAAGCCGGCCAGCAGGAGGGTGAATTCGTCCCCCCCGATGCGGGCCAGGGTGTCGGTCTCGCCGATGACGCCCTGCAGCCGCAAGGCCACCGCCCGGATGAGTTCGTCCCCCACCTGGTGGCCCAGGCTGTCGTTGACGAGCTTGAAGCGGTCCAGGTCCAGGAACATCAGCCCGACCCGGCCGCCCACGCGCGCGGCCTGCTGGAGGGTCATGTTGAGGCGGTCGAAAAAAAGGAAACGGTTGGGCAGCCCGGTCACCGGGTCCTGGTAGGCCCTTTGGAGGAAGACTTCCTCCTCCTTTTTCCGGGTGGTGATATCCCTCAGGCCCAGGACCTGGGCCGGCGCGCCCTCATAGAGGCAGGACTTGGCGCGGAATTCCAGGTTCACCCCCCCGCCGTCCTTTTTGCGGCCGAAAACGACCATCGGTGTCTCCGCCGCCCGCTGCAGCTGGGACTGGAAGTAAGCCGCGTATTCGGGGTCGCAGAAGAAAGCCAGGGGTTTCCCCACCGTTTCTCCGGCCGCATAACCCAGGGTCTTCTCAAAGGCCCAATTGGCGGCCAGGATCACGCCGTCGCGGAAGACGGCCAAGCCGTCAATGGACATTTCCATGAGGGCCTTGAACCCTTCCTGGCTTTGGTCGAGGTCGCGGATGTCGTGGTTGCGGACCTTCTGGCGCTCGACGGCGAAACGGATGGCGCGCCAGATCTGGCCCCCGTCCGCCTTGCCCTTGACCAGGTAGTCCTGGACGCCGTTGCGCAGGACGTCGGAGGCATGTTCGGATTCCGCCCGGCCCGAGAGGATCACGATCGAGGTTTTGGGCGCCGCCAGGGTGATCTGCCGGACGATCTCCAACCCATTCCCGTCGGGGAGGTTCAGGTCCAGAAGGACGACGTCGATCCCACCCTTGGCCAGGCGGGCCTTGGCTTCCCGGCAGTTATGGACGCAGGTGAGGTCCCAGGCGGGGGCTTTTTTCCCGCTGGAAGCGAAGGAGGGGCCGAAGGCCTCGTCCAGCTCGACTTTCAACAACAAGGCATCCCCCGGATTGTCCTCGACGTGGAGGATCCGGACCTTCTCGAGAGTGGCGTCCATGTTCCCTCCTGACCCAGGGAAAGGGCCATCGGCGGCGGCGTAAGAATGAAAACGATCGGCAAGTTCAGTATAGGACCGGCTGATGGGACTGCCGCAAGGAGGGACCTGTCGATTTAGGCCCCTTTTTTTGCCTGTCTCATTAAATATACTAAATAAATTTAAATGTTCGTTGGGATGGCATGAAAGCGTGTCCTTTTTAACTTAATCTCCTTAATAAGGGGTCCCGGCTTGGGGAACGTGGTATAGTGGGATATTCGGAACGGCTCGATCGGCTTGGAAACCTCTTTGAAGGCCCTTTTCACACCCTCCCCGCCCCATCCCGACTTTAAGTAAATCCAGCCCGCCAGGTAAGGAGCCTTCCATGCCCGTTTTGCCGTCGAATGTCGAAGTCCGGGATTACATCACGCAGCTTTTGAAGATATGGGAGAGGACACCCGCCACCGAACCGGCCGTTTTCACGGACGAAAGGGTCGCCACCCAGATACTTTGGGACACCAAGCGGGTGGAAACCGTCCGGCGCCATTGCTCCACATTGGGCTGGATCAAACACCCCTACGAGGGCTCCAAGGACTATTCCCTGACCCCCGAGGGAATCAGCTCGGGCCGGGCGGCAAGAAGGAAATAAGCCCCGGCCTTTGCCGTAAAGACGGGAAAAGCACAAAATCCAAAAGATGGAGACAGTGTGAAACCAGAAACGCCGAAAAACAGCTCGGACCACGCCCAAAACATCCTCAAGGTGGGAAAGAAGAAGGGCTATATCACCTTCAAGCAAGTGAACGATATCCTGCCGGAGGAGGTCGTCTCCTCCGAGGAGATCGACGACATCCTCCTGATGCTGGGTGAAAACGACATCAAGGTCGTGGACCAGGAGAAGAAGACCGCCGAATCAGACGGGAAGGAAGCCGTCGTCCCCGCACCCGAGGCCGGGGGGAATGAGGACGACACCGACGACGAAGCGGAGGATTTCGGCAAGGGCCTCGACCCCGCCGGCGTCGAAACCCTCGTCGGGGACCCGGTCAAGATGTACCTGCACCAAATGGGCCGGACCCCGCTTTTGACCCGCTCCGAGGAGATCGCCATCGCCAAGCGCATCGAAGCCGGGGAGTTCAAAATGGACAAGGCCGTCCTGGGATCGCTGCTGGGGTTCAAGGAACTGCACGGGCTTTTCAACGACATCCTCCAAAAAAAGAGGCCCCTCACCGAGACCCTCAACCTGGACGCCTATGCCGAGCTGCCCGAGGGCCCGCCCGAAAAGAAACTTCTGGCCGGGTTGAAGCGGAGCCACGCCAAGCTCAAAAAACTGGAGCGCGGGATCAAGGCCCTCCAGCGCCGGGTGGGGCTCAAATCCCTTTCGGCCGAGAAACGAAAGGCCCTTACCTCGCAGCTGGACGCCGAGCTCATCGACCTGATCTGGCTGGTCAAGGATTGCCAGTTCCAGAAGAAGGTGAAGGACGGGCTGACCGGGGCGCTGCGCGACCGGGGCGAAGCCATCGAAGAGCTGGAACACACCATGAGCCAGCAGGAAAAGAAACTGCAGATTCCGCCCGAGATCTACGTCAAGCTTCCCAGCCTGCTCCAGCACGGCGGGCCAGCGGGCGCCAGGAAGGTGGAGATGAAAAGCGCCCTGAAAGGCGGGGATTTCGCCCAGGCCTGCAGCCTCTGGGACGAGGCGCGCCGGGGGATCAAGAGGATCGAGAAGGAGGCCATGGCCGGCCGGGAAGAGATGAAGGAGATGATGCGGGCCATCCGGACGGGCGAGCGCGAGGCCTATGTGGCCCGCATGGAACTGGTGGAGGCGAACCTGAGGCTGGTCATTTCCATCGCCAAGAAATACAACAACCGCGGCCTGCCTTTCCTGGACCTCATCCAGGAGGGGAACATCGGGCTCATGCGCGGCGTGGAGAAGTTCGAGTACCGCCGGGGGTACAAGTTTTCCACCTATGCCACCTGGTGGATCCGCCAGTCCATCACCCGCGCCGTCGCGGACATGAGCCGCACCATCCGCGTCCCCGTGCACATGCACGAGATCATCAACAAGTCCATCCAGGCCACCCGCGAACTGGTCCAGCAGCTGGGATACGAGCCCACGGCCGACCAGGTCGCGGAGAAGCTGGATATGCCGGTGGAAAAGATCCACGCCGTCCTCAAAATCGCCCAGAACCCGATCTCGCTGGAAACGCCCCTGGGCGAGGAAAAGGACAGCCAGCTGGGGGACCTGATCGCCGACAAGGAGGCCGTCAGCCCGGACACCGCGGTCGCCTTCACGCTCCTGAAGGAGCAGATATCCAAGGTGCTGGGGACCCTCCGGGAAAGGGAGGCGGAGGTCCTGCGCCTTCGTTTCGGCCTGAAGGACGGCACTCCGCGAACCCTGGAGGAAGTGGGCAATATCTACAAGGTCACCCGCGAGCGCGTGCGCCAGATCGAAGCCAAGGCCCTGCGGAAACTCCGGCATCCCTCCCGGGACCGCATGCTCCGGGACTATCTCAACTAGGTTAAGGGAAACCAATGGGCCCCAAGGCGGACAGGGTTTCGGGCATCAGCCGTTTCACGAAAGACCTGCTGGAAAGGGAAGGCCTCGCCCTTTTTGAGAAGTGGTTCAATCAGCTCAAGGAATCGAGCCCCCCGGACCACAAGGTCACGGATTTCGAGGTCCGTGACCAAATGCTCGAGGAGATCGCCTCCCTGGCCATTCAGGACAATCCCCTTATCCTGGGCAAGAAGGACAAGCTTTTAATCGAGGAAATCTTGAACCGGTTTTTGACCCAAGCCCACCTGTTGAAATAATTCTTACCCGGCCTTCGGCCGTTTTTCTTGATTACTTCCTGCTTCCGGCCCAATGGGAAAGAGAAAGCGCCTTCCAGCCCAGGTGATGCGCAACCAAGCAGGCCACCAGGACCGCCATCAGCACCAAGCCCCAAAAACGCCAGTCGCGGAGCACGCGCCCCCAATAAGAGACGCGGACTTCCGGGGGTGGCGGTTCGGGAGGGAAGGCGGATTCGGTTGCTTTTTCGAGGCTTGCGGTTGGAACCGGCTCCCCCGCCTGTTCCAAGGAAACGGCCTTTTCCCCCTTTTTTTTCAACCGGTTTTTCGATGGACGGGTTTTATCCACCCAGGCCGGAAGCCCCTGGAACCCCTTATTCACCGCCGTTTCAACGTCGGGGAAAAACTTCAGGATGGTGTCGAATTGAAGGAGCTCGAACACATTCAGCACATCGGGGGACATCCCCGCGAGCACCAAGTCCCCGTTTTCGCCGCGGATGCGCTTGATCTCACTGATGAAAAGGCCCCAACCGGCGCTGCTGATGTAGTAGACGTCCTTGAGGTCGACGACCAGCTTGAACTGGTTTTCCCCCAGGGCGGACCGGAAATTCCTGTCGAACTCGGAGATCGTGTTGGTGTCCATCGAACCCTTGACGGTAAGCAGGGTGACGCCCTTGTTGAACGGGGATTGGGAAACGCTGACGGTGAGGTTGTCCATAACTTGTTTTCCTTGGTTTGAATGCAGGGGGATTTTTAAGGGCCCTTTCCGTTGACCGGTGTGGAGGGACCCCGTGGTGATTGGATGGGTGGTTGTGAACGCGGGTGTTTCGGATAAACCCTCTGGCTGGGTAGGCGCGGCCCAAGGAGGAAAGGCAAACAACATCGACACCTTAGCACCTATTGAAGGAATTAGCGATAGGGGCCGGCCCTTCTCCCCGACTATATTTTTCCAAAGCGTATCTATTCCTTCCCGGAACCCCTAGGCTGGGGCGCATCTCAAAATGAACCGGAGGGTCGGACATGACCAAGCAAAAGGGCCGCAAAAAGCCCAAGACGGAATTCTCAGTGAAACGGATCGAACGCAAGAAAACCCGCCATTTGACCGGCTCCGCGCTGGTGGAAGCCATGGCCAAAATCGCGCAGGCCGGGCGGAAACCAGCCCAAACAGCAAAGGGTTAGGGAACCCCCATGTCCCCGCTTCAAAAATTGGAAATCCAGAATAATTTGGATGGAAACGGCATTCCAGCGGGCGGGTTTGTCCGGGGAATCGGCCTGGCCATCAACTGGCAGGAGGGCCCTTCGGGAAGGGGCGCGGACCGGAAGGAACAGACCGGGGCCCGTGTGGAGGACGTCCTGAATGCCTGCCTCACCCGTTTGAAGTATTACCAGGGGACGAAATTCAACTGTCCGGAGAACGTCCTGGCCCTCAATGGTTTGGAAAGCGCCCTCCAATGGCTCCAAAAACGGAACGAGGACCGCGAGAAAAGGCAGGTCAAGGGGACAACCAATAGTTAGGCCGCCATCGCCCCTCCGCTAGAGTTTCAGGGCGGATTTCATTTATGATGAGCCCATGAAAAAAAGCCGCTTTTTAACCGGATGGATCCTGTTTTTCCTGGCCCTGGCCGCCTGTGGTCCGGCCCTGCCGGACGATGGAATCCCCCCGCCGCCCGCCACCCCC
This sequence comes from Pseudomonadota bacterium, assembly GCA_021324075.1. Taxonomy (GTDB): domain Bacteria; phylum Oederibacteriota; class Muellerivitia; order Muellerivitales; family Muellerivitaceae; genus JAJPJW01. The sequence goes on along the minus strand of JAJPJW010000161.1, from coordinate 20,242 downwards.
CCCGCCGTCGAGCCCATCGACACGCCCGTTCCTTATGAATACCAAGTTCCCCAAAAGCTTCCCGACGGATGGCCCGTGGGGGACCTTCGGAAGGAAAAGGTCGACGCGGGTCCCATCACCCAGGGCGTTTCACAAATCCGCGGCGGCAAGATCCCCGCCATGCACAGCCTGCTGATATTGCGGCACGGCAGACTGCTGTTAGAGGAATATTTCAACGGCTTCACGGGGAATTCCCACCACCCCCTCTTTTCCTGCACCAAGTCGGTCTTCTCCACCGTCTACGGTATCGCCCAGGACCATGGGCTGCTTTCCCTCGACGGGAAAATCTCGGTCCTTTACCCGGACAGCGTTTCGAAGGGTTGGGGCAAGGACAAGGCCGGCATCACTATCGGATCCATGCTCTCCATGACCTCCGGACTGGATTGCGACGATGTGGGGGTGGGGAGCGACAATTGCGGCGCGGCCATGGGCCAGTCGAAAGATTGGCTGGACTTTTGTTTCAGCCGGCCTGTCGCCCATCCCGTGGGGACCTTCTGGATGTACAACGGCTGCTGCCTTTCGCTGATTTCCAACCTCATCGCCGAGAAAAGCGGGATGAATTTTCCGGACTATGCCCGGAAGGTCTTGTTGGAACCCCTGGCAATCCCCGATGACGGCTGGGTGACCGGACCGGGAGGGGTCAACCGGGTGGATTATGGTTTGGAGTGGAAGGCGAGGGATATGGCCAAACTGGGCCAGTTGTACCTGGATGGGGGCAAGTGGAAGGGAAAACAGATTGTTTCCGCCTCATGGGTCAAGGAGGCCACCGCCCTGCATTGCAAGCCCGGCACCGCCTTCGGGCACAGCTACGGTTATCTCTGGCACCTGAAGGACATGAAGTACAAGGGCAAGTCGGTGCGGGTCTTTTACGCCAACGGCTACCAGGGACAGGCCATCTTCGTTTCGCCGGAGGCTGGGCTGGTTTGCGTGATGACGGCCGGGAGCCAGGACAACATGATTTATTCGATGGAAGAGAATTTTTTTAACGAGAAGGTTTTAGGATCGTTCAAATAAACAAGGGAATTTTGGAGGCGGTGATGAAAGCCATCCTTTTTGGGGCCAGCGGCATGGTGGGACAGGGGGTCTTGAAGGAATGCCTGAAGGATCCGGTTGTGGCCGAAGTCCTATCCATCGGCCGGAGTCCGCTGGGAATCAGTGACCCCAAGGTGAAGGAGGTCGTCCATAAGGACTTCACGGATTTTTCCAACATGGAAACCCAATGGAAGGGTTATGACGCCTGCTTCTTTTGCCTGGGTATTTCCTCGGCAGGGATGAGCGAGCCGGATTACCGGCACATCACCTACGATTTCACCCTGGCGGCGGCCGGTCCCCTGGCACGCCTAAACCCCCAAATGACCTTCGTTTTCGTTTCCGGGACGGGTACGGACAGTACGGAAAAGGGACGCGTGATGTGGGCCCGGGTGAAGGGGGCCGCCGAAAACGCCATTTTGAAACTGCCCTTCAAAGCGGCCTATATGTTCCGGCCCGGAGCCATCCAACCCATGGACGGCATCACCTCAAAGACCAAGATGTACAACGTTTTGTTGAAACTCTTCGGGTGGTTGTTCCCGGTTTTAAGGAAGCTTTTTCCCCGGCATGTGACGACGACCCGCATCCTGGGACGGGCCATGATCAAGGCGGCCCGCGAGGGGGCGCCGGTGAAATGGTTGGAAAACCCGGATATCAACGCCTTAGGCGGGGAATAACAAAGCCTGGGAAAATCAGGCCCGGATATCCACCTTGGCGCCGAGGTTGGCTTCGGGCAGTTTCTCATTCTTGGTCATATCGATGAGTTGCTGCACTTCGCCGCTGAAGGAGGCGAAAGCCCGACCGGCAACCGAGGAGAGTTCCTGCGGCATCAAGGACGGTTGGTTGTTGGAGACTGGTTCCATGGCGTTCCTAACGGCAGGGAAGGCAAAAGCTGAAGGGGAATGAGGCCCGCGGCCGCCGGGAGGTTTTAACGATCCTTGGCCGATTCTTGCCCGGTATTTCCACCGGTTTTCCCATTTCTTGTAACTCCGTCCCTCTCCCGGCGTTATGTAGGTGAAAGAAGCCGCCGCCTTATGTTGAATCCACCCTAGGGTTGAAAGAACAGGAAGTTATTCCCAAATTTACCGGGGATTAATCCAAAACAGCCCAAAAGGTGTATACTCGACCCACTTCAAGCAAAGGCTGAAACCTCATGCTGTTCACGAATAGTTTTTCCGATAGCGACGTCCTGCGCTACGTCAATGAAATGGCCTCCTTCATCAAGGCCCAGCGGGAGGCTTTCGCCCCCCAAGCCGCCCCCCTTTCCCCCGAAGAGATGGCTGCCTTCAAGCCTTTTTTCAGCGAAGCGATCCTGAACACAACCCAATTCTGCAAGAAGACCGACGGCCCCGTTGAGACGCCGGATTTCGTCAAGGAATTGAACGACCGCGGGATCGCCATTTCCCTGGAACGTATGGAAGCCGTCACGCTGATGGACGTGGTGGTGTCCTACCGCGACCTGGGCCCCCATATCCGGTTTCACGAGCTGGTGCACGCGGTGCAATACCAGAAGCTGGGCCTGAAACAGTTCGCCAACAAGTATGTGCGGGGGCTTTTGACCCGGGGAAGCTACGAGAAGATCCCCCTGGAGGCCAGCGCGCATTTGCTGGAAGAGAAGTTCGCCAAAAATCCCTCGGAAATTTTTTCCGTCGAGGCCGACGTCCAGCGTTGGATCAACGAGAACAAGTTCTAGCCGCCGGGCCTTCACATCTTTAAAAGATCGAGTACCTTGTAAATAAGGACGGCGGGCCAAAAAAAGGCCTTGAGCACGCCCAACACGCCGGCCATAAAACTCGCGGCTTGGTGGATGTAGTAAAACAGGGCCCCGATGACCCCCATCCCGTAAATGGTCCCGTTTCCCCGCATGGATCCCCTCCCCCAATGGCGTTTTTCGAAAGAATCGGATTCGTTGGCCATAAAGCACCCCTTTCACCAGGATAGATCCCCAGGGTAAGGTTTTTGTCTTGCCGCCCCTATGACTTGACCCAGGTTGCAGCAGGTTGAGGCCCCACCCGGAAGGAAAAGACAAATCAAGGTAAACGGTTTTACCGACCCTCTTGCCATCAAGAAGGCGAAAGCGTAAAGTCTACCTATAAGTTAACTTACGGCCGGGAAACCGGCCCTTTGAGGAGAGCCCCAAGATGCCAGCTTCGAAGATCAACCCGCAGAGCACCATGCAGGATGTTTTGGACAATTACCCCAGCGCCCAAAGGGCCCTTTTCCGCCGCTACCATATCGGCGGCTGCCATAGTTGCGGCTACGAGCCCCAGGAAAGCCTGGCCAGCGTGGTACAGCGCCACGACATCACGGACATCGACGAGGTTCTGACTTTCATTGAAGAAGCCGAACAGATCGACCAGCGCACCCGGGTGAGTCCCAAGGAAGTGGCGGAAGCCATGAAGAACGGAAACGGCCAAAAGCCCCGCGTGATCGACGTGAGGACCCCCGAGGAATTCAAGCTGGCCAAGATTGAGGGGGCGGACTTGATCACCGAGGAACTTGCCCAGGAGATCTATTCCTGGCCAAAGGACACCAACATCGTCTTTTTCTGCCACCACGGGCAGCGCAGCATGGACGCGGCCGCCTATTTCGCGGGCCACGGCTACGTCAACGCCAAGTCCATGACCGGCGGGATCGACGCCTGGTCCCAGGAAGTGGATTCAAAGGTGCCCCGTTATGAAATCGCGCGGGACATGGCCACCGGCCGTCCCGCCCTGCGTCCCCTGCGCAATGTGGTTTCGCAGGCCGAGGGTTGCGTTAATCCTTAAATTTTGCCGATGAACTCCAGGGGCCGGAAAACCGGCCCCTTTTTTTATGCCCGCGGAGGCACCATGAAAAAAGCCGCGATCCACCGTCCTGAGACCGCCCACCGGCTGGCGCGCCGGGCGCTCTTTGGCTTCATCCTGACTTTTCTCGTGGCCCGAGCGGACGTCTTCCTCATCATGTCCCACCAGATCCCCAACGGTTATTTTTTCCTGGGACAAACCCATGTCCACCACCTGAATTACGGAATTTTCCTGCTCTCGGCCGTGGCGGGTTTCAGCATTTTCCGGCGGCCCGCGGGGCGGGCGGCGGAAATCACAGCACTCCTTTACGGTTTCGCCATGGCCCTCACCTTCGATGAGTTCGGCATGTGGCTCCACTTGGGGGGAAGCTACTGGCAGCGGGTGAGCGTGGACGCGGTCATCGTCGTGGCGGCCTTGATCGGGCTCGTGGCCTTTGCCCGCAGCATCGAGCGCTTTGAGTCCCGCCACGCCTGGGCCTTCGCCGCCCTGGCCCTGATCCTGGGGTTCTTCACCTATGCCCTCTTCAGCGCCGGCGACCGCATCGGCGCCATGATCGGACCTGAACTGGAACAGTTGGAGATTTCCTCTTCTCCTTAATTTGCCCTGGAAAAGCGGTTAACCCAAAAGCCACTCCCCTCTATTGAATCCCAATAAAACCTTGTAACATAAGGGACTCACGAGTTGTCCAATCCCATTCCTGGAGGCCGCCCTTGTTGAAAAAACTAGCCCTTTGCCTGGCCTTGGTACTGCCCCTACCCCTTTTCGCCCAGACGGCGCCCCCGGGAGGGAAGTCCCTCTTTGATAAGGCGGGGCTGGAAGCCCTCCAACTGGATGGGGACAAGAGCATGGGCACGATGGAAAAGGTTCCGGTCACGGGCCAAGCCTTCAAGGACGCGGTAGTGCTCACCACCCTCAAGACCGGCACCAACCCCTGGAGCGTGCAAGTGGACGCGGTCTGTACCTCGGCCGTCAGGACGGGGGATGTCATCCTTTGCCAGTTCTCCATGCGGGCGGCCGACACCCACGTGGAAAGCGGGGAAGCCAAGAGCGAGTTCGATTTCGAGCGTAACGGCGACCCCTGGACCAAGGCCGCGACCTACGCCCTGTCCGCCGGGCCCCAATGGAAGCTGTATTCCATCCCCTTCACGGCCGTGGAGGACCTGGACGCGGGCAAATCCCATATATGTATCCGCATGGGTTATACGCCCCAGGCCTTCGAACTGGCCAACCTGACCCTGGTGGATTACGGCACCAGCAAGAAGCTCTCGGACATGCCCCAGACCAAGGTCAGCTATGAGGGCGCGGACGCCGACGCTTCCTGGCGCCAGGCGGCCCAGGACCGCATCGAGAAGCTCCGCAAGGGCGACCTCACCGTCACAGTGGAGGGCAAGGACGGGAACCCGGTTACAGGCGCCAAGGTATCCATACGCATGAAGAAACAGGCCTTCGGCTTCGGCACGGCGGTGGTGGCCCAGAAGCTGGCCCAGGCGGGGGACGAGAACACCGAATACCAGAAGCAGGTGGAACGGCTCTTCAACCGCATCGTCTTCGAGAACGACCTCAAATGGGGGCCCTGGGAAGACGGGGCCGCCAACACCGGCTACTGGCGGCGCAGCTACGTGGACGAGGCCCTCAAATGGCTTTCGGCGCGCAACATCGACGTCCGGGGCCACAATATGGTTTGGGGCTCCTGGCGCTGGCTGCCGGCATCCATGAAGTCCCTCTCGGGCGACCCCAAGGCCCTGGAAGCGGCCGTCGAGAAGCGCATCCAGGACGTGGGCACCGCCATGGACGGCAAGGTGATCGAATGGGACGTGGTCAACGAGCCGGTCCCGGAACACGACCTGACGGATATCCTGGGCAAGTCGGCCATGGTGACCTGGTACCAAGCCGCCCGCAAGGTGGACCACCACGCGCTCCTGTTCGTGAACGACTATCCCAGCCCGGACACCACGGGCCACCTGGAAGGCTACGACCAGGACATCCAGTTCCTTTTGGACAACCACGCGCCCCTGCAGGGTGTGGGATTGCAGGGCCACGTGGGCGGCTCGCCCTGGTCCATCCCGGCCCTCCTGGCCACCCTGGACAAGCTGGGGGCCCATGGGTTGCCGATTGAGATCACCGAATACGACACGGACATCAAGGACGATGCGCTGGACGCCCAGTTCTTCAAGGACTTCCTCATCGCCATCTACAGCCATCCCTCGGTGGAAGGTTTCCTCATGTGGGGGTTCTGGGACGGGGCCCACTGGCACCACAAGGCCCCCCTGTTCAACCAAGACTGGTCCCCCAAGCCCTCCGAGAAGGTTTGGGAAGACCTGGTGTTGCACGATTGGTGGACCAACGCCGAGGGCACCACGGACGATACGGGCGCCTATAAGCTGCGGGGCTTCCTGGGGGATTACGACGTGACCGTCAACCAGGGCGGAAAGACCGTGACCCTGCATGCCAAGTTGACCAAGGCCGGCCTTGCGCTGCCCGTGACTCTTAAGTAATTATTCTTTAACGCCAAGTGCCGTGGACGGAGGCCTGGCCGCCCCGTCCACGGCATTTTTTTTGGAACCGCCCCGCCTAAAAACGTTCCCATCCGGCAAGGATTTGTGCAGTTCGTGTTAAGGGGGCGTCAATTATCCCCCTCGCGCCCGGAAATCTTCGGGAGTGAGTTGCAATAGGGCTTCTTGACTCCCTCTAATGAGCCCAATGAAAAATCAATTGGAGGGAAGCCATGCCTTTTAAGACCCGGCAAATTCTATTAGTGGAAGATAATCCAGGCGATGTTCTCCTGACGGAAGAGGCCTTTAAGATGCACGGCAGGGGCCAGTTCGTGCTGCACCATGCTTCCAGTTTCCGGGGCGCATTGGAAACGATGGCCAAGCAGGCGGTGGATGCGGTCTTGATGGACCTTTTCCTGCCGGATGTCGAATGTCTGGAAGGGGTCCTCAAGATGACGCAGGCTTACCCCCGCGTTCCGCTCGTCGCCATGAGTTCCTTCATGAATGAGACGGTTTCCTCCTTCGCCCTGCAAATGGGCGCCCGGGCCTATCTTTCGAAGACCGACCTGGATTGGGAAAACCTGGTGGGGACGGTCCGCCTGCAAACGGGAGTGAAAAAGGCCGAAGCCCTTTCGAATTAAGGCGAATCGACTTTTGCGCGGGTGGGCTTGGGATTTACGCCGGGTTCTCGGGCCATTTGTGCCGGGGATACCGGCGGGATAATTCCTTGCGGACCTGGGGATAGTGGTTCTTCCAAAAGCCCGCCAAGTCGCTGGTGACCTGAACGGGCCGCTGGGCGGGGGAGAGCAGGTGCAAGACCACCGGCACCCCGTCCCCGGCCACCGAAGGACCCTGCTTCAAACCGAAGAAATCCTGGATGCGGGATTCGCCCCAAGGCGGTTTGCCTTCATCGTAATGGATTCTCATACGCCGCCCGGAGGGAAGGGTCACCTGACCCGGGGCCAGCTTTTCCAGCAGTGACAGCTCCTTCGGGGATAAGCGGCCCCTCAAGGCCGCCACCAACCCCGCTTCCTTCAGCTCCGCCAGGCTCCGGAGGCCTTCACAAAGCTCCTTCAGGGTTTTCTCCACTTCGTTTTTTGAAATCTCCGTGAACCCTCCAGCCCTTTGGGCGGTGAATTTCAACCGGCCCAAGAAATCCCCCAGTTCTTCCGGGTCCGAGTAGGCCGCGGGGCCCGCCGCCAGGGCTTCCTTGAAAAGCAAATCCCGCGTTTCAGGGCCAAAGTCCTTGGGCGAGAGCGGCTTCTCATCCAGGAGCAGATCGTCGTACTTCAAGCGCTTGAAACCTTCCACCCGCTGGGCCTTTCCATTCCATTCGACGGCCACCTGTTCGGCCAGGCGGTCCGGGAAAAGGTCCAGGAGCCAATCCATCTCGATGGGACAGAGGGACCGGGCCTTGACCTGGGATTGGGCCCCGCCCCCGATCCGGTCCTTCATCCCCTGGGTCAGCTCCTGCGCTTCCACCACCAGGAAAACCTCGTGGGCGCGGGTGAGGGGGCTGTCGGCGGCCACGGCGGAGCCGCCACCGGAGAGGAGGAGTTCCTTCTTGCGGCCGCCCAGGTTGCGCGAATGGGCGGATTCACCGCCCCTTACCTTGGCCACGCGGTCGGGGAAGGCGGACAAAAGGGCCTTGGCCAGGAGGGCCTGTGTTTCTTTCCCCCTGCTTGGGGAAGTTGTTTTTCCGGCGAGGAGCCCCCTCAATTTATCTTCCAGCTTTTTGGCCTCACCGTCGGGGCGATACCGGCCCAACTCCTCCAGCAGGTCCTCCGTATCGGGCCTCTCCTCGCTGATCAAGGCGGCCAAACGGCAGGCCTTTTCCACCAGGGTGGAGTCGTCCTGGGAGAACTCCTTCGACTCCAGGAGGAACTTGGCCAGGCGGGGGGCGACCGGAAGGCCGGCCATCTTCCGGCCCAAGGGAGCCAGGCCCTTGCCGGCGACGGCCCCCAGCCTTTGAAGCAAGGCAAGGGCAGCTTCCAGGGAACCGGGGGATGGTTTTTGGAACCAGGGGAAGGCGTCCAGGTCCTCCACGCCCAGGGAGAGGAGGTCGAGAAGGCTCCGGGCCAGGTCGGAGCGCAGTATTTCCGGAAGGTCAAAGGAGGCCCGGTGGTCGAAATCAAACTTGGTGTAGAGCCGGTAGCAAAGGCCTTCCTGCAGGCGGCCCGCCCGCCCGGCCCGTTGGACGGCGGAGGCCTGGCTTGAGGGCACGGTGACCAGGCTGGAGAGGCCGGACCAAGCCGAAACGCGGGACTGGCGGGTCAATCCTGAATCCACCACCGCCGTCACGCCGGGCACAGTCAAGGAGGTCTCCGCCAGGTTGGTGCTGAGGATCACCTTGTCCCCGGCCGAAGGTTTCAGGACCTCCTGCTGCTCGGCCACGGAGAGGTCGCCGTAGAGGGCATGGACTTCGCCGCATTCCTTTCCCAGGGCCCTCTGGGAATTCCGGATCTCCCCCAGGCCCGGCAGGAAGACCAGGGCGGTCCCCCTGGCCCCCGATCCCCTCAGGTGTTTCAGCGCCGACCGGACTTTCAGGGCAAGGTCCTGTTCCTGGGGGAAGGGGTGGTATTCGACGGTGACGGGGAAGATCCGGCCCTCGCTTTTGAAGACAGGACAGTTGGAGAGATAGTCGGACAAAGCCCCCGCGTCCAGGGTGGCGCTCATGACCACGATACGAAGGTCCGGCCGGGGCCCTAATTGAAGGCGTCGCAGGAAGCCCAGCCCCAGGTCCAACTCCAGGCTGCGTTCGTGGAATTCATCCAGGACCACCGCCGCGACCTTGGAGAGCCGGGGATCCTCCTGGGAGAGGGGCAGGAGCATGCCGTCGGTCATGAACTTGAGGCGGGTTTCCCGGCCCGCCACCTTCTCGAACCTGAACTGGTAACCCACCCGCCGCCCGATTTCCTCCCCCAGTTCCTCCGCCACGCGCAGGGCCGCCATCTTGGCCGCCAGGCGTCGGGGCTGGAGGACCCAGATTTCCTTACCGGCGGCGAAAGGGGAAGCCAGGAGGGCGGGGGGAACGCGGGTGGTTTTCCCGGCGCCCGGTTCGGCAGTCACCACCGCGGAGGGCTGTCTTTCGAGGGCTTCCAGGAGGCCGGGAAGGAGCCCGTCGATGGGAAGCGGGGAGGCGTTTTTCATGGGAGGGACTATAAGGGAGCGGCCGGGGCCGGGCAAGGGAGCTTTGGCCCGGCCGACCGGCTAGAGGCTTAAATGGGTGCCGGCCTCGAAAGAGCGCCCGGGCATGGGAAGGCCCTGGAAGGTGGCGTAGGTCTGGTTGAGGAGGTTGTCCAGTTCGAGGAAAAGGCGGGTGTCCCGGGTGAGGTCGAGCTTGAACCCGGCGTTGAAGACCGTGTAGTCGGAGGCCACGACCAGGGGCGGGCTGTCCTGCGGTCCGTTGTAGACGGCGGGGTTGCGGTCCAGGTAATCAGCGTCCAGGTTCAAGCGGGCGCCGGGCGCCGGTTCCCAATCCACCCCTGCCGAAAGTTTTTGGCGCATCCGGGCGGGGATGAGCCGGTTGGAGTCCGTGTCGCGGGAATCCACATAGGTGTAATCACCCCGGAGGGACCAATCTTTAGTGAGGTTCCATTTCAAGCCGACCTCGGCGCCCAATTGGCGGGCATGGGCCACATTGAGGAAGGTCCAGAAGTTGGAAGCGTCCTCCCCCGGCACGATGAGGTTGGAATAAGTATTCCAAAACCCGCCGGCTTTGAGGAGCAGGCCGCCGAACAGCAGGTCGGTGCCGGCCTCCAGGTTGAGGGAGGATTCGGGAAGCAAGTTGGGGTTCCCGGTCTCCCCGTTGCCGAATTCCACCGGGGTGTCCGGACCCACGATATAGGCGATGGTTGGGTGGAATAATTCGTCGAAATCCGGGTAGCGATAGCCGGTGCCCGCTTCCAGGTAAAGGTCGCGGCCCGGGGAGAGGACTTCCCGCAAGGTGGCTTCGGGGTTGAAGACCAGGGGTCCGTAGCTGTTATACCAATCCATCCGGCCGCCCAAGTCCAGGAAAAGATCCGGGGAAAGGGCAAGGCCGGCATGGGTGGAAAGGGAAGTCCGGTTGTCCCACCGGTAGCCGCCCCCCAAGCCTTCGGTGCCCGTCACGTTTTGGGCCCTGAACTCGGCGTCCAGGTCCAGCGATTGTAAAAAACCGCTCCATTTTCCACCGGCCGAAGCCCTGGAATCGAAATGGTTGTAGATGTTCTCGTCCCCCAGTGGCACGCCAGCCACGGCGTCCGGACCCAGCGGGTTTAAACGTTCGACGTCGGCGAAGCTGTAGGAAAGGGAGGGGCGGAAGGTCCAGTCGTCCGAGGCCCGCTCACCTTGCAGGGAGACCTCCACCGCGTTCCTCTTTTCGCGGTCGTCGGTGTCGAACTGGCCCGTATCCTGGGCTGAAAGACTGTCGCCGTTGGGGGAACCGCCGTCCTTATAAACGTAACCAGCCCGGAGGGAAAGTCGGTCGTCCCCCCAGGACCATTCGGAATCATGGTTAATCTCCCCCGAAACCTCGTCGGTGTTGACCGTATAGCCGCCGGTCTGGTACCAGCCGGCGTTCCAGGAACTGTCCCAGGCTCCGGCTTTCATGTGGCCGGTCCCACCCTGGACCTGCCAGGTATTGAAGTCGCCCCCCGAGGCGTCCAGGTTGGCGCCCCCGGTTCCGGCTTTCGTAATGATATTAATGGCGCCGCCCGTGGCTTCCGACCCGTAGGCCAGGGCCGCGGGCCCCTTGAGGACCTCGATGCGCTCGATATCCCCGGTGGGAACGAGGCCCAGGTCGAAACCCTCGTTCGTCCTTTGGCCGTTGAGAAGGATGAGGGTTTGTCCGGGGGAAGAGCCCCGGATGGAAGCGGTGCTGAAGGTCTTGGCGCCGCCGACCCCTTGCACATCCACTCCCCCCGCGTCGTTGAGGAAGGTGGAAAGGCGGCCGTCGTTTTGGAGTCCCTCCAAATCCTTACCTTCCCAGACGTCGCCCGGGAACGGCTTGGCCTGGACCACTACTTCCTGGATTTGGAAAACCGTTTCAGCTTGGGTTGCCGAGCCTCCAGTGATGCCTCCGATACCGTCGGCACCTTGGCTCGGCACAACCAAACCTTGTCCCCCGGCTTGTGGTCCGGGGGACAGGTGAGTCGCGGCAACAGCCGGAGTGGACGTCGGGGAGGGGGATTGGCCATAAAGAAGTGTCGGAAATAGCAGGAACAAGAGGGATTTGGAGGGGTTGGTCGAGGCCATGGTGTTGATGTCCTTGATTGTTTCGATGATGTGGAATTTTAACACTTTGTTCACACACAGCTTATTGGTTTTGGACGCCTTGGAAGGCCTTGGACCCCAGTCTTAAACGTTAAATTTTTTGGTGTAGTCGGTTTCCTAAAAAAAGCCTTTAAATCTCCGAAAAGCGCCAATAAAAGTGATACTTTTTAACCATGAACTCCACTGGATCGGCGTTGCAGCGCCGATTTTTTCATATAAAAAATCCGCTTTTTTCCTTTCCCCCTGGCTACGGGCTGGGAGGAATCTTCCGCGCAACCCTCCTCTTCTTGGCCTGTTCCCCGGTTTTTCCCCAAACTTCCCTCACCACCTACCACAATGACCAGGCCCGTGACGGATGGAACCAGTCTGAAACCGTCTTGACCACCACCAATGTCAACTCCACCAACTTCGGGAAGCTTTTTTCTGACGCGGTGGACGGCCAAGTCTACGCCCAACCCCTTTATATGCCCAATGTCAGCATCGGCGGCGGCACCCATAACGTGGTTTACGTGGTTACCGAGAACGACAGCGCCTATGCCTTCGACGCCGACACCGCCGGGGTCACCTACTGGCATGACAGCTACATCGGCGGCGTGACCATGACGGTGGCCCAAGCCGATGTGGGCAGCTGCGGCCAGATCACCCCCCAGATCGGCATCACGGACACGCCCGTCATCGACACTTCCACGGGCATCATGTATTTCGTGGCCATGACCAAGACGGTCTCGGCCGGTGTCACCACTTTTACCCAGACCCTCCACGCCGTCAACATCTCCACCGGCGCCGAAACCGCCAACGGGCCCCAGACCATCAAGGCTTCGGGCCCCGGTACGGGAAACGGCGGCACCACCGTGAACTTCGTCCCCCAGGCCTACAAGGAAAGGTGCGCCCTGGCCCTGGTGAACGGGGTGGTCTATACCAGCTGGACCTCCCACTGCGATTTGAACACCTGGGGCAATTACCACGGATGGGTCATCGGCTATAACGCCGCCAACATCACCCAGCAGCTCAGCGTTTACGACACCACCCCCAACACCAGCGAGGGCTCCCTTTGGGAATCGGGCGACGGCCCCTCGGTGGATTCGGCGGGCAACCTTTATTTCCTCACCTCCAACGGGACCTCCGAATCGGGCGGCGGGATCGGCCCTGACTACCCCCAGTGTTTCCTGAAATTGAACACCACGGGCAACGCGGTGACGGTGCTGGATTACTTCGCCCCCATGAACCAGCAAACCATGAGCAACGCCGACAACGACGTGGGTTCGGCGGGGCAGTGCCTGCTGCCCGCCTCCTGGGGAACGACGGCCCATCCCAACCTCATCCTGGGCGCGGACAAACCGGGCGACCTTTACGTGGTGGACGCGGCCACGGGCAAGATGGGCGAATTCAGCGCCACCGCCAACAACGTCCCCCAGACGGTGGCGGCCATCGGGGGCAGGGGCTATACCACCCCCGCCATCTACAGCAACGGGGTCACCCAATTCGTTTATTGGGGGATGACGGGATCCCCGGTCAAATCCTTCCGCTTCGTCAACGGCCAATATGTGACGCCCTTTTTCTCGGAAACTTCGGAAACCTTCGGAGGCCAGGGCGCGGTACCCAGCGTCTCCTCCAACGGAAACACCAACGGCATCCTCTGGGCCCTTTCCTCCGGCACCCCGGTCACGCTGCACGCCTATGACGCCACCAACCTCGGGACGGAGCTTTACAACAGCGGCCAGGCCACCGGCGCCCGGGATTCGGCGGTGGGCGGCGTGGTCAAGTTCGCCCCGCCCAGCGTCGTGAACGGCAAGGTCTTCGTGCCGACCGCCAACAGCCTGGTGGTTTACGGGTTGCTCGCGACCCCCAGTCCCACGCCCACGGGAAGCCCGGCGCCGACGGCCACTTCCACCGCCAGCCGCACCCCGACCGCCACCGCGACTTCAACCGCGTCTTCCACGCCCACTGCGACTTCCTCCAATACAGCGACGGGGAGCCCCACGTCCACGGCCACGAGAACCCCCAGCGCCACGCCTAGCTTCACTACAACCTCTACGCCCACGGGAACAGGCACCGCCAGCCCGACCGCCACCGCGACTTCAACCGCATCTTCCACGCCCACTGCGACCGCCAGCCGTACCCCCACGGCCACCACGACCGGTACTCCCACTAATAGCGCTTCGCCGACTCTTAGCGCCACGCCGACAAACACCCTCAGCAATTCAGCAACGCCCTCAAGCACGTTGACGGCCAGCGCGACAGCCTCCAGCACACCGACAGCTTCATTTACATCAAGCTGGACGCCGTCAAACACTTCTACGGGCAGTCCGACTCAGACCCCCAGCCGGACTTCCACGGGGACCTCCACCCTGACGGCTACTTCCGTACCGACCGGTACGGCTACGGATACGCCGACATTGACGCCAGTCAGCACGGCTACCTCGACGGCCTCTTCCACCCCTTCTTCCACGCCCACGGTTACCCCGCGAAACACGCTTACTTCCACCGCCACCGGGACTTCCACCCCGACCCTGGCCTTTACCGCGACGGCCACCCCGTCTAAGACGCCTTCGGCGACGCCGACGGCCACTTTGCCCGCCACCGCCACCTCTACGCCGGTGAATAGCGCTACTTCCAGCCCGACCGCCACGGCCACTCTATCCCCCAGCTTTACCCCCACCGTGACGGTTTCCCCGACCTTTACCCGCACCCTGACGCCTTCACCCACTTGGACGCCCTCTCCGACGCCCACCCTCCAGCCCTCCATGACCTCAACGCCTTCCGCCAGTACCACTCCGGCGGTTTCCGCCACTCCCCTGCTTTATCCCAATCCTGCTACCGGCGGTTCAGTGACGCTCCAAGTGAGCCTGGCTACGGCAGGGGAGGTCCGCGTCCAGATCTTCACCCCGTCCTTCCGGCAGGTGCTGAATATCACCCTTCCCGAACCCGCCGGAACTGATAAACTGGACATCCCCTTGAAGGACAAGGGCGGCCGTCCCCTGGCCAACGGACTTTATTACGTCCTGGTCACGGCGAATGGGAAGCGGACGATTTTGAAACTTTTGATCCTGGAGTGATCCAGGTCCCTTCCCTGAGAGGGAAGGGAAGAAACTCAAGGAGAAGCACGATGGAAAACCTTTGGACCAAACCCGAGGTCGAGGAAGTGGCTGTCAACTCGGAATGCACGGCCTATTCAGGGATTGACGACAGCGTCATCTAAGACCCGGTCCTCCCACCCCTTTGCGCGTCCGATTGCTGGGAACCGCCGCCGGCGGCGGGTTCCCCCAGTGGAATTGTAACTGCGCCCTCTGCCGGCAGGCCCGGCAGGGAAAGGCGGAGGTTCCGGCGCGCAGCCAGTCCGCCGCGGCGGTCAGCGCCGATGGGACAGCCTGGTTCCTGCTTAACCTCTCGCCCGACATCCGCCACCAAATTGAAGCCTTCCAGCCCTTGAAGCCGCCCCAAAGCCAGGTAAGGGGAACCCCCATCGAGGGGGCCCTATTGACCAACGCGGACCTGGACCACGTGCTGGGCATTTTTATCCTCCGCGAGGGCGGTGTACTCCACCTGCATGCCCCCGCTGCGGTCCGCCAGGCCCTGGATGAAGGCCTCCGGATCTCCCAAGTGCTCCAAGCCTATGGCGGAGTGTCCTGGCACGAACCTCCCGTTGAATTGGAACCCCTTTTGAAAAGCGACGGGTCGGAAAGCGGCCTCCTCTACCGGGCTTTTGAGGTCCCTGGAAAGCTTCCCCGTTACGCCGGCTCCAAGGCCCTGCCGGGAAGCGCGGTGGGTTACCTTTTGGTGGATGAAAAGACCGGCGGCAAGCTGGCCTTCCTGCCCGACGTGGCCGACCTGCCGGTGAAAGTGTTGGAGAACCTTGCCGACTGCCAGGCCTTGCTCCTGGACGGCACCTTTTGGGAGGATGACGAGATGCCCAAGACGGGAACGGGCAAGCTGACGGCCTCCCAGATGGCCCATCTGCCCTTAAACGGCCCCCGGGGAAGCCTGGAAATCCTGCGCAAGCTTCCCATTGCCCGTAAAATCTACCTGCACATCAACAACACCAACCCCATCTTGAACGCTTCCAGTCCCGAGTACAAAAAAGTGAAGGAAGCGGGAGTAGAGGTGGGGATGGATGGGATGGAATTCGAACTATGACCGCCGGACCCCTTTTGGACCGCCAAGCCTTCCATGAACGCCTGCGCGAGGTAGGCATGACCCGCTACCACGACAAGCACCCCTTCCACATCGCCATGAACGAGGGAAGGCTTAATCCTGAACAAGTGAAGGGCTGGATCGTGAACCGCTTCTACTACCAACGCAACATCCCGGTCAAGGACGCCGCCATCGTCTCCAACTGTCCCTTGAGGGAAGTGAGGCGGCTGTGGCTGCACCGCATCAGCGACCACGACGGCCTGAAGGAAGGGGAGGGGGGCATCGAGAACTGGCTGCGTCTGGGCGAGGCTGCCGGCCTGTCCCGGGAAGACCTTCTTTCGGGCAAGGGGCTCCTGCCCGAGGCCCGGGCGGCGGTGGATTCCTACGTCACCTTCGCCCGAACCAAGCCTTGGCCCATCGCCGTGGCTTCCTCCCTGACCGAGCTTTTCGCGCCGGACCTGATGAAAAACCGCATCACGGCCTTCGAGAAGCATTACACCTGGGTGAAATCCTGGGGCTTGGATTATTTCAAGTCGCGCGTGACCCAGGCCCGGGTGGATTCGGACCAGGGCCTGGAGCTCACCTTCACCTATTGCGATACCCGCGAGATGCAGGAGGAGGCGGTGAAGGCCCTGCAATTCAAGTGCGGCCTGCTTTGGGACCTGGTGGAATCGGTGGCCCAGGCCTATGGCGGCGCGAAATGAGGGGCGACCTGGCCCCCCGACTGGCCGACCGGGCGCGGCTGAAAAAGGACGAAACCACGGGCCATTGGGTGCTTCTGTTCCCCGAGGGGCTGATGAACCTCAACGAGAGCGCCGCCGCCATCCTTCGGCTTTGCGACGGCCGGAATGTCCTGGGTGAAATCCTCCAAAAACTGTCGCAGGAGTTCAAGGCGCCGGTGGATTTCCTCGCCGCGGATGTGGAAACGACCCTCCAAAAAATGGAATCCAAGGGGCTGGTCCAATGGGGTGAACCCTTTGAGAATCCTATCCATTCGGAGATCACTTCCGCCGGCCAGGCTTCGGGAATGGCCGGAAAGGCGCCCGGCGAATACCGGCCCCTGGGCCTCCTGGCCGAGCTCACCTACCGTTGTCCTCTCCACTGCCCTTATTGTTCCAACCCGGTTTGGGACAAATCCCAACCCGGTGGGGAAGAGCTTCCCGCGGGAAAGTGGAAGGAAGTCCTCACCCAGGCCCGGAGTTTGGGCGTGTTGCACGCCCTGTTTTCCGGCGGGGAGCCGCTCCAACGGGCCGATTTGGAAGAATTGGTTTCCCACGCCCACGGCTTGGGTTTCTACACCAACCTCATTACCAGCGGCCTGGGGCTTTCGGCTTCCCGGGCCAAGGCCCTGAAGGAAGCGGGGTTGGACAGCGTGCAACTGAGCTTCCAGGCCGACGAACAGGGATCGGCGGACGAGATTGCGGGGACCAAGGCCCACGCTAAAAAACTGGAAACGGCTGAACTTGTGAGGGCCCTAGGGCTTCCCATAACGGTGAACATCGTGCTTCACCGGGACAATATCGGGCGGCTGGAAAAGCTCATCGCCCTCGCCGAATCCCTCGGCGCCCACCGTCTGGAACTGGCCAATACCCAGTACTACGGCTGGGCCTTCCGCAACCGCTCCCGCCTGTTGCCGACCCGCGAGCAGGTTCTGGAATCCTCCGGGATGGCCGCCCGGGCCCGCGAGCGGCTCAAGGGTAAAATGGAAATCCTCTACGTCATCCCCGATTACTTCTATGACCGGCCCAAGCCCTGCATGAACGGCTGGGGAAGGCGCTATATCACCGTGAACCCCTATGGGAAGGTGCTGCCCTGTCCCACGGCCTATTCGATCGGCTCCTTGAAGCTGGAAAATGTGAAGGAGAAGAACTTGGACTGGATTTGGAACGAAAGCGAATCTTTCAACCGCTTCCGGGGCACCGCGTGGATGCCCGAGCCTTGTTCTTCCTGCGACCTCAAAGAGGTGGACTTCGGCGGCTGCCGCTGCCAAGCCGCGCTTTTGGCCGGGAACCCCGCGGCCACCGACCCCGCCTGCGGTCTTTCCCCCGATAGGCCCAAGCTGGAGGCGGCCCTTTCCGCCTCCGGATCGACCAATCCCTGGGATTACCGGCAGAATCCATAACGGGTAGAATGTCCTCTCTGTCTTCGAAAGGAGAATCATGAAGAGCCGCGAAGAATTGAAAAAACAATATAAGGACACCCCGGTGCCGATGGGAGTCTTCCTGGTCCGCAATACCAAGACCAATGAATTCGTGCTGGGATCCAGCCTCAACTTGAACGGCGCGCTGAATATGCACCGGCAGGTTTTGAAATGGGGAAAGCCCACGGACCCGCTGATCAAAAACCCCCAAATCATGGAAGACTACCGGAGCCAGGGCGAAGCGACCTTTGAATTCACGGTGTTGGACAGCCTCAAGCCCAAAGACGAGCCGGGTTGGAACCCGACCGAGGACCTAAAAGCGCTGGAAAAGATTTGGCTCGACGAGCTGAAATCCCGAGGGTGGACACCCTATTGGACTTAATCGATTGCCGAAAAAGTCCTTAAAACGGACTTTTTCAGCTTACGACATTTGCGGAAACCCCACGATTCCTGCGGAATCTTTGGGGTGGGCAAGCTGCTTTGTGGCCCTTTTTTATTTTTCAGCAGCCTGCTAAACGTCCGAGGGGCTCTTCAGGTTTTGGCTTCCTGCCGTGGATTTCCCTTTTCCCCGGAAGACGGCTAGCACTAACAAACAGCCTAGCAGGCAAAAAATCCCCCCCAACTGCAAGGCAGGCCCTGAGCCCCAGCGGGATGCGGCCCAGCCCAGGGCCAGGCTTCCCAGGGGCATGCCTCCCCCGAAAAAAGAGGCCCAGATTCCCATTACCCTTCCCCGCATCTCATTGGGTGTGGAGGTTTGCAGCAGGCTGTTGGAAGAAGAAAAGAAAAGGGTCAGGCCGAAGGTGGCGCCGAACAACAGCAAGGCGGCGGGCAGGATCTGGTGTTGGAAGCCAAAGAGCAGGATAAAAAAGACGAATTGGCCGATGCCCCAATAAAGGTTCGATTCCCGGATGTGGTCCCGGCCGCCCGAGGCAATGTAGAGGGCCGCCAGGCAGGACCCCAGGCCGCCCAGCCCCAAAAGCCAGCCATAGTCCCAGGCGCTTCCACCCAGGTTTTCCGCCGTGAAGGCGGCGGTCTGCGAAATATAAGACCAGCCCCCCGCGCTCACCACCAGGATCAGCCCCATCGTGCGGGAAAGCACCGGCCTTTCCAATAGATACCGCCAAACCTCCTGTGCCGCCCCCCGCCGGGGATGGCTTGGCTTTTCCGGCGTGGCAAGGCGGATCAGGCCCAAGGCATAGGCCACGGCCAGGAAGCTTAGGGCGTCCAAGAGGAAACACCAGGCCGCGCCCACCCGGGCCATCAAGAGCCCGCCCACCGAGGGTCCTATCACCCGCGCCACGTTGACCATGGCGCTGTTGAGGGAAATGGCGTTGACCAATTCCTTCGGCCCCACCAATTCCACCATGAGGGACTGCCGGGCGGGCATTTCAAAGGCGCTGGCCAGCCCCCAGAGAAGGGAGAACAGCGCCAGTAGGGAATAGCTTAGGTGGCCGGTGAAATCCAGGACCGCAATGAGGGCGGAGGAGGCAAAAGCAAACCAAGTGGTGGTCTTGAAAATTCCCAGCCGCGGCAGGCGGTCGGCCAGGGTTCCGGCATAAGCCGAGATAAAAAGCGGAGGAAGGGTGTTGAGGGTGAACGTGACGCCCAACAGCAGGCGGGAATGAGTCAACTGGAAGGCCAGCCAACCCACGGCCGCGGTGCGTGCCCAGGTACCGATGAGGGAAACCATCTGCCCAATGTAGAAATAACGGAAGAAAGGGAGCTTCAGCGCGGAAAAGGTGCCGGAAAGGGTAGGAAGTTTTTTCATCCGGCAATCATAACCGAAAAGGCGGCCTTGCCAGGAAGGACCAGGGGAAAAAGTTTTCACGGGAACCCTATTTTTCGGCTGGATCCCTGTCCCCGTGTAAGACCATGAGCTTACCCGATTGCAGGACTTGGTCCTGCTGTTGGATGACGTAGTAATAAATGCCCGGGGAAACGGGTACGCCGTTCCGGTTATGCCCTTTCCACGTCGTCAGGGAACCGGTGGATTCGACCCGGTCCACGGATTCGCCCGAGAGGGTATAAAAGCCGATATGGGAACCCTCCGGAAGGCAGGAAATCTTCAGGCAGTTGTCGACCGCTTTCGCGGGATTGAAGGGATTAGGCCAGAGGTGGATTTCACAGGAGGATGTGGGTGAAGGCGTGGGGGTCGGAGTGTAAAGGGTTGAAGGCGTAAAGGTTGGGCTGTCGGTGGGGGTAGCGGGCGGCGTTGTGGTTGGGGTCAAAGTGGGCGTGGCTGTCAGGGTCGAAGTGGCCGAAGGAGTTGGAGTGGAAGTGGGCGTTGAAGTCGCGGTCAGGGTCGGGGGCCAGGGAGGTGAGGAGGAAGGGGTGGGGGTGCAGGAGGGGGTCGGGGTTTGGGTGGGTGGGAG
>JAJPJW010000144.1 GCA_021324075.1 Pseudomonadota bacterium | reverse complement strand
TATAAAAAGAGTTAATGTTTTGTGGGACTATACCGATTTCCTTGCCAAAGAACGCAAAACGTTCTTTGATTTTATGGAAGATCGGCATGCATGGGATTCATGGGATAAACCTAAAATCCCGGATGTGGCATCTGTTTTTTCGACCATTCCTTGCGGGAAGAAATACGCCGCGCCTGCAATTCCGGTTTGCCGAAATTCAACAGAAGGCACACCTTAAAACCGGTGGCCTTAAGGTAATTCAAACATTGGGCGTAGAAAACATCTTCTAAGTCTTTGACGGCTTTCAATTCCACCAGAACCTGGTTCTCCACTAACAAGTCCGCTACATATTCTCCAACCAAAACATCGCGGTATCTTATTTCGATTGGTTTTTGTTGCACCACCGTCAACCCTGTTTGCTTTAATTCAACAGCCAATGCATTCTCATAAACTTTTTCTAAAAAACCACTTCCCAATGTGTTCATAACAGTAAAAGCGCAACCGATAATTTTTTCCGTCATTTCGAAATACGGTGGCAATATTATGACGACATTGTTTTGGTTTAAATCCATCCCATGAATCCCATGCATGCCGATCTTCCATAAAATCAAAGAACGTTTTGCGTTCTTTGGCAAGGAAATCGGTATAGTCCCACAAAACATTAACTCTTTTTATAGAGATGCTGGACATCTGTGGCTAAATATCTTTTGTTTTAAGCCGAAAGTTTCCGGGTCAACTCCGGCTCTCCCACTGTGCAATAAGACCTGGCTTCCACTTTCTGGGGGGCCAGGTTTTTTATTTCCACCTGCAGGGGCAGGGTGTCTTCCCTTTCCAGTTCCGGGATCCTCACTTCCATGGCCCCCCGGGGCGCCCAGCCGTCCCCCGAGGGGGAAAGGCAGAAGTCCAGAACCATTTCCTGGTTGGACTTGATGACGAACCGGCAGCGGTGGAATTGGGAGAAGTCCAGCGACTTGCCCATTTCCAGCGCGAAGGACTGCAGCTCGGCCGCGTGAAGGGGCCATTTCCGCTTCTCCAACCGGAAAATGCTGGTCACCTTCAAGATTTTCTCCAACGACGACTTAATTTCTTTCATGATTCCCTCCTTAGCATTACCGTCCGAGTAATTCGCTTCTGCCGCGCTTTTGTCCTGCGAACCCAATCGTTCCGACCATGTTCCGCGTTGTCTGTTCCGGGTCGAAAATCTTTTCGGGCCTCGTGGTCATTTTGCAGGTGATCGAGTCTTCCGCGATTCCCAGGGCTTCCATTTTTATTTCGCCGTAAGGAATGACGACCCTGCTCCCGGCGAACCTCTTCAATCGAAGTTTAAAAATTTCCATCGGGTGTGTTTCGACAATTTCCAATCCAAACTTTGATATTTCCAAATGCATATTTTCCCTATCCGCATAGTAATAAAATTCCATTAAATCCTTCGGCCAGCGGCCGCATTCGAAATAGAAAGTGCCCAGCAACTGAAATTCTTTTTGAAGTCCCAATTGATTGATGTTCATGGGCTTCTCCCCTCAGAAAATCAAACTAAAAGCCCCGCCTGGCGGAACGAGAAATGCCCTTCGGTGGCCAGGATCAGGTGGTCGTGCACCGTGATGCCCATGGCGCGGGCGGCCGTCAAAACCTGCCGGGTCAATTGCTTGTCCCCCTCCGAGGGTTCCAGGCTGCCGGCGGGGTGGTTGTGGGCCAGGATGAGGCCGGTGGCGTTCAGCTCCAGGGCGCGTTTCAAGATTTCACGGGGATAAACGGCCGTATGGTCCACCGTGCCTTCCTGCAGGTGCTCGAAGGCCACCAGGTGGTTGCGGTGGTCCAGGAAGATCGCCGTAAAGACTTCCCGGGGGCGGCTTCCGATTTGCTCCCTTAAGAAGGAAGCGACGTCTTCCGGGTGGGTGATGGCCCGGCCCCGTTTGAATTCCTCCTGGTGGGCCAGGCGGAAAAGGTCGCCCATGGCGCGAAAGTGAAGGGCGCTTTGGGGCGGCAGTTCCCCCAGGGTTTGCAGTGCCGTCAAGTCCGCCTCCAGGATGCGGCGGATGTTCTTGAACACCAAGAGCAGCTTCTTGGCGTAGGGCTTGGTGTCCCGGTGCGGAATGGAGAAGGAAAGGAGCAGTTCCAGGAGCTCATAGTCCTGCAGGGCCGGGGCCCCTTGGGCGGCGTATTTCTCCCTCAGGCGCTTGCGGTGGCCCAGGTAATCCCGGCCCTTTTCCTGGGCGATTTCAACCCCTACCGCGCTTTGGACATCCATTTCCACCATGGCCCCACCCCACCTTTTTTGCTTGACGGAGAATACGCTCGTATACTAGTATACACCCGTATTCCATTTCAAGAATTTTTTTGGAGGATCCCATGGCCCCGTCCGACGAATCCTTAACCGACATCCAGCGCGAGGTCTTGAAGTACGTCCAGGACCACCTGACCCAGACCCACCGCCCGCCCACCGTGCGCGAGGTGATGCGGCACTTTAAATGGAACTCGCCCCAAAGCGCCCGCAAGCACCTT
This sequence comes from Pseudomonadota bacterium, assembly GCA_021324075.1. Taxonomy (GTDB): domain Bacteria; phylum Oederibacteriota; class Muellerivitia; order Muellerivitales; family Muellerivitaceae; genus JAJPJW01. The sequence continues at coordinate 14,159 of JAJPJW010000144.1, read as the reverse complement.
TTGGCCCTCGAGGAAAAAGGCTACTTGGAACGGGAAGAACACACAGCCCGGGGCTTAAGGCTGGCGGAGGATTCTTCGGTGGGTGTTTCCATCCCGGTGCTGGGAAAAGTGGCGGCCGGTCTTCCCCTTTTGGCGGAGGAAAACCGCGAGGGCAACCTGGTGGTGGACCCTTCCATGGCCCGCGGCGGCCGCAACCTTTTCGCGCTGACCGTGCGCGGCGATTCCATGGTGAACGCCCATATCCTTCCGGGCGACAAGGTGATCGTGCAGCAAACCACCCACGCTTCCCCCGGGGAAATCGTCGTGGCCCTGGTGGAAGGCGAAGCCACGGTCAAGACCTTCCGCAAACCGGGTTCGAAGGTGGTCTTGGAACCCGCCAACCCCAAATACTCCCCTATCGTGGTGGGCGAGGATAAGGACTTTCGGATCATCGGCAAGGTCGTCGGGGTTTTCAGCCCGCGCTGAAACCAGCCGCCGGCCCCCTTTCTTTTTTAGGAGGTTTTTATGTCTTACTTCCCCTCAACGGCTTATCCATCGGTCCAGGAAAGCCCTTCCCCCTATTCGCCCTTTTCCCGGAAGAATACCGTTTATGAGGTTTCACTTCAGGTGGCACCTTCCTCGTCGTGGCTTCAGGATCTTTCGAACGCCCACCGTCTGGTGCAAACCCTGCTCCAAGGGGAGCTCATGGGGGACTACGACCTCTTGGATTTCCTGGTTTGGCCCGGCGGCCTCTTCACCCGCCTATCCCTGAAAAAAACACCTTCTTTGGCCGAATGCCTGAAGTCGCTCAAGGAAAAATCCGCCCCCCCGGAGGAAGATCACCGGAACTTGTGGCAGGACGAGCCGCGGTGGATCCGCCTGGTAACGCCGGATAAGCTTTTCGAATCCCGCGAGTTTTTCCTGGAAACCGCCGAAGCCATACGGCGGAGCACTTCCCGCCCCTTCCCCGGGATTTTCTTCCTCTATCAGAACACCCGCTGGGGCCGGTAAGGGCCCTTTCCCCGGCGGCCTCCATGAAGGACCCTTTTCTTTCCACTTCCTATTCGCCCGTTTACACCGAGGTCGATGACGACCCCCGTGAAGTGGAATATATCGAGATCAAGGTGAAGTCCGCCCTCCACCACACCCGCCTGCCTTACAGCCCCAAACCGTTTTTTTACTCCCTCAACCTCTACCGGGGCTGCCGGCACGGCTGTCCTTTTTGCTTCGCCCGCTATACCCATTGGTTCCTGGGGTTCCAAAACTCCTTCGATTTCCAAAGGAAAATCCAGGTGAAGGTGAATCTTTTGGAAAAGCTGGAAGAGGAACTTTCCAATCCCCGCCGCAAGAGGGAATGGGTGACCTTGGGTGCGGCCACCGATCCCTATCAACCCGCCGAGAAGAAATACGGGTTGGCCCGGGGCGCTTTCCAACTTTTGGCCAAATACCGGTGGCCCGCGGTGTTTTCGACCAAGTCGGACCTGGTCTTGAGGGACCTGGATGTCTTGAAGGAGTTGGTGGACCGGGCCAATGGGGGCGTGGCCATGACCCTGACCACCCTTGATCCGGCCTTGCAGAAATTCCTGGAGCCTCATGCCGTTCCCATCCACCGCCGCCTGGAGGCGCTCCGCCAACTGAAGGCCCATGGCATTCCTTGCGGGATCCACTTGATGCCCATCATTCCCTTCGTGACCGACACGGAGGAAGCCATCGAGGGCATGGTGAGGGCGGCGGTGGAGATCGGGGTCGACTATTTCGTCTACAACGTCCTGCGGCTCCGGGGAGAGGTGGTCAAAGGCTATTACTACCACGTCCTTCAAAAGTTCAACCGGACCACTTTCGAACAGACGCGGAAACTTTATGGTTCCCGCCCCTACCCGCCCGAAACTTACACCGAGGCGCTCTTCAAGAAGGTGAAGTTCTTCCGGGAGAAATGGGGGTACCAAAACCGCTGGCGGGCGATTTTTTCGGATAAGCAATTGGAACTTTTTTAAAGAAAGCGGCGGTTGAAGTCTTATTTTCGAAAAACATTAAATAGAATTAGTATTAAAATACTGAACGAGGGCTGGGTGCCCGGCCGGTCGATGGGCGCCAAAAACAAAAGCCCCGGGGAAATTCCCCGGGGCTTTTGTTTTATACCTTGGTTTACGGTTAAACGCCGAAGGCCATTTCGGCGTCGGGTGCCCTTTCCTCCGACTGGGCCGGTGGGAAGATATGGGCGGCGTGGCCGTTCACGACTTCATCCAGGTTGAGGATCTTGTCCGCCGTGCGGATCATTTCCCGGCTTTGCGCGTCCGGGAAAACCGCCAGTTCGACGTGCTTGCCCAGGTCCTTCACTAAGGCCATGGCGGGTGAGAAATCCTGGTCTTCAGTCACCACGATGGCGGTGTCATAAGCGTCGCGCGCGGCGTAATAAACCATGTCGGCCGCCATGCGCACGTCCACACCCTTTTCCATCCGGTGGCCTTCCCTGTTTTGGATGATGCGTCCCAACCGCAACTCCAGGTAGGGTGTGCGGTCCAGGGAGTCGAAGAAGGATTGCTGGCTCTTGGCCTTGTCGGAGAAATGGGTCGCGTCGAAGACGGCATTGTAATAGTAAGTTCGGATCAATTTCCGGCGGTCGCCGGCCAGGGCCAGGGAGAACTGGTAATAATCCACCCGCGTCATTTTATTGTTCCGCTTCAGGGCGAAATACAGATTGCTTCCATCAATGAATACACAAACACGCGACATGCGGCACCTCTTTCATATCAGTCCTGATATGCTAAATTTAACTTGGAGTTAATCCTACGCCACAAAACTTCGGGACCGCAAGGGGGTTGTTGCATTTTGTCCTTTAAATTCTTCTTTCCAAGTTAAGAGCTTAACAGATTAGGCAAAACGCCTCGTGGGTTTTACCCTCCCGCTCTTTTAAACTCGTCCTTTTCAAAGAGTTCATAAAAATAAAAAGCCCCGATGACCAAAGAATGGCTGATTTTGCCCTCCCGGATCATGGGGGGGATTTCCTCCAAAGGATGCAGGCTGACTTCCAATTCCTCCGCCTCATCCAGGTCCAGTTCGGCCGTTTTTTCCGCGTCCAATGCCAAATAGATGTGGCAAGTATTGCTGAGGATGGCCGGGTTGGGCCGGACGCTCCCCAATAAATGCCATCGGGAGGCCTGGTAACCCGTTTCCTCACGCAATTCCCGTTGGGCCGCCTCCAAAGGCGGCTCACCCGGATCCACCGCCCCTCCGGGTATTTCCAGGCTGATCTCGCCTGAACCATGACGGTACTGGGAAACCATCAGGACTTTCCGGTCCTTGGTGAGGGCTACGATATTGATCCAATCCCGCGTCGAAAGGACGAAGAAGGGATGTTCCTTGCCGGTGAGGGGTGAGGCGCTTTGGTGCACGTGCACCTGGAAAAACCCGCAGTTGTAATCAACCTTATCCGTCTTTTTTTTCCAGGGCTGGATCATTTCCGTTTTTTCCTATGCTTCGTTTTTTTCGCTGCTTTTTTCACTTTAAGCGCAGTCTTCCGCCGGCCTTTTTTTATGGGTTTTTGAGCGGTCTTTTTCTCGGGCGCAACAGCCGCCCGGACGCCTGAGAGGAGCACCGCAGGAACCCCCTCCTCCGTGGCGACCCGTCGGATGGGCAGACCGAAATTGGCGCGGTAAAGTTTTTCCGCCTTTTGGACGGCCCCCCGCGCCAAGGGACTCCCCTCCCCTGCCTCGCAGTTAAGCCGGGCCTGGCGGGGATTGCGGATGCCGGGGATGGAGGTGGAAACTTCAGGGTAAGCCAATGTCCATTTGACGGCCGCTTCCGCCAAAGACATGCCGCGGGCGGCGAAGAATTTGAGTTGATCGACCTTTTTCAAGGTGGTAGTCAAGCCTTCGCCGGTATAAAGGTTTCGCCGGTGGTCGTCGCCGTAAAACCGGGTCTTAAGGGTGAACTTGCCGCTCAAGGCGCCGAAAGCCAGGGGAACCCGGGCGATGACACCCACGCCATATTGCCGGGCCAGGGGGAAAACCTTCCAAAGCGGATCCTGGTAGAACAGGTTGAAGAAGATTTGAAGGCTGTCCACTTGCCGCCAGCGGATCAGGTCGTTGGCTTCCTCCGGGCCCTTGTCCCTCAAGGAAATGCCGAAAGCGCGGATTTTCCCGTCGCGCTTCAGGCGCGAAACCGCATCCAACAGGGGGCCGGCCTGGGCGTTCCAATCCGAATGCCAGGTATGAAGCTGGAGGACGTCCACGCAATCCACGCCCAAATGCCGGAGGGATTCCCCGGTCTTGGCCTCCACCCAACCGGGTGGGAATGCCTCCGCAAGGGGGGTGCCCGGAGGGTTGTCCCACTGCCAATTCTGGGGGGGAACCTTGGTGGCGATCACGGGCCGCTCGCCGCGTTCCTTGAGCACCGAACCGATCAGTTTTTCGCTGTGGCCGTTGCCGTAAACCCAGGCCGTATCGATGAAGTTGCAGCCCAGGTCCAGGGCCTGGTGCAGGGCCAGGCGCGAGTCCGAGTCGTCCTGGGGGCCCCACCAAGCCCCGCCGATGGCCCAGGCGCCGAATCCGACCTCACTCACCCGAAGTCCCGTATTGCCCAACCAGCGGTAGCGCATCATTTCCCCCTCAAACCAAAAGGTTCATACCCCGGTATTTTTGGCGCTTTCCCGGCTGGAAAGCAACGGCCGGGCTTGGAACACCGCCGGGTTGTCCTGGAGGACTAGGACCTTCTGGAAGAACGGGAAGAAGAAGCCGGATGGTGCCAGTTGAGGTAGACCTCCCGGTAGATGGCCAGGAAGGCCATGCCCAGCGAAAGGATGATGGGGCCCAGGAAAACCCCCAGGATGCCATAGACCTTCAACCCGCCGATGGTGGTGAAAAAAAGCCAGAAGAGCGGGAGCTTGGCCTCATTGCCGATCACCCAGGGCTTGATCACATAATCGACCGCCGTAATGACAAGCCCCCAGAGGATCAGTCCAATCCCGGCTCCCACATGGTCCTGGGCCAGCAGCCAAATGGAGGCGGGGACCCAAACCGACGCCGCGCCCAGGAAAGGGATGAAGGAAAGGATGAAGGCGGCCAGCCCCAGAAGGATGGGCACGGGCACGCCCGCCACCACGAAACCCAGGCCCGCCATGAACCCCTGCACCAGGGCGGTCAGGAAGATGGCCCGGACCACGGCAGTGACCGTGATGGAAAAGGTATGGACCACCTTTTGCCGGTGCCTTTCTTCCAGCGGGAGAAGCTCGGTGCCCCGCAAGGCCAGCCGGGAGCCGTCCCGGAAGAAAAAGTAGAGGGCCACGCAGACGAAGACCACTTCCACCGTGAAGCCGGCCAGGTTCTGGAAGGCCTCCGACATCTTGGAAAGGACCAGATGGGAGGAATTTTCCAGGGCGGCGGAAACCTGCCTTTGGATGACCGCCTCATATTGGTTCGAGTCGATGCCCCAAGCCTGCAGCCATAACCCCAGGTTGAAATCCTTCAACCTGTCCAATACCCATTGGCTTTTCTCGTCCCATTGGGCCGAGGATAGGAAGGCGTAGGCGTTGGGCAGCTCCCGGCCCAGGTTGATCACGATGAAAAAACCCAAAGAGGCCAGGGGGATGAGGACGACCAGGGTGGAAATCATGGCGGCCAGCCAGTCCCGCTTTCCCGTGGCCTTCAAAAGCCAGGTATAGAGGGGATGGAACACCATGACGAGGATGGCCGCCCAGACGAAGGACCGGAGGAAGGGCTCCAAAAGGGAAAACAAAAGGCTGAGCAAGCCGATGAGGAGGACGAAAAAGGCGATGACGAAGATGTTCTGGCGGGAAATTTTAATCTGAGCGGCCAACCACGGCCTCCTTGAACGGCGCGGCTATTTTACCCAAGAAGTCCGTGTAAAACGCATTTTTTTGGCCCTGCGGGATAATCCATTTTTCGTTTCCTTGTTACCTTGGAGGGCGGTTCGGCCGTAAGATAACCATGGATCATGAAACCTAAATATTCACCAAAAGCTTCCTCCTCTTCCGCCGCCGCTTTAACTCCCTTTCCCCTGAAAAAAACCGCGGGGCAGGCCTGGGACCTCTTCGTTTTTTCAGCCTTCTTCGCCGTGCTCTTCAACGCTTTCTACGTCGCCGGAATCGAATTGAAATTCAAACCCAAGGTCTTCACCGGGCAAAGTGACCGTGGTTCCACCCCCGTGACTTATAGTGGCTTTTCCTCTCCCGCCTCGGATTCTCCCCTTCAAAAGAAAGCTACCCCCACTCCCCTTCCGGGGGAACCGAACCCCTTTCCCCGTTTGAGCGTGATGGGGGTCAAACAGCGTTTCGATAAAAAATCCTGCGTCATCCTGGACGCCCGGAAACCCGAGGAATACCAGGAAGGCCACATTCCCGGGGCCCTCAATTTTTACGGCAACGAACCTGAGAAATTCGCGCCGCTGGTCATGCCCCAATTGCCGGATAAGTCGAAGGAAATCATCGCCTATTGCCATGGGGGGGATTGCGATTTATCCCTCCAAGTGGCCAGGGCCCTGCAGGAAGCGGGCTATACCCATGTGGAAATCTTCACGGGCGGCTGGCCGGACTGGCAGAAAGCCGGATACCCCGTCACCAAGGGGGTAGACCCGTGAAAGTCGACCAGATCCTCAACGACGGAACCCTTTGCGCCTTAAGCCTTTTCCTCATTTTGATTTGGGCCGGGGTGAAATTCCGCCTTTACGCCCCTCCCCGTTGGGACGGGGAAACAGCCGCTGCGACCCTCTTGCGGCTTGCCTGCGGCTTCCTCCTGGCGGGCGCCAGTTTGGACAAATTGGGGGATGCGGCCGGGTTCCTCGGCCTGATGAAGGAGTGTTATTTCTTCGTCCCCGACCCCATCCAGCCGCTTACGGCCGTCGTCATTCCCTGGCTGGAATTTTTCACGGGGCTCTGCCTGGTTTCGGGTTTCCGGTGGCGTGCGGCGGCGTTGGTTTTTTGCGGCCTCATGGCCGTCTACACCCTGGCCATCTCCTGGGATGTGCTTCACGGCATCGACTGTTCCTGCGGCTGTTTCAGCAAGGATGCGGGTGAGAAGATGACCGGGTGGACGGTCTTGCGGGACCTGCTTTTCCTGGCCATGGGCTCCATCCTGCTGGTTTCACGCCGGACTTTCGCCGCCCTGGACCGCTTGAACGATTAAACCGGTTTAGTTTCCGGAAAACCCTTCCCAGTTGATCGTGAATCATTCCCGAAACCTTATCCCACCTTTTAAAGTTAATTTCGGATATTTCGCTTATGGTAAACTTGTTTGCAGGTGCCGCTTTGAAATCCGGCCAACTTTTCAACACTGATGAGAGTCGTCTTATGCCTTTAGACCCAATGAACCCCGATTACGTGGACGCGATCGGGCGGATGAGCAAACAAGTCTACGACGAATTCCGCAACCTCGGTTTTGCCGGTGTTAGCGTCGATCCCGCCCGTTTTCTGGCCTATCGCAAACAGACCAACAACGACCGGTTCACGCAGCTGGTGGTCTCCGACGCCGGCGTCTTCTTTTTCGATATCGCCCGCAAGGTAAAGTACAAGTTCCATTCGGATTTCTTCATGGTCTACCACGACGGCCTCCACGCCGTGGACGAGGAAAAACTCAGGAATTTGGAGGGACCGGTCATCGTCCTGGACAACCTGTTGGAATTCTGGAAAAAACCGGGGATGGGGTTCTGCCTGGTCGCTGACCACCTGAACAACTGCCAGTACCTGTCGGAAAACCAGAAGGCCGAGATGGAGAGGGCCCAGAAGCTCTACCAGGGGGATTCCTTCGTCATCCGACCCATGCTGCACCGGAAGATCGGGGAGCCCAAGTCGGCCCAACCTTCCACCCGCACGATTTCCCTCGACGAGTAACTTTCGCCAAGGGTCCACAGTCGGCGGCAAATAGAGCCGGTTCTTAGGGAGTCCCTTGTTGCCGGCGGTAAGCGGCTACTTTTCGAATTCCTTCAAAATCGCCTTTCCTCTTTCCCGGTCCAGGGGTTCCAAGCCGGGTCTCTTTAAAAAGGCTTTTAAAACCTTCCGGCCTTCTTCCAGCCGTCCTGTCTGGCTGTAGGCCAGGGCCAGGTTGATGGTCAGGGAAAGGGGCAGGGGTTCGGTTTCTTTCTGGAGCAATCGGATGAGCTCCTCCTTCTCCCCCCTTTTGCCCAGTTCGGAGGTGAGGAAAAGCAGGATTTCCTCGTCATGGGGTGCGCGCCGAAGGGCTTCGTCCAGGGCCTGCCGGGCCTCGGGCCATTGGCCTCCCTCGGTCAGGGCCCAGGCCCGCACCAATAGGGGCGCGGCGGCCGTGGGATGCTGCAGGGCCAAGTTGCTCAAAAGCTCCAGGCCTTCCTCCCTCCGGCCGGTCTGCAGGAAAAGGTAGTAAAGCTGCTTGAGGGATTCGGGCCGGGAAGGGTCCAACCGGACGGCGGTTTGGATTTCATCCCAGGCCAGGTCCATGTCCCCGCCCGCCAGGTAGACCTTGAACAGGTTTAAATGGGCCGTGGCCGAGTCCGGGTCCTCGTCGAGGTATTCCAGGAGGAACCTTTCGGCTTCCCGGTGCCGGCCTGCTTCCAAATGGGCCGTCCCCAATCCCAGGAGGGCCTCCGCGAAGTCGCCCTTGAGGGCGCGGGCCTTCTCGAAACAGCGGCAGGCCAGGTCCACTAAACGGTCCCGCAGGAGCCGCCATCCGAATTGGGCCAGGGCCTCCGCTTTCGTTTCTTTCTCGACGGCTTCCGTCATCTTCTTTTCATAATCAGCCCGGCGCACAAAGGCCGCGGTGATGTCGCCTTTTTCCCCTTGGGACGGAATCACGAAGAGTTCGCCCAGGTTGATCAGCTGTTCCAACACGAAGTGGTCCCCCGGCAAAAGTTCCAGGGCCTTCCAGTAAACCTCCGCGGCCTTGGCCTTGTCGCCCATGGCCTGGTAGGTGCGCCCCAGGTTGCTGTAGATCCATCCCGCCGAGGGGGCCATGCGCAGGGCTTTCTTATAGAAGGATTCGGATTTTTCCAGTTCTCCCGTGGCGCGGAAACAAAAACCCAGTTGGAAACAGGTCAGCGGGCATTCGGGGTCGATGTCGAGCACTTCCACCAGTTTCGGAATGGCCTCCGCGATGCGCCCCGACTCGAAGTAGGGGGCCACTTCCCGCAGGTGCGGCCATTTCTTGACGAACAATTGGTAGAGATAGGCGCCTGGCACCCCCGGCGCCGCCGCCAGGAGTTCTTCCATCACCAGGGCCCCCTCGTTGAAATCGTAGCCCTTCTTTTGGATTTCTTCCTCCCGGTGGATCCAGATGGGGACGTGCAGGGGCAGGTGGTGGAACTGGGCCAAGGCCTTGGGCAGGGAAATGAATGTGATTTCGGGCGGAACCTCGGGCGGCCGCTCGAATGGGGATGTACTCACAAAAACTCCTCGAAAAAGTTCATTTAACCACGGAGGTCACCAAGCTCACTAAGAAAGTCTTAAAAATTCAAGAATTAGGTTCAAGTCTTTGTTTTGCCTCTCTTGGTGGGCTTCGTGACCTTGGTGGTTCAACATCAGTCTTTTGGCTTTTCACCGGTTTTTTCAGCTTCCTCCAGCATCTGAAGGCCCGTCGCGGCGGAGGTGAAGTTCGGCACGCAATGGAGGGCTTTCTCGAAAGATTCCCGCGCTTCCTGGAACCGGCTGCGTCGCAGGTAAAGCGCCCCCAAGTCGTTGTAAAGATGGGCGGCAGGGTATCCTTTTTCAATGGCTTGTTTCAAGGCCGCCACTTGGGCGTCATAGTCCCGGTCGCCGTAGGCGTTGTCCGCCATTTTCTCCCAGAAACAGGCCTCCAAGAAGGGATCTCCCTCAAAAAGGGGGTGCAAAGAGGCGAGTTTTTCCACGACCGGTTGCCGGGATTTGTAATCCCGGTTTTCATAAACCAGGGACACCAGTCCGTTCATCGCCCGGTCGGCCTGGAGAAGCCGCTGCAGGGCCTCGGGGTTGCAGGCCGATTGGGAAACGACACCAAGGATCAAACCTCCATCGGGCGGGCCGGTATCCGGAGCCAGCCGGATCCAACGGGGCGCCGGGAAATTCTTGGACAGGAGTGGTTGATAATGGGCATTGGCAAGGATGGCGACCCAAGGGTCGCGGGAAGGCCCCGGGTCGGGGTTGATTTGGCCGTTGAAATCGTAGGTGGCTATGGAAAGACTCTGGTCGTAAAGGTCGGGAACCAGTTCCGTAACAATCAAGCCCGGCCCCAGGTCCTTTCGCACGTCATCCAGGATACGGAAGGCCCTCAGCCGCTCGACGGATTTGCTGGCAAACCAACCGTCAGGGTGGTTCCAAACGTCCCGGTAAGCCCCGAAAAGATGGTGGCAGTCCAGGCCGAGCGAAAAAAGGAAAAGGAACCCCAGCACCGGCCATCGCCGGGAAGTTTTCAAGGAATTCAAAAGCGCCGACAGGCCCATGGCCGTTCCGCCCAGGAGCAAGGGCAGGATCGGCAGGATCCGAAACATTTCCACGCCGCCGGTCAGGAATCCCGGGAGGTAAAAAAGGAGGAAGGCCAGTCCCCAAAACCTGGCCCAAGCGGCGGTCCCCTGGCGCAAAAGGACAAGTACCCCCAGGAAAAAACAACCTGCTAAAAGGGGGTTCAAGTAGCCGCCCCAAAAGGGTTTATAAGCGAAAAGATTGGGTGGCACGGCGGATTTCCAGAACATGGCGGCAAAATCCCAAAACCCCCGGAGCAATTGGGGCCCCCAGGCTTCACCGGGGTTCAGCGCCCAGACGTGTTGGATGTAGCCGCCGTAACCCTTGGCCAGCCAGGCAACCCCCAAGGGCAGGTAAACCAGGAAGCTGCCGGCGAGAAAAGGCCAAAGGCCCTTTCGATGGAAGCCAAAAACCCAGACGGCCAGGACGAGCGCCGCGCCGGGCCAGGACGTGAAGGTATAGAATCCAGCCCCCGTCAACAAGCCCAAGTAGAAGGAATACTTCAACGATGCTTGTTGGGCCATCTTCCCCGTCATCCAAAAGGCCAGGCATTCCCACAACAAAAGTAGGGACCCCTGGTGGGAAAACCTCCCCGCATAGAGGGGCCAAAAACTCAAGGCCATCAGCGCGGCCAGGAGGAAGGCGAAGCTTCTGGAGAAATGGGCCCGGGCTCCCTGGTAGAAAGCCCCCACGGCCAGCAAGGAGAGCAGGGCGGGAAAACACCAAAGGGAAAAGAGCGAAACGCCGAAGAGTTTAAAGAACAGCCCCTCCAGCCAGATATAGAGGGGCGGCAACTGGCTGAAGTCGTATAAAAGCCGGGCCGAGCCAAGTCCTTGGGAGGCCAGTTGCATGGCAAAATAGCCGCTTTTGGCCTCATCCGTCAGGGGCCATTGGGAAAGAGTGGTTAAATGGATGAAACGAAAAAAGGCCGCGGCGAGTATTAAGAGGGGAATTATCCAGCCAGGTACGGGAAGAAGTGTTTCGTCCAGCCATAGGGTTTTCGGGGGACGGGCAAGGCCCCGGACCTTCCCGGAGACGAGGAGCATGGGAAGGACGAGGCCCAGGAGGCCCAGGACCCCTTTCCAGCCCCAGGGCAATGGGGCAAAAGCCAAAAGCCCGTTGGTCAGGACGAAGCAGGCGAAGAGGGGCCAAACAACCTTGGGCTCAAAAACCGGAACCGAGGATTTTTTCCTCAAAACGCCGCCTTGGAAGAAGATGAAGACCCATTCATTATATAATCACCCGGTTGCCCGAAGGCCCATCTTTCCCGCAAGGAGCTGATTTCATGGAAACCCTGGCCCAATGGTTCGGACCCCTCCATCCTCCGATGACGCATTTTCCCATTGTCTGCTCCATCCTGGCCGTCCTGGCTTTCGGGGTGGGAACCTGGAAAAAAGCCGACTGGCTTTTGAAATCCGCTTCGGCCCTTTGGATCCTCACTTTCTTGACCGCCTTGGCCAGCCTGGTCCTGGGGCATCTGTTCGCCCACCGCCTGGGCATGACCGTCGGTTGGCCGCTCATTCCCCCGCCCGAATCGATGAAGGGTCAGCTCCGGTTCCACGCCCTCTTGGGGACCGCGGCCACCCTGCTTTCCATCGCGACCCTCTTGGGCGCCTGGAGGTTGAGGAGGTGGAAACCCTGGCCCCCGGCCCTTCAGTTGGGGCTGGGCCTGGCGGTAGCGGCGCTTTTCGGCGTGACGGGACACGAGGGCGGGGAGATGGTTTACGGCCTGGACGAGGAAACCCCGGTCGCTTCCGCACCAGTGACGTCCGCCACTTCTTCCGGGGATTTGTTTTCCCTGATCCAGGACTACCGCCAAACCATGGTCAAGATGAACGACCGCCCCTGGAACAGCCGCACCCACGGCCACCGCTGGGTGAACACCTATGTTTCCAAGGACGCGGTGGACGCTTACAAAAACTCGGGGGACCTGCCCGAGGGGGCCTGGGTCGTGAAGGAATCCTTCCAAGACGACAACGGCAAGGCTTCCCAGACGCCCGGTCCTCTTTATGTGATGCACAAGGGGAAGCTTTCCGATTCACCCCAAACAGGCGGCTGGCAATATGCCCTGAAGTGGGACCACCCGGTCGCGGGCAACCCCGAACACATCCAAATGCCGGTCACCTGGCTGCCGGGCGACGGACAGCTCAATTCCTGTATGCAATGCCATAACCATTTCAAACCCGCCGATTACATGGGCGGCGTCCCCGCTGACGGGATGAACCCCTGAAAAAGCCGGGGGCTGACTCCGGGGTCCTCCGCCTGTAGGATGGGCCTGTGAAAATCCACCTTGCCAGCCTCCTCGGCTTCCTCTTCTGGATGGGCCTGGTTCCCCCGCTTCAGGCGGGAACCGAAGTGAAGGCCTTCCTTCAAGGCTATTCGGGCGGGAAGGATTGGGTGAATGTCCTGCTTTCCGTCCAACAGGACCAGTTGAGGCTGGACTGGAAAGGGCCCCTTTCCAAGGGTTACCTTCTTTACGACCGGGACAGCTCCCAAATCGCCCTGGTGGATTCCCGCCGCCGGTCCCTCTTTGTACTGCCAGCCGCCGACCAAGCCACCTTGAAGCTGGCCCTGGCCCTTTTTGCCGGACAACTCCACAAAAAAGCCGATAACGCCGACGCCGCGACCCGCAGAAACCTGGAGATGGCGGCGAAGAACGCCCGGTCTTTTTTCAACGGAGCGCCCCAGCCGGAGAAGGAGGGCGAAACGGTCGGCGGATTTTCCTGCGACTCCTACCTGACGCGGGATGAACAAGGCGGAAAAACCAGGGAAACCTGGGTCGCCCCTCCGGAGAAAGCCGGCATGCCCGCGGAAGACTACAACACCTTCCGGAGCCTCTCCCACCTGGTGATATCCCTTTGCGACCCTCTCCTCACCGAATGGGGGGCCGACACGGTTACTTTTAGCGGAAATCTATCCGGATCGGATTTTCCCATCCAGGAACTGCTCTACGTCAAAGGCGGGCTCTCGGCGAAGTACAAAACCCTGAGCGTCCGGTCCAAGGACTTCGATCCCGGACTTTTCCAGCCTCCGACGGATTACAAGAGTTTGGGATTATTGGACCTTCTCAAGCACAACGGAAACTGAACCCGGCCCCTTCTACGGGCAAGCGGAATTATGTCTGTAGCAAAGCAAAGATTAAATCTTATTTTTGGCCACAGATTCATGGGATAAGGCAAAAAATTCCGGCATAAAACCAGACTTTTGAATTTGTTTTCTGATTTTAATCCCATTTATCCCATGCATCTGTGGCTAATAGCCTTTGCCTTTTGCAGGATATGGTCCCAAAAACAAAAACCCCTCGGGTTTGGGGCCCGAGGGGTTTTTTATTTTCAGCGGAGGAACCGAGGGCGCGCTACTTCAAGGAATTGACGAAACTCTGCAATTGCGCGTTGCCGGGGTTCAATTGCAGGGCCATTTGATAAGCCTGCAGTGCTTGTGCCTTCTGGCCCAGGTAGTAATAGCAGGTGCCTTCCCCCTGGTAGGCGGCGGCCGAGTTGGGGTCGGCGGCGATGGCGGCCTGGTAATACTGCAGGGCGCCGTTATAGTCCCGGTTGGTCAGGGCCTGGTTGCCCATCGACAGGGCGTTGCCGCCCGCGGGGGCCGCCACGGCCGGCGAAGCGCCGGCGCCGGAGGCCGAGACGCTGATGGTGCGGCTGTAGATCGTCACGAAGCCCGTGATGATGTTCAAAAGCACGTCCAGCACCGAAGCCTGGTCCTGGATGGTGTAATTGGTCGTCAGCCCCTTGCTCTTGGCCAATTG
>JAJPJW010000202.1 GCA_021324075.1 Pseudomonadota bacterium | reverse complement strand
CCGCAGCGCCAAGCTGAGGGTTGCGGAGAAACTCCAGCCCCCGGCCGGCAGCCGGCAGCCGGCCGTTTAAAAGCAAAGGCAACCATGCAGACGACAGACACATTCAACGTCGGGATGAAGAAAGCGGGGGAAATCCTCGACGCCGGCCTTTTCTGGCGCGGCAACCTGGCCAAGGCCGTCAAGCGCCGCGACTTCAAGGGCACCCTTTGGGGCGTGATGGCCTTGAGCTTCCTCCTTTTCTTCTATGTCTGGCAGCACATGCAGGTGGTCAAGCTTGGTTATGAGGTGCAGGGACTCAAGATGGAAAAACAACAGCTCACCAACCAGTACTACTACCTCAAGTACCGGATGTACGACGTGAACAGCCTGCCCCGGGTGGAAAAGGTGGCCCGGGAACAACTGGGGATGGTGACGCCCCGCACGGACCAGATCGTGATCCTGGATGACGGTTCGACCTTTACGCCCAAGTGGTTTTCCATCTGGACCAGCACGATGAAGAAATCAGAAAAGTGAAAAAGGCAATGAAGCCACAGATGCACACAGATACACACAGATGGGGAAACGGCGAAGAAACAAAGATTCATTCTTTTGAATTTATCTGTGTTCATCCGTGTTCATCTGTGGCTGAAGAGATTCTTTGGCATTTCGAATCCGTGGTTGCTTTGGAGGCTATGTGAGCGCCTTGCGCAACTACAGCCAACTTCAAAAGCGGCTCCTCCTGCTGGAAGCCGTCATCCTGGGGGCCGTCCTCTGCGTGGAGGGCCGCCTGGCCTACCTGCAGGTGTTCAAACATTCTGAATTCCGCCAGTTGGCCTACCACCAGCAATATACGCCCAAGGAAACCAAGCCTTCCCGCGGCGTCATCGAGGACCGGTCGGGGGCCCTGCTGGCCATGAATATCGACCTCTTCAACGTCTGCGCCCATCCCAACCTGATCACCGACAAGGCCGGGACGGCGGCGGCCCTCTCCCGGGCCCTGGGGCTTTCCTACGCCGAAATGCTCTCCAAGGTCTCGGGTGACAAGCCCTTCGCCTGGATCGCGCGCCAGGTGCCCTTTGAAAGGTCCGAGGCGGTGGAAAGCCTGAAACTGGAAGGCGTGGAAGCCACCCGGGAACAACGCCGCTTCTATCCCGACCACGAGATGGCCGCCCACGTGCTGGGTTTCGCGGGCATCGACAACCAGGGGTTGGATGGGTTGGAGAAATATTTCGACGGCACCCTGACCGGCAAGAAGGGCCTGGAGATGTCCGAGCGGGACGCCCACGGGCGGGTGGTGCTCTCCGACAACAAATCCGTCAAGAGCAGCGTGGACGGCCTGAACGTCGTGACCACCCTGGACACGACCATCCAGCACATCGCCCAGGTGGAACTGGGCAAGGCCTTCGACAAATACCGCTGTAAGGCGGCTTCCATCGTGGTGATGGACCCCCATACGGGCGAAATCCTGGCCATGTCCGACTACCCCAGCTTCGACCCCAACCATTTCACCGCCTATCCCAAGGAAGATTGGAACAACCGGGTCGTCAACGAGCAGTTCGAGCCCGGCAGCACCTTCAAGCTGGTGGCGGCGGCGGGCGCGCTGGAGGAAGGGGCCGTCGCCGAAGACGACAAGTTTTTCTGCGAGAACGGCGCCTACCACACCGATTACGGCCGCACGGTGTCGGACCACGAGAAATACGGCTGGCTGACCTTCCGGGAAGTCTTCGGCTATTCGAGCAACATCGGCATGGTCAAGGTGGCCGCCAAGCTGGGCGAGAAAAACCTTTATCACTACTGTGAGCAGTTCGGTTTCGGCATTCCCTCGGGCATCGACATGCCGGGGGAGGCGACGGGCACCTTGAGGCCCCTCAATAAATGGAGCGGGCTTTCCATGACCACCATCCCCTACGGCTATGAGGTATCCGCCACGCCCATCCAGATCCTGGACGCCTATGCGGCCATCGCCAACAACGGGGTCATGATGAAGCCCCATATCGTGAAGGCCCTGGAAACCCAGGACGGAAGGGTCGTCAAGGAGTTCTCCCCCAGGAAACTGCGCCGGGTTTGTTCAACCAAGACGGCCAAGCGCATGACCGAAATGATGAAGTGGGTGGTGGAAAAGGGGACGGGCACGGCGGTGGCCCTGCCTTCCTATGAAATCGCGGGAAAGACCGGGACGGCCTACAAGTTCATGAACGGGCATTATTCCAAATACAACTACGTTTCCTCCTTCGTGGGTTTCGTGCCGGCGGAAAACCCCAAATTCGTGATCTACGTCTCGCTGGACGACCCCCGGGGCCTCTATTGGGGCGGTTATACGGCCGGGCCGGTTTTCAAGGAAGTGGCCAAACGCGCCCTGGTTTATGACCTGGTGCCCGGCACGGACCAGGCCGCAACCATCATCGGCCTGGCCCAGGCCCCCCATGCGGTGCCGGCCTTCGCCGGCCTGACGCGCGAACAATGCAAGTGGCTGGCCGAACGGCAGGGCCTCAAGATCAAGTTCGACGGCAAGGGCGGGCGGGTGGTTGCCCAGTCCCAGCCCGCGGGGGAAGCCCTGCCGGTGGAAAACAACAAACCCGTCAAGCTGGTCCTGACCCTGGGCGAACCCCCGGCGGAGGCCGCCATCGGCGTGATGCCCGAACTGCGGGGCAAGACCAAGCGCCAAGCCCTGGCCCTCTTGGCCCCTCTGGGCGTGCAAGTCAATTTCAAAGGCCAAGGCGTGGTGCGGTCCCAGTTCCCGCCCGCGGGCCGCAGGGTCCAAAACGGGACTCCTTGCGACCTGGGCTGCGACCTGCCGGTGGCCAATACGGCCGCCGCGAACCAGGGGGGCAACTCATGAAATTCCTGAGCCTCTCCAAAAAACTCAAGGGCGCGAAGGTCGTGGGGAAGGGCAATCCGACCCTGACCGGTATCGCCGAAAACTCCAAAACCGCCCAACCGGGCGAGCTTTTCGTCTGCATCCCGGGGGCCAAGGCGGACGGCCGGGCCTACGCGGAAGAAGCGGTCCAACTGGGAGCGCGGGCGGTGGTGGTGCAAGGCGATCCCTTGAAGGGACTGGACGTGCCCCAATTAGTGGTCAAGGACAGCCGGGAAGCCCTGGCCCGCCTCGCCCATCTTTATTACGCCGAACCCTCGAAGAAGGTGAAGGCCATCGGGGTGACGGGCACCAAGGGCAAGACCACCACAACCTACCTTATCCGTTCCATCCTGGAAAAGGCCGGCCAGCCGGCGGGCTTGATCGGCACCATCGCCTACCAGATCGGCTCCAAATCCTATGAGGCGAACAATACCACCCCCTCTTCCCTGACCCTGGTGAAACTCCTGGATGAGATGCGCCAGGCCAAGTGCAAATGGGCCGTCATGGAAGTCTCTTCCCACGCGCTGGAAATGAAGCGGGTGCTGGGAATCGAGTTCGCCGGGGCCGTCTTCACCAACTTGGGCCGGGACCACCTGGACTACCACAAGAATTTCGCCAACTATTTCAGGGCCAAGCGCCGCCTCTTTACCGAATTCAAGACCCTCAGGGCCCGCGCGGTCAACGCCGACGACGCCTACGGCCAAAAGCTCCTTAAGGAACTCAAATCCAAGGCCGTGGGTTACGGGATCAAGGCCAAATGCGCCTACCATGCCACCCATGTGGAGCATAGGCCGGGCCTGCTCCGTTTCGAGGTGCAAGGGCATTCCTTCGAGGCGCCGCTGACGGGGCTCTTTAACGTTTACAACTCCCTGGCGGCCATCGCAGTCCTCCGGGAACTGGGCCTTTCCTGGGAAGCCCTGCAGGAAGGCCTAAGGAAGGCCCCGGCGGTGCCGGGCCGCTTCGAGAAGGTTTCGGCGGGGCAGGATTTCACGGTGCTGGTGGATTACGCCCATACCCCCGACGCCTTGAAGCAGGCCCTGATCGCTTCCCGGGAGATCCTGGGCAAGAAAAGCCACCACAAACTCATCTCGGTCTTCGGCTGCGGCGGGGACCGGGACAAGACCAAGCGCCCCCTCATGGGCAAGATTTCCTCCCAACTGGCCGACATGACGGTGGTCACCTCGGACAACCCGCGCAGTGAAAAACCCGCGGCCATCCTGGAGGACATCCTCCGGGGCATCCCCCATCCTTTGATGCAAAACAGCCACCGCAGGGTCTGGGTGGAGGAAGAGCGGGGCGCGGCCATCCAAAGGGCCCTGTCCATGGCGCACAAAGGCGACCTGGTCCTGATCGCGGGCAAGGGGCACGAGACCTACCAGATTATCGGCGGCGAAAAGCACCACTTCGACGACCGGGAAGTGGCCCGGGAAATATTGAAGGGATTAAAGAAAGCATGAACCACAGAGTACACGGAGGACACAGAGTAAGACTTTTGATTTTGAAATCAAAAAAGACTTTGCCTCACTCTGTGCACTCTGTGACCTCTGTGGTGAAAGTGGTTTTTTAAATGCTCCCTTGGACTTTGAGGGAGGCGGCCGCCCTGGTCAACGGGCGGCTGGTGAAAGGGAAAGGCGAAACAAAGGTGACGGGGGTGTCCCACGACACCCGCAACGTGAAAAAGGGGGATCTCTTCACGGCCATCGTGGGGGCCCGGTTGGACGGGCACCGGTTCTTGAAACAGGCCGGGGCCAGGGGCGCCAAGGCGGCGGTGGTTTCCCGCCCGGTGCCGGGGCCGCTGCCGCAGATCCTGGTGGAGGACACGACGGAGGCCCTGGGCCGAATGGGGAGGGCCCAGAGGCTGCAGTGGAACGGGCCGGTGGTGGCGGTGACGGGCAGCGTGGGAAAGACCACGGTCAAGGACATGACCGCCCACCTGCTGAAAGGCTCCTTCCGGGTCCTGAAGACCCAGGGGAACCTGAACAACCAATGGGGATTGCCGCTGACCCTGCTGAAGCTGACGGCGGAGCACGAAGCGGCGGTGGTGGAAATCGGGATCAACCACCCGGGTGAGATGGAAGGGCTCTCCGAAATCGCCCGGCCCGACGTGGCGGTGGTGACGGCCATCGGGGAAGCGCACCTTGGCTTTTTCAAGAACCGCCGGCATTTGGCGGCGGAGAAACAGAAGATCGCGGCACATTTAAGAGAGGGAGGAAGGAACATCTTGAACGCGGACGACACCTTGTTGAGGAAGAACGTGGAGAACGTAACGACCTTCGGCCTCCGGCTGGGGCAGGTCAGGGCCGTGCACCTGGAAGCGGACGGGTTGGGCACGCGCTTCGAGATCCAGGCCGAGGGTGAAAACTTCCCCACCCGCCTTTCCATGCCCGGGGCCCACAACGTGCGCAATGCCATGGCGGCGGTATCCGCCGGCCGGGCCTTGGGGGTCCCTTTCAAGGCGCTGGCCCAACGGCTCAGGACCTTCGTTTCCGAAGCGCCCATGCGCATGGAAATCAAGGACCTGGGCGGAGTCCTCTTCGTCAACGACGCCTACAACGCCTCCCCGACCTCCATGGAGGCCGCCCTGGTCACCTTCGCGGGCATGCAGGGCCCGAAGCGCAAATGGGCGGTCCTGGGCGACATGCTGGAACT
>JAJPJW010000159.1 GCA_021324075.1 Pseudomonadota bacterium | reverse complement strand
TCTTTGGTGCAAAAGGCCACCGTAAAGCCGAGAACCGCCCACCAAAGATCCGAAGGCTGTCGGGACCGGTAATAACGAAAAACGAATACCACCATCAGGAAAGTAGCGCCAGCAATATAGGCGTCTTCCCGGCAGAAACGGTCGAAATACATGAAGCTGGGGGAGAAAACGATCATGGCTGTGGCCAGGAAGCTGCCCCAACGGCCCAAAAACGGCTTTAAAAACAAAGCCAAAAGGACCGTCAATATTCCAAAGAAAGCCGCCAAGTACCTGGAAGTAGCATTGGAAACTCCGAACAAATAGTACATAAAGGCATTTCCATGAAACTGGAAGGGCCCATGCATCATGGGGTTATATTCGTAGTCACCATCCTTAAAAAGCTGGTAGGAATAAAAAGAATGCATGCTCTCATCATGGTGATGGGGTTTGGCACCTAAATGGTCAAAACGGGTAAAAACAGTGACCAAAAGAAGCACGGCATAGGCGATTTCCATCCATGAAAACGAAAGGGAGCCTCTTGAAAAGCCGGACATGGCTTCTGATGCAGAAGCTTTTCCCGGTGAATTGGATTCAGGGTTTGTTTTGCTTGGTTTTGCGACTGAGGACGGTTTGAGAGGAGTTTTGTCCGGTTGGCTTGCGGCTTGAAGTTTGGCGCCGCATTGCTCGCAAAAGTCATTAGTGGCAGGGTTTTTGGACCCACATTTTCCACATAGCTTTATTTCCGGCATTCAAATTCTCCTTGGGGTGGGATAAACGGGATAAAAAGCCATTATTTGGCCAGATTTGACGGTCAACTATACCCAGCCGTTTAAGCTTTTGTCAAATCAACCTGGATTCGGCTTCGGACGAAAAAATAAAAATCACTTGGTGAAAGTTTAAGATCATTCGAACGAAAGAAGATTGCGTTAAAAGCATGGCTGGCCGAACGATCCAGCCATTGAAGTGATCTTTTTGAGTGAATCGTATTGAATGCTCTAGGTTTAACGAGCATTTTCCGGAAGTCCCCATCGGACAAGAACGGGGTTTATCAAGTTGAATTTTCAAAGGTGGATTGATAAGATTTTAAGGCCCAAGAAGACTGCCCAAATGAATATCTTCTTTGAAGAGAGGAGAAAGCTGTGAATTTAAAACGATTTGATCTGGTAGCAATCTTGGGTGCGGTGTCCCTTCTTATCCCTATGTCTCTCCGTGCCCAATCCGTTAATTATGCCGCTGAAGTTTTGACCAAGGGAGCTGGTGCACGACCCTTGGCCATGGGCGGAGCTTTTTGCGCGGCAGCCAACGACGCGACGGCCGCTTATTGGAATCCGGCCGGCCTTGCCTTGATCGATGACATCGAAATTACGACCATGCACGCGGCCCAGAATGATCTCCAAAGCTACGACTTTGTTAATCTCGCTTTTAATACGGAGTCGGCTGGTTCCTATGCCTTGAGCTACCTGCGGTTGGGGGTAGATGACATCATTATTACGGACAATAGTGGCAATACCCATGGCACGACGACTTATGCCGACCAGGCCGGATTGATTTCGGGTGGTTGGAAAATTGGAAAGCAATTCGCCGTTGGCGGCACCATCAAGCTTCTGAGGACCGATGCCTACACGGCCTCGGCTTTCGGATTTGGCTCGGACCTGGGACTGCTTTTTAAACCCGTGAAAGAATTGACCTTCGGTTTGGTTGCCCGGGACTACACTGGCGGTTCCTATATCCAATGGCAGAATACCCCGACCAATCCAACCCAGGTTCTGCAGCCCAGCGTGACCCTCGGTGTTTCTTACTCACAGGAAATAGGGAAGAGGCAAAACCAGGGAGAGGCACCGGTGCCCACCAGTACCTTGTCCGTTAATTTTGACGCCGATACGCTTTACGCCGGCGAATCTCTTAACAACTACCATTTCGGTCTGGAATATTGGTACCGCCAATTTGTTGCCGTTAGAGGCGGGTTTGAAACCAAGGGATTCCAGTTCGATAACGATTCCTTTACCCCTTCCGTGGGTGTCGGCATTTGGGCCTACCTGTTCGAGATCGATTACGCCTATGTGAGCAATTCCATCGGCGGGATCCACTACATCTCATTGATCACGCGGCTGTAATTTTTCAGGATTTCGAGAGGGGGTTTTTCAAAAAAAATCCCCTCTTTCCTTTATTTTTTGATTATCATATCGTTTGCAAAGGCATCCATCCCTTCCCTTTGAGGTATCCATGAAGCTACAACGTGTTCTCGCCGTGTCTTCATTTTTACTGGGCGGACTGTTCGCTTCACAGGCCTTATCTTTTACTACTTATCAAATGTCACCTTCAACAGGCAATGACCTCCCTTATTCCGTGCAAACCCGGACCCTTCTCAAGCATCTTTTTGACAACCGCACGATTATTGGGGGGCAAGTCATCGCCCTTCGGGACCAGCCAGGAAGCCGCCAATTCAGCGGCAATTACATTGATGCCGGGGATTTGGCAGGCGTGAAAAAGAACGATGTGATGGCCTTGTTCACCCAGTCTGGCGAACCGGTAGGATTCATCCGGATTGTTGATACCCAGCGTTACACATCCTCTTTTGAATTCATGGAACTGACCATTGACCCGACTGACGATCTTATCGCCAAGAAAGTCACTTTGGAGGTGATGGGGCGGATTCCTTCGAATCTCCTGACTTATCCTGATATGAAGCGATTCCGCAAATCCATGGGCTTGACGACCAAATCCACGGGGAAATCTAAAACTCCGGCCGCTCCTAATCTGGCCAATGGCGGTCAAACGCCCCTGCCGCCTTTGCCAAGCGAGGGATCAAGCACGGCCACTGCTAGTGCCATGCCCCCCCTGCCGGAAAGCGGTACGGCCAGCACCAGTTCCTCGAATACCCTTCCGCCTTTGCCTATGGATAATTCTTCAGGCGGCGGACTGACTCCCATGAACCCCGGAACTACGGCACCCTTGCCTGAAGCTCCCGGTAACGGTACGGGGCTCCAACCTGTTAATCCCAGCGAAAATGCCGCTCCTGCTTTGCCAGGCGCGGAAAGCAGCCCTTCAGGTTTGCCGCCCTTGCCAGGGGATAATTCTGCTCCGGCTGGTCTGCCACCCGCGTCCCCGGCAGCGCCCGCCGACAGCACCGGTCTCCCACCAATGCCTGCGGCAGGAGCACCCGATTCCGGCATGCCGGCCCTTCCTGCCGACAATTCAGCCGTCCCGGGCCAGCCCTCTTCAACCGCCCCCGGGTTACCTTCCGATAATTCGGGGTTGCCGGCTCTTCCACCGGCTTCGAGCCCGTCGGATGCCGGCACTTTGCCACCTCCCTCGGCAACAGATAATTCCATGCCGGCTCTTCCCGGGACTTCCGCACCTTCATCCGCGCCCCCTTCGGGCGACATGTCCCTTCCGCCTTTGCCGGATGGAAATCCAACCAATCCCGGTCCACCGACGATGCCCCAGTCCGAATTACCCTCTTCTCCCGCTCCCATGGCCGCGGCAACAGCATTGCCGGGGGACAGCGGCGCTCTTCCGCCAGCGGACAACGGCCTTCCACCTGTACCTGATTCGACAGGTTCGGCCGCCTTGCCGCCCCCGATGGCCCAATTGCCCGCTTCCGATAATTCCTTGGCTCCAATGGATAACGGGGCACTCCCCCCGCCCGGCGACATGGCCCTTCCACCTGTAGCGGATAACTCCTTACCGCCTGTTCCTGCTGATTCCGCCGCGCCAGGCGTTCCCCCTGTGGCTGACGCCTCTTTGCCACCGCCGGCAGGCGGAGTGGCTCCACCTCCTTCCGACATGTCGATGCCTCCCGTGGCCGACAACAACCTTCCACCCGTTCCCGGCAGTTCGGCCGCTCCGGAAGTGCCTCCTGTGGCGGATGCCTCCATGCCTCCTTCCTTGGCCGGGGTTCCCCCGGCCCCGGATGCCTCACTTCCTCCCGGCTTCAATCCATCCGGCGCCCCGGCTGTCCCTGCTTTGGCCAGTGACTCCATGCCGCCAGGAATCGATAATTCGGCGAATGCAACGGCCTTTCCTCCGGGGTTCAATAGCAGCCCTTCGACGGCCTCCGCTTCCCATGCCGCGGAATTGGGCCTTCCGGCCGTCCCCAATACCGCCAAAAGCGGTTATTTACAGGATGTTCCGACCCTTTAAAACCCGCCTTCCGTACAACCTTCCTTCGTCTAAACTGGGGCTAATTTGGTATTTTTGCCCTGTGGCATGGAAGCTGTTTCTTTCATAATGCCATTTTAAGCCCGTGGTCCGGAGAGGGCATTGTCCGGACTTAGCGCCGCTATCACCGTTCCGAGGCTTGCAGTGATCCCTGTCTTAATCCGTTATTACTTCACGGCAGTTTGGCCGCCCTTCTTATTGGCAACGGGCATCTGGATGTTCATCCTGAACCTTCTCTACACGATTCTGGAATTTTTCGACTATGTCTTTCTTTACCAGGCCGGATTCGCCAACTCCATCCGGCTTCTCCTCTATATCCAGCCAAGCTATTTGGTGCTCGCCATTCCCATCGGTTATTTGACCGCCCTCTTGGTGGTTTATGGCCGGCTGAGCAGCGACAGGGAAGCCATGGCGATGGAATCCTCGGGGGTTTCGCCCGGGGTCCTTATCTGGCCTATGATCGGTTTTTCGCTGCTTTTGAGCGTCGCATTGGTGTTCATCATGGACAGGGCTGTGCCTTGGGGGAACACGTCCTATTTAAAGCTCCAGTATGAAATCGTCACCAAAAGGTCGGCCATCAACGTCCATGAAAGGATATTCATCAAAAATTTCGACGGCTATCTTTTATATGCGAAGGAAAAAGACGATCAAAACGACATTTTGAAGGGGGTAACGGTCGAGTTTTTGGACAAAAGCTCCCATCCTTACCGGGTAATCCTGGCCCAAACCGGCACCTTGCGGCAGGACCCGGAAAGTTTTCACGTCATGCTGGACTTGGAAGACGGCATCCTGCAGCAGGACCAAGCCGGCCCTACGGAGCCTCCGGGGGAATTCTTGAACATGCAGTTCAAGAATTGCACCTTGGACCTCAATTCCCGGAAAATGAAAAGCGGGCCCATTGACTTTGGAAGCGCACGGAATATATCGATCCATGACCTGGCCGCCAAGATCAAAAAGGAAAAGGCGATGAACGCCGATACGAGGTACGACGAAATGGAATACCATAAAAAATTCTCCATACCCTTTTCTGCGCTGGCCTTTGCCTTTATTGGAATCCCCCTTGGCCTGATGTTCAGGACCAGCTTTATCACGGGCTTCTTTTTGGCGCTTCTTCTGGTGGTGATCTACCTTTTGTTCATTATTTACGGCCAGGAAGGCGGTCCCCGGGGTGTTATTTCGCCCTTTTGGGGGATGTGGCTTCCGAACTGGGTGCTCATGGGCATTGGAATGGTCATGGTCCATTGGTTGAGGCACCGGTTGGATTTTTGGAGGAGTTTGGTGCCCGGTGGGCGGTCCGGAAATTCCCGGGGTGGAAGAAACGACTTCCCAAAGGTTGAAACGACCCTATGACCTCGCCCCAGTTCCAACTCCGTTTTGCCGGAATGGCCCTGTGGATCGCCAGTTTTGCGGGGGTGGCGACGCCCGCGATTGCGGACCTGTCCCTTTCCCTTGATTCCCAGGTCCATATCCAGGCCGACACCATCCAGTACATCCGGGACCAAAACCTTGTCATTTGCAAAGGCGAAGTCCATATCCAACAGGACCAGGTCCATCTTTACGCAGACACGATCCGCTACGATAACGTCGCCCAGGATGTGCATGCGGAGGGACATGTCGTTTGGCAGGACGAAACCCAGGAGGTCGAGGCCCAGACCCTGGACTACAACATGAAAACGGGCTTGGGGAAGGCGCATAACATTAAAACGACGTCCCCGCCATGGATTTCCACCGGTTCCGAAATCGACATCATGCCCCACAAAATTATCATCAAGGATGCGGTGACAACGACCTGCGATTACCCCGAAGGTTACCGCCACTACTACATGAAGGCCGATAAGATCACCATTTATTCAGGTGATTATTTGGTGGCTGAGAACGTGGTCTTTTTCATCGGGAAGGTTCCGGTTTTCTATTTCCCGTTTTTCGTCAGGACTATCCACGACCTGAAGACTCCTTTTTCCATAGAGACGGGAGCCACCGATTACCTCGGAAATTACATACTTTTAACCACCAATTACCTCTTGAACCCGAAGAGTTACGGCGCCCTTTACACGGACTACTTCTTTAAACAAGGCCTGGGCCTGGGCCTGCGGCATGAATTGGCCTTGAACGACTATCAAGTCCTTTCCCTGTACGGTTATGGGATACAGGAAAAGGAAAGCCAGCAATTCAGGTGGGAAGGGCGGGCCCGCATGCTTTGGGCGCTCTCCGCCAATTTTCAGGGACGGGTGGAGGCCGACCTGCCGGGGGACGGCCTTTTCAGCAACGATTATTCAGTGGCGCGGAGGGATCCCACCTTGGTTTCGACCGTGCGGGAGTATGATATTTCCACGACTTATACCAACCAAAAATACACCTTGGGATTGTTGTTCCGCCGGCAGGAGATCGCCGATTTCACAAATCCCAAGATCATCAATCCCGACTCCAGCAACCCCGTCACGCTTTATTCAAACTTCCTGGAAAGCCTTCAAAACCTTCCGCAAGCCAATTTTTCCCTTTTTCCGCTGGACTTGCTTTTCAAAGGCGGGCCCAAGTATGACCTTTCCTTGCAAGGCGACCACACTTATACCCAAGCGGACGGTTTTTACGTCAGCCATTTGTCGGGCGAGCTAGGGCTGAGCCAAAGCCTTTTGCTGGAACAAAGCCAGAGCCTTTTTGGGCGGGTGGCCATGGATGAATCCCTTCAGGATGTCGCCGACCAGGGAATCACGGTGGGAGCCGGCAGTGCGGGTGAAACCCACAGCGTCAACCTCCAAAGCACTCTGACTTCGCGCTGGTCCGAGTATTTGAACTCGAGTTTTTCATATAATTTTTCCCAAAAGCTGAACAACCGTTACCCAACCGATCCACCCACTGGTGTAACGGCCAATTTTCTTTCCGGGCGCCTGGAATGTGATATCGGCTCAACCCTGAGGGAGGCTACCAGCTCCAGCTTCGACTTTAACGCCGATGTGACGGACCCGGCCATCAAGACCGATGCCCCGAGGTTCGGCTATTTGCACGAAGAAGTCTATTGGACGGCCTCGAGCCAGCTCAACTACACACTTATCGGCGATTATTCCATCGCCGCCAACGGTTTGAAGGATTTGAACAGTGTCTTGAACCTGCAGAGCCCCCACGACATGTGGAGGTTCCGCATTTCCGGAAATTTCGTGGACCCGAATTTTACCAACCAGGGGCCCGTGACTTCGGGACTTCCGCCGACCTTTGAGATCGCCGGCGAGGCGGATTTTTCCTTTTTCACGAACTACCGGCTTTCGCTCATTGAAAGTTATGATTTGACCAATGCGCAATTTGAGACCCGGAGCATCAGTATTTACCGGGATTTGCACGATTGGGAGGCCCAGGTGCAGTACTCCGAAGACCCGGTATTGGGAAAACGCCTTTTCTTCACCTTGAACCTGAAGGCCCTGCCGGGCCGTCCTCTGACCGTCTCGGAGGACCAACTGCAACGGTTGAACGGCCTCCGGAACCAAGGTTTGACTGGTGCCGCCAGCCAGTTCCAGTAATTCCAAATTTGTCGTTTAAGCGGCCGGTTGTGGCCCGGTTTGTCCAACCCGCTGGAAAAAACAACCCCCGATCCGTAATAATAACCGGCTCTTTGAAAGGACTCGTTCCGCTATGAAAAAAAACAGCATTGTGGTCCGCGGGGCCCGCGAACATAACCTCAAGAACATTTCCATCGAGATGCCTCGGGACCAATTGGTGGTGATCACAGGTGTTTCCGGGTCGGGCAAATCCTCTTTGGCGTTTGACACCCTTTACGCCGAAGGCCAACGCCGTTATGTGGAGTCCCTCTCGGCCTATGCCCGCCAATTCCTGGGTCTGATGGAAAAACCCGATGTAGACCTCATCGAAGGTTTGTCCCCGGCCGTGGCCATCCAACAAAAATCGGGAAGCCGTAATCCCCGGTCCACGGTTGGAACCACCACCGAAATCTACGACTACTTCCGCCTCCTTTTTGCCCGCGTCGGCACGCCGCACTGTACCAACTGCGGAAGGGAAATCACCCGCCAGACCATCCAGCAGATTGTGGATCGTGTCCTGGCTTTTCCTGAAGGAACCAAGCTTCATATCCTGGCCCCCCTGATTTCCAGCCGTAAGGGGGAGTACAAGAAAATCTTCGACCAGATCCGCAAGGACGGCTTTGTCCGGGTAAGGGTGGACGGCACCATCCTGGACCTGGGCGAAAAGATCGACCTGGATAAAAACAAAAAACACGACATCGAAGTCGTTGTGGACCGGCTTGTCATCAAACCCGATATCAAGAAGCGCCTGGCCGATTCCCTGGAAACCGCTTCCAAACACGGGGAAGGCGTGGTGAAGATATTGTCGGGAACCGGCGCCAAGGAGGAGGAACACCTTTTTTCGGAACACTTTGCCTGCGTTTATTGCGGGATCAGTTACGAAGAGCCCGCACCCCGGAACTTTTCCTTCAACAATCCCCACGGTGCCTGTCCGGCCTGCACGGGCATGGGATATAAAATGGAAGCGGACGAATCCCTGGTCATTGACCCGGAACAATCCATCCTGGAAGGGGCGGTGGATCCTTACGACTCTCCCAAGGCGGTTTATTATCAAAACCTTTTGGAAGGAGTCTGCCGGCATTTTGGAGTGAAGCAGGATGTTCCCTTCAAAAAATTGCCGCAAAAGGTCCGGGAAGCCATTTTGTACGGCACCCAGGAGGAAATTGAGTTCAAAATCCAGAAGGGGAGCTACCAACAAAAATACTGGGGCCCCTTTGAGGGTGTTATCCCCAACCTGGAAAGGCGCTATACCGAAACGGACTCGGAATACATCCGGGAAGAAATTGAAAAATACTTGGTCAGCAAGCCGTGCCGTGCCTGCAAAGGTACGCGGTTGAAACCCGAGAGCCTGGCGGTCACCCTCAAGGACCGAAACATCATTGATTTGACCCAAATGTCGGTCAAAAAATCCCTGGAGTTTTTTGACCAATTGCAGATGGATGATAAAAAACAAGCCATCGCCGGGCAGATTCTCAAGGAGGTCAAAAGCCGGCTCTCGTTCTTGAAAAATGTCGGATTGGACTACCTCACTCTGGACCGGATGACCGGGACCCTTTCCGGCGGTGAAGCCCAGCGTATCCACCTGGCCACCCAAATTGGGAGCGCTTTGGTGGGAGTGCTTTATATCTTGGATGAGCCTTCCATCGGCCTCCACCAAAGGGACAATGTGCGGTTGTTGAATACCTTGAAACGGCTCAGGGACATTGGCAATACGGTCATCGTCGTTGAACATGACGAGGATACGATGGAAGCGGCGGACTATATCGTCGATATGGGATTGGGCGCGGGTGTGGAAGGCGGGGAAGTGGTCGCCGCGGGAACCTTGAACCAAATCCTCGCCAACCGCCGTTCTTTGACAGGACAATACCTTTCGGGGAAGCTTTGTATTCCTGCAAAACTCGAGAATGAGAAGAAATTCGAAAAATTCCTCGTTTTAAAGGGCGCTTCCAAAAACAACCTAAAAAATATTATGGTCAAACTGCCCTTAGGTGGTTTCGTCGCCGTGACGGGTGTTTCGGGATCCGGCAAAAGTACTTTGGTTATGGAAACCCTCTATCCGGCCCTTCTCCACAAGCTTTATCAGTTACGGTTAAAGCCTGAGGGATATGAGTCCTTGGAGGGGACCGAAAATATTGACAAGGTAATTGAAATAGACCAGTCGCCCATCGGTCGCACACCCCGTTCCAACCCAGCCACCTATACCGGTGTCTTCGCCCATGTCCGGGACCTGTTCGCCCAATTACCCGAATCCAAAACCCGGGGTTACAAAGAAGGGCGGTTCAGTTTTAATGTTAAGGGTGGCCGTTGCGAGGCTTGCGAGGGTGATGGAGTTATTAAGATTGAAATGCATTTCTTGCCGGACGTTTATGTCCCCTGCGAAATTTGTAAAGGGAAGCGCTACAACCGGGAAACACTGGAAATCCAGTACAAGGGAAAAAACATTGCGGAGATCCTCGATTTGAGTGTGGAAGAGGCCCTTCCATTTTTTGCGCCTATCCCCAAAATCAAACGGGTCTTGGAGACCCTGCATGATGTGGGCCTCGGGTATATCAAGCTCGGTCAAGCCGCTACAACCCTGTCGGGGGGCGAAGCCCAGCGGGTAAAGCTTTCGACCGAATTGGGGAAAAGGAGCACCGGACGGACGGTTTATATCCTTGATGAGCCGACAACCGGTTTGCATTTTGCCGATGTCCATCATTTAATTGTCGTATTGAAGAGGCTAGTTGAAGCTGGCAATACGGTGATCGTCATTGAACATAATTTGGACGTCATTAAAACCGCCGATTTTATCTTGGATTTGGGACCGGAAGGCGGTGAGGATGGCGGGCAAATTGTGGCCGCAGGTACGGTGCGGGATCTTATGTCCAATTCAAGGTCTTACACAGGCCACTATCTGGCCGATAAGGTGAAAAAGGATCAAAACCGGATAAAAACCCAGGATAAACCGGCTGCCGTTGGGAATATTGCGCGTTGACGGTTTTTTGAGCCAAGGATATAATTTTTTGGTTATTAGTAGATTTTAAAGGGGCTCCCAACTTTGAAAGACAATTCGAAATACCTTCAACGCCTTACTTCTTTTGCTGTTTTGGCCGTGATCGCCCTTTTAACCCTGGTTTCCAATCCGGTTTGGGCTCAGGGAACCAGTGGTGCGGTGGAACTCAAGATTCCGGTAGGGCCAAGGGCTATTGCCATGGGCCAGGCGTTCACCGCTGTTGCGGATGACGCTAATGCCGTTTATTGGAACCCGGCGGGGCTCAACCAATTAGGGGGCACCCATCTTACCGCCCAATACGACGTTTTCATTGAAACAGTCCGTTATGACTATTTTGCCGCCGCTACTAAGTTGGGCAATGAAGCTGCACTCGGCCTCGGGGTAAAACTCCTTTCCACTGGGACCGAACCTGAAATTACCGGTGTCGTTGGCAATACCCCGGTCACGGGATCGGGAACCGTTGGCGAGAATTATATGGATATTGATTTGGCCGGTGCCTACCGGCTGAGCTATTATTTTGACATTGGGTTGACCGCCAAATACATCAGCAAGACCTTGTCGGGAACAAGCGCATCCACTTTTGCCGCCGACCTGGGGGTGCTTTATCATTCCCCCATTCCGCATCTTCAAATCGGCTTAGACCTTCAGAATATGGGGCCTGGAATCAAATTCGACCAAGTATCCGACCCATTGCCATTCACCATCAAGCTGGGTGTGGCTTACAAAATGTTCAACGACGATTTCGTTCTGGA
The DNA here is from genome assembly GCA_021324075.1 of Pseudomonadota bacterium. GTDB lineage: Bacteria > Oederibacteriota > Muellerivitia > Muellerivitales > Muellerivitaceae > JAJPJW01. The sequence continues at coordinate 941 of JAJPJW010000159.1, read as the reverse complement.
TTACGACCTGGACATTCCTACCGACGATCCCTATATCGTTAATTGCTTGGGTGGCGAATACTGGTACAAAGACACTTTGGTGGGACGGTTTGGTTACCAGTTTGCGGGTTCCATTGACCAAAACCAGTATGGAATCGGAGGGGTCGCCGGCCTTTATTTGGGAGCGGGCGTCAAAATCGCCGCATTTAAGGACTTCATCGGTGTGGACTATGCCTGGACCAACACAGGCTTTTTGGGTTCCAACCACCATTTTGCATTGGACTTTTATTTCTAAAGCTTCTTGTCTTCCCTTGTTTTTCCCTTATACTCCTTTAAATTAAGCAGTTGGCCGGTCGTTGACTTTGGTTGCCGCTTTGTTAAAATCCCGTGGCTTTTGACCATCCTCGAGGGCTTTATGAGCACCGAACAAGAAATTTTCGAAAAATGCGGAAGAACCTACAATTCAAATGACGTCATTTTCCGTGAAGGCGACATGGGAAACGAGATGTTCATCATCCAATCTGGAAAAGTAAAGATTACCAAGCAATTAAAGGACGGAGTTGAAAAAACCCTGGTCATCCTTGGGCCTGGTGATTTCTTCGGGGAAATGGCGGTCATCGACAAAGATGTGCGGTCAGCCAATGCGGTGGCGCTGGATGCCTCCCGGTTGATCGCCCTGGACGAAGAAGTTTTTGAAATGCACATGCAGACGAACCCCAAGATCGTCAAAAAAATCTTGAAGAACCTGACTTCCCGCCTGCGGGACGCCAACCAGCAAATCGCCAATTTGATGATCAAAGACTCGAACCGGTTGGTGGCGAACACCATTTTACTGGTTGTCCACAAACACGGGGAAGAGGGCTCGGGCGGCATTACCATGGACATTCCCTTTACCGTGGCCGAGTTAAGCAAGATGTGTGGCCTGGACATGGCAAAGACCCAGGAAATCGTGGATAAGTTGA
>JAJPJW010000126.1 GCA_021324075.1 Pseudomonadota bacterium | reverse complement strand
TATTTCAACCTCCTGGTGGATCCCGTCCCGGCGGGCCTTTCCGAATCGCTGGACTTGTTCAACAACCATGAGGTCCTGGCCTGGTTCTCGGGCAAGCAGCCGGCCTTCTCGGTGCAGACCCACTTCAAGGTGGAAACTACCCTGAGCAATCCCTTCAATTACCTCATTACCGATCCCCTGGTCCTCAGCCTTCCCGCCAAATATAGGGCTGATTCCGGCGCCCTCAGCCTTTATTTGAAACCCACTCCCGACCCTTTGGTGGCCAACCTGGCCCAGGATCTGTTGAAAGAAAGCGACGACAACGCGATCAACTTCCTTTTCCACGCCACCGATTACATCCACCGCGAATTCCAGCACGTCCTCCGGCCCATGGGCGAGGCCCTGCCCGCCCACAAAACCTTGCGGCGGCGCGAAGGGGCCTGCCGCGACCTGGCGGTGCTGTTGGTGGACATCTGCCGGTCCATGGGCCTGGCCGCCCGCTTCGTGAGCGGCTATAAGTTCGACCCGGGTTCCAAGGACGCCCACGACCTGCACGCCTGGGCCGAGGTTTACCTGCCCGGCGCGGGTTGGCGGGGCTACGACCCCAGTTGGGGCCTGGCGGTCTCGGACCTGCACATCCCCCTGGCCGCCGGGCCCTCGGCCCCGGATGCGGCCCCCCTTTCGGGCAACTTCCGCGGCACCGACGTGCTTTCCAAGCTGGATTACCAGGTGAAGGTGGAATGCCTGGACGAGACGCCTAAGGCCAACGCGGTGCATTAAACCTCCTTTCGGTTTATACTGCACCCCCATGCCCCACATATCCTTTTTGAAACAAGCAAAGTTAATGTGGGACAATACCACTTTCATTAAATTCCATTCTGAAAGATAAGTGGCATGTCCCAAACGACCGGCGAACTGGAAAAACACGGCTTTGAGGGCCTGGCCGTGGCGGCCTTCGAGAGCCGCATGGCCAAGGAGATGGAAGACCTCATCACCCGCCACGGCGGCCACCCCCATGTGGCGCCGTCCATGCGTGAAATCCCGCTTACCGAGAACAAGCCCGCCTTCCAGTTTTTCGACCACCTCCAGCAGGGCGAAGTGGACGTCATCGTTTTCATGACGGGAGTGGGCACCAAGATCCTCTTCGACGCCCTGGAAACCCATATCGCACCCAGCCGCATCCAGAAGGCTTTCAAGCACGCGGTCCTGGTGCCGCGCGGCCCCAAGGCGGTCAAAGCCCTCTCCGACCGCAAGTTGCGCCCTTCCATAGCGGTGGCCGAACCCAATACCTGGAAAGAAATCTTGGAGGCCCTGGACCGTGAACACCCCATCAAGGGACTGACCGTGGCCGTTCAGGAATATGGGATTTCGAATGAGGAATTCATCAACGGCCTTAAAAGCCGGGGCGCCAAGGCCGTCTACAGCGTGCCGGTTTACAAATGGGCCCTACCCGAGGACGCCCGGCCCCTGGTCCACCTGGTGGAAACCATCGCGGGCGGCGAAGTCTCCGTTGCCCTTTTCACCAGCGCCACCCAGGTGCAGAACGTCTTCCAGGTGGCCAAGGGTATCGGCCTAGAGGACCGGTTAAAGGAAGCCTTTTCAAGGATGGTGGTGGCCTCCGTGGGCTCGGTCTGCACCGAAGCGCTTAAGGAACACGGAGTGGCCGTGGACCTCGAACCCGAACACCCCAAGATGGGCTTTCTCGTCAAGGAAACTTCCGAGAAGGGGCCGGAACTTTTAAAGAAGAAGACCGTCCAGCCGGTCCGGGTTTCCCGTGCCAGCGCACCCACCATCCCCGCCAACGTCCAAAACAGCCTCTTCCTGAAGGCCTGCCGCAAAGAACCCACCGTCCGCACCCCGCTTTGGATCATGCGCCAGGCGGGCCGTTACCTTCCCGAGTACCGCAACGTGCGCAGCAAGGTCTCCTTCTTGGAATTGTGCAAGACCCCCGAACTGGCCGCTGAGGTCACTATCTCCGCCCAGGAAACGCTGGACGTGGACGCCGCCATCCTCTTCGCCGACATCCTGCTCATCTCCGAGCCTTTAGGCTTCCAGCTGTCCTTCGCCGAAAGCGGGGGGCCGGTCATCCATAACCCCTTCCGCTCGGCCGAGGACCTGAAACGGCTGGTGGAAGTGGACGGCGAATTCGACCTGGGCTACGTCATGCAGGCGGTGAGGCTCATCCGCGCCGGCCTCAAATCCCACATTCCCTTGATCGGCTTCGCCGGGGCGCCTTTCACCCTGGCCTCTTATCTAATAGAAGGCGGCGGTTCCAAGGACTATTACCACACCCGCACCGTCATGTCGGACATCAAGCTTTGGGATGAGCTGATGAAACGGCTGGTCAGTTCCACCGTTTCCTACCTGAACGGCCAGGTCAACGCCGGGGCCCAGGCCATCCAGTTGTTCGATTCCTGGGTGGGCATCCTGGCCCCCGAGGAATTCCAGCGCCTGGTGCTCCCCTATTTGAGGCTGCTGACGTTGAACCTCCGGAAGCTCCAGCCCAACATCCCCGTCATTTATTTTGGGACCCAGACCTCGCCCTTCTTCCCCTACCTCCGGGAAACCGGCGCCACCGTGATGGGCGTGGACTGGCGCAGCCCCCTGGACCAGGCCTGGAAACAGCTGGGCGACGTGGCGATCCAGGGCAATTTAAGCCCCGAGATCCTGCTGACCGACCCGGCGAAGGTGCGGATCGAGACCGAGAAGGTCCTGCGCCAGGCCAATGGAAAACCCGGGCACATCTTCAACCTGGGCCACGGCATCCTGCCCCAGACCCCCATGGACAATGTGCGGGCCATGATCGATACGGTCAAGAACTGGAAACCCTAAGGCGTTGAACCACATGCCACCTTTCCATAAAGGTGTCAAAGAAGGTGGTATAGTCCCACATTTCCGCAAAACCCTTTTTTCAATAAGACATGTGGGACAGAGGACACGGAGTTCACATGCCGACCTTGCATAAAGCTGTTAAAGAGGTCGGTATAGTACCGATTTCATTAACTCCTTTAAGGTGAATCGGCACAGAGTTAAATCTTTTATTTTTCAATCCTTCCTAATATTCTTTTGCCTTACTCTGTGTCCTCTGTGAACTCTGTGGTTGATTGAGGTTTTCTTGAAATCCTTTGACGCTGTTTTGCTCATCGGCTTTGGCGGGCCGGAAAAGCCCGGGGACGTGGTTCCCTTCCTGCAGGACGTCACGGCGGGGCGCAATATCCCTCCCGAGCGCCTGAAGCTGGTGGAACAGCAATACCAGCAGATCGGCGGGGTCTCCCCCTACAACCGCCTCACCGGCGAGCAGGCCAAAGCCCTCCAAAAGCTTCTCAAGTCCCGGGGCATGGACCTTCCTGTGGTCATGGGTTTCGCCCATGTGGCCCCCCGCGTTGCCGACACGCTCACCGCCTTGGCCAAGGAAGGCAAGACCCGGATCTTCGCCGTCGTCATGGCGCCCCACCGCAGCCCCGCTTCCTACGACAAATACGTGAAGAAGGTGGACGAGGGCCTGGAATCCATCAAGGCCCAGGGCCTGCCCCTTCCCCAAGTCACCTATGCGCCCGAATGGCACAACCGGCCCGGCTTCATCCAGGCCCTGGCCCAGAACATCAAGGCCGGCTATGCCCAGCTTTCGGCGGAGGAGAAGGCCCGCCACCGGGCCGAGCTGATCCTGACCGCCCACAGCATCCCCAAGAAGATGGCCATGGAATCCCCCTACGCCCGCCAGTTGGATGAGACCTGTCAGTTGGTCACCCACGAGGTGGGCATGCCCTATTACCAGCCGGCCTTCACCAGCCGCTCGGGCCGCCCGGAAGACCCCTGGCTGGAACCGGACCTGACGGAGTTCATCCACCAACGCACCTATGAGGACCTGGCCGCCTGCGTGGTGGCGCCGGTAGGGTTCCTGGTGGACCACGTGGAAGTGCTTTACGACATCGACGTGAAGGCCGCCGACAAGGCCAAGTGGAAGGGATTGCACATGGTGCGCGCCAAGACGGTGGGCACCCATCCATTGTTTATCGCAATGCTTTCCTCGTTGGTCGAGGAAGCATTGCAATAGAATAGTT
>JAJPJW010000190.1 GCA_021324075.1 Pseudomonadota bacterium | reverse complement strand
GCCCTGCAGCGGGTGGAGCCCATCCAATTGGACCAATTGCTTCATCCGGTTTTCGACCCGAAGGCCCCCAAGGAAGTCATCGCCAAGGGCCTGCCGGCCTCTCCCGGCGCGGCCTCCGGCCAGGCGGTTTTCACGGCGGACGTGGCCGTGGAATGGAAATCAGGAGGGAAGAAAGTCATCCTAGTCCGCCTGGAAACCTCGCCCGACGACATCCACGGCATGGACGCAGCCGAGGGCATTTTGACCGCCCGCGGCGGCATGACCAGCCACGCGGCGGTTGTGGCCCGCGGTATGGGCAAGACCTGCGTGGCCGGCTGCGAAACCATCAAGGTGGACGAGCACAACAAGCGCTTTACCGTCAACGGCACGGTGATCAATGAAGGGGACTGGGTTTCCTTGAACGGTTCCACCGGCGAAGTCATCAAGGGCAAGGTGTCCACCATGGAAGCCGAGCTTTCGGGCGATTTCGCCACCCTGATGGGTTGGGCCGACGCGGCCCGCACCTTGAAGGTGCGCGCCAACGCCGACATTCCCCGGGACGCCAAGGTGGCCCGCAAATTCGGCGCGGAAGGCATCGGCCTTTGCCGTACCGAGCACATGTTCTTCGACGAGGACCGCCTGCCCCATATGCAAGCCATGATCCTGGCCACGGACGAGGCCTCCCGCCGGGAAGCCTTGAAGAAGCTCCTGCCCATGCAGAAGTCGGACTTCCTGGGCCTCTTTGAGGCGATGGCAGGATTCCCGGTTACCGTCCGTTTCCTGGACCCGCCCCTGCACGAATTCCTGCCCAAGCGCGAGGAATTGATGGTCGAGATCGCCCGCATGGAAGCCACCAACAAGAACACCACCTCCAATGAAGTGATCAAGAAGGCCCTGGAGTTGGTCAAGGAAGGCGGCTCGGATTTGCAGAAGGCCAAGAAGCTCCTGGCGCGGGTGGAAGAACTGCACGAGTTCAACCCCATGCTGGGCCACCGGGGCTGCCGTTTGGGCGTTACCTACCCGGAGATCACCGAGATGCAGACCGAGGCCGTCATTTCGGCCGCCTGCGAATTGGCAAAACAGGGCAAGAAGATCGTGCCCGAGATCATGATTCCCCTGGTCGGGGACGTGGCCGAATTGAAGAACCAGAAGGCCATCGTCATCAAGAAGGCCGATGAGACGATCGCCAAGTACGGTGTCAAGCTGGAATACCTGATCGGCACCATGATCGAACTGCCCCGGGCGGCCGTCACGGCCGACAAGATCGGCGAACAAGCCGACTTCTTCAGCTTCGGCACCAACGACTTGACCCAGACCACCTTCGGGTTTTCGCGCGACGATACTGCGAAGATTATCCGCTATTACCAGGACAACGGAATCTACGAAAAGGATCCCTTCAAGGTCCTGGACCGCAACGGCGTGGGACAGCTGGTCAAGATGGGGGTTGAGAAAGGCCGTAGCGTGAAACCCAAGCTCAAAGTGGGTATCTGCGGCGAGCATGGCGGCGATCCGAACTCCGTCGAATTCTGCCACATGGTGGGACTGAACTACGTTTCCTGTTCGCCCTACCGCGTTCCCATCGCCCGTTTGGCGGCGGCCCAAGCCGCCATCCGGCACTCGGGCAAGGGAAAAGAATATTCGTCGAAATAAGTAGGCTTTCGAAAGGGCGGGGAAATTTCCCCGCCCTTTTTTCTTTTACCGGCTCCAAACGTTTTTTGTTATAGTATCGAAGCTTTCCCGTCGATTTTCGGTGTGCCTCTTCCTAATTTCACCTAGAGGTCATGAAGCTGTCCATGAAACGAAACAACTTATTCATCGCCTTTCTTCTCCTTTCCTCCTCCACCTTCGCATCCACCAATGTTCCCAACAGCATTACCGGCGACACCCAATGGAATGCCGACGGCAATCCCTATATCCTCCAAGGCAGGACGGTGGTGGCCAAGGGTTCCACGTTGCGGATCGGCCCCAACGTCAAGGTGGTTTTCCAAGGCGCTTCCGCCCTTGAGGTGGACGGCACCCTGGATGTGGCGGGCTCGGCGGCCGCCCCGGCGGTTTTCGACATGACCCAGGGCGGGCTCCAAAGCGAACTGTTCCTCAACGGCGCCCAGGCGGACATTTCCAGCGCCAAGTTCCTCAGCGGCGTCTTCCTGGTCCAGGATTCCAACCTTCACATGCAGTGGTTTGAGATCACCAAAGGGAGCGGGCTCTACCTGCGCGGAGCGGGCACTGCCTCGGTCAAGAACGGCAAGATCTACGGAAACGCCACCGGCGTCGTCCTGGACGGTAAAATAAGCGCAACCTTCCGGTTCGACACCATCACCCAGAACACTTACGGCCTCTATCTCAAGGGCTATTCGGACCTGCAGTTCAAGAACAACAGCGTCCACGACAACGATAAGGACGTCATTAACAGCACCCCCGCCCTGAACCTTGGGGGCAATTACTGGGGCACGACCGATGAGAAAACCGCCTCCTCTAAAATGCAGGGGAAGGTCAGCTTGGGTCCCATGGTTTCCTTGAAGGACCTTTTAAGGGTTTATATCCAAACCCAGCTTCCGGAGATCACGCAGGAAATGTCGGTGGCCCTGGCCAAGAAGGAAAAGAAGGAAGCCCAGGAGCTGGCGAAGCAGCAAAAAGCCCAAAACGGAACGCCCCAGACGGCCCAGGCGCCCGCGGCTTCAGAAACCACCGCCCCGCCCCCCTCCGAGATCCCACCGGCCCCCACAACGTCTGAAAATACGGCGGAAGCCGCCCCCCAAGCCACGCCGGAAGCGGCTGAAGCCGCGGTTCCGGAAGCCCCCGCCCCCGTTGAGGAAACCGGGGTGGCCAGGACCGTCCAAGTCAAATCCCTTCCCGCCGCTCCCCACAAGTTGGAGCCCATTGCCAACCTGCCGCCGGACATGGGTAACGTGGCCGAAATGCCGGCTGCCGCCCCCCCCGCGACGGATGTGACCACTCCGCCATCGACTAGCGAGGCTTCTTCCACGGCGCCCCCGGCTTCCCCCGACTTGAGCTTACCGCCGACGGGAACAGCTGCCGAAGCGGCCCCTCCTATCCCGCCCGAAGTCAGCGGTTCGTCGGCCGCTCCACCGGCTCCTTCAACCAGTTCAACCGATAATAACTCGAATGCTTCGGCCACCGCCCCGCCGCCCGCACCCCCCGTCCCCCCCGCCGCGGATACCATCGCGCCTCCGGACATCACCACCACTACCGCCGCCCCTCCGTCCACCACCACCAGCCCCTCCACCACCGAGGCTGTTCCGACGCCTCCTGAACTGAACGAACAAATACCGTCGGCTTCTTCCGCCAGCCCTGCGCCTTCCACCACTCCTGAGGCGGTTGCCCAACCCGCTTCCACCACCGCTGTCGCCCCTCCTCCTGCGCCGCCCGCCGCTCCGGCGGCCAATGCCAATCCTGGCGAGTCCCTGACCCCGCCCGCGATCGATTCCCCGGCCCTGCAATTGAACGCCAACCCCACCCAAAACCAGCAAAACGCCGTCAATTCCTTGAACGGCGTCAGCGGCGACATCGACGGCATGCAGCCGCCCCCCCTGGATATCGACGTCTCCAAATCTTCCAACAGCGGGACCGCCGCGGCCCAGACCCCGGATGGGGCCACGACCCAGAAGCCGAACGATTCGGGAGTCGTGCTTCCTCCTATCAAGGATTCGGACGTGGCTCCGCCCAAGGACCTGGACCTGCCGCCCACGGATGATTTGGGTAATATTCCTCTCGACTCCAAAAGCAAATAATCAGCCACGGGTGAACGCAGATTTACGAGGATAAGTCCAGGGACTCCTCGATTCCTTTGTTCTTCGTCTTGTTTTTGTCCATCATTTTGGACTAAATTCCATCCGTGTTTATCCTTGCGCATCCGTGGTGAAAATTTTTTTCGAGGTGTTGAATGCCAATCCAAGTCGCCTTGTTCACCGTCGGGGACCGCTTTGTTTCGGGCACTTCCAAGGATGAAGCGGGGGATAATATCAACGCCTCCTGCCTGAAGATGGGCTGGGAGATCGTGGCGCGGCAGGCCCTGGGCGACGACGAGCAGGCCCTGGCCGGCCACCTCATCCAAACCGCCGACAGCGGAACGGTGGACATCATCTTCACGGTGGACGGTATCGGCATCCAACCCAAGGACCGGGTGCCCGAGGCCATGTACCAAGTCTGCGAAAAATGGCTGCCCGGTTTGGCGGAAACGATCCGGAGCAAGGCCTATGAAAAAACCCCCCTCGTCTCATTGACCCGCGGGGTGGCGGGCGTCCGTGGCAAGACGCTCCTCATCAACATGCCCGGCTCTCCCACGGCTGTGAAGGACGCCATGGAGGTCCTTCGGCCGGTCCTCCGCCTGGCGGTTGAGCAGGTCAAGGGAACCTCGGTTTAAGTGGACCGGAAGGGTTCCGGGTTTTTGAAAACCGCTCTGTTTCTTTTGGCTTTTCCCATTACTTTTTTGCCGTGCTTGGGCTTGGCGGATGGGGTTCCAAGCACTTCCAAAACTCCCTCTCCGGCGGATTCCTTGAAACAGGTCGAAAACAACCCCGACTTCGTGGATATTTCCAAATATCCCCACGTCTATATCGACCTGCGTTACGCAGGCATTAACAACTTCATGGGGGTTGACCTCTACGGGCCTATCTACGGTTCCAGCGGCAAGGTTTTCCTGCACAAAGACGCCGCAGTGAAGTTGAGAAAAGCCGTCAAATTCCTCGAAAAGCAGAAGCCCGGCTGGTCTTTCCTCATTTTCGACGCCCTGAGGCCGCGTTCGGTCCAGTGGCTGATGTGGGACAAAGTCAAGGATACGCCCCAGCGCAAATACGTAGCCAACCCGGCCATCGGGTCGCCCCACAACTACGGCATGGCGCTGGATATCGGCCTGACCGACGGCAAACACGGGGAAGTGGACATGGGCACGGGGTTCGATTCCTTCACGCCTATCGCCGAGCCGCGTCTGGAGAAGAAATACCTGAAGATGGGGAAACTGACGAAACAACAGGAGGCCAACCGCCTGGTCTTAAGAAGGGTTATGACCAAGGCGGGCTTTCTCCAGCTTTCCCACGAATGGTGGCACTACAACGCACTTCCCGAGCCGGAAATCCGGAAGAAATATAAGATTGTGGAATAATATAGAAGGCTATGATGGTGGACTAACGAGGAATATTTCATGCCTGTTTTATTGGAAGCCCGAAGCCCGGAGCAGGGCGCCATCCAGCCACTTCAACGGGTTCATTTCAAAATTGCTTCAACTTGTTTTCAAATAAAACGAGCCATTGATGACCTGTTGAAGTCCCAAAAGCCTTTGTCCAAAGGCAATCGGGACAACTTCCCCTTCCTGTGGGCGGAGTCCAGATCCCCTCTTTTCAGTGAAAAACTCCAAGAAAGGCCTCTTGAGGAAGCTAAACAGGAAAACCTGCGACTTGCCCTCGACGGTCTTGAGGGAGTGGTGGTGCCAAATGGATCTGTTTTCAGCTTTTGGCGGCAGGTGGGAAGGCCAACCACAAGCCGAGGTTACCGGATCGGCAGGGAAATCCGTTGGGGATGTACGATCCCCACGGTAGGCGGCGGGCTTTGCCAATTGTCTGGTGCGTTGTTTGAATGTGCCCTCCAAGCGGGAGCAAGGATCGTCGAAGTGCATCCCCATACGCGCCGGCTGCCAGGGATTGCCTATCGTGCGGACCGGGATGCCACTATCTTCTGGAATTACGTCGATTTCCAGTTCCAACCCCAAGCCGAATTGCTGATCGAACCTGTTTTGACGCCCGAAGAATTAATCCTTAGGTTCTGGGGCAAAACAGAAAAGACTTCAAAGCCGTCCTCCGACCTGCATTCCCATTGGGGGGGCGGATCCGATCGGGAAGTTACGCATGATTGTCTTGTTTGTGGCCTTGAAGATTGCGCTTTCCACGGGCAGACCCAGATATTGACCTCCCAAAAAGAATTAATTTTTTACCCCGGCTTGGGTGAAGCTTCGGGAATCCAAAAGCTTAAAACACGGTCCCTGTCCCTGGCCGGTAGATTTTTCAGCCGACTTTTCAATGGCCTGGGTTATCCGGTAGGGAAAGCCGCAATCCTGAGAGCCCGGAGCCTGGCTTTTTTAGTCAAAGTTCTTTATCCCTTTTTCAGGGATACTCCCCTCGTTTCCCAAGATGTGGCGCCCTTTCTCCACCGCTGGTTTCAATCCCGGGGAATTTCTTATGTCCTCAAATTGGAACACCTGCCCATCAAGACGCTCCAAAGCCGGCTGGATCAACTGGCCCGGCTCCACCCGGAGGACGTACGGCTCCGGGAATTCCGGGCGGAGGGGTCCGTTCTGGACCTGGAGCAGGCTTGCATTGAACAAGCCCGGGAGCTGTGGACCGATCATCCTTATTTAAAAGAATTGTTTCCCCGCGCCAAGCACCTGGAAACCTTCCGAAATCCTCCGCGATCGCTTCCCGCTGGCGGGCCCAAGGATAGAATCCTTTTCCCGGGGCCTTGTTACGGGCGCGAGGGATTGATTGAGCTTTTGGAAGCCGCAAAAGAATTGAACCTTAAAATAATATGTCCCCATCCTACCGCGCAGGATCATCCGTCGATCCAATACATTCAAAGATCGCAGTTGCCATGGGAAAGCCTCGTTGCTTATGCGCATCCTTGCGTTTTTGATCGACCAGGGTGGTTGTTGAATCAGGCGATCGCCAATGAAATTCCCGTTGTCGGGACCGAAGGGGTGCCCTATCGGGGGCACCTGTTCAAGAAATGCGCTTTGGGGAATCAGGATGATTTAGGAAGAAAGTTAAGAGAAGTTTATATCCGGGAAAATGGAGGTGGGCATGTTTAAAAAATCATTGTTTGTTGTTTTAGTCATCTCGTGTTTATTCAGGATTGCAGATGCCCGTAGTAAAGAAACCAAAATCCGGGTGTTGGCCCTTAGTGCCACCAGTTCCCAAGCGCCCTCATTTGACCTGGCCGGCCTTTTGGATGGGACTGCGACCCTGGGTTGGAAGCCTGGAATGATCGGATCGGGGGCCGAAGAGGGGATTTTCATCCAATTTGAAAATCCGGTCAAAATGGATGCTGTCCGCCTTGAAGGCAAAGGTTCCTTTGTCGTTTCGATGAACGGAGTGGAAATCAACGAGGATGGCGGTTACTTCTATGTCCCGGGAAGAATTGGGGTCAAAACATTGTTCATCCATCTGCCGACCCATCCGGTTGAGCCGACGGAATTGACCGGGATCGAGTTGTGCAGAAAGGGAACGCCACTCCCGGTGGAAAGGCCTGTCGTGGTGGAAGGGGAAGTCAAGGCCACGAACGTTTTGAGTCCCGAATTAGCCTATGGCGCTTTTCGCTTGTTCGATTCCCGCCCTGACCTAGCCTTCGCATTGGACGGCAATAAAATCGACACTGATAAATCCGTTCCACTGTTTGATTTGAAATTCCACAAGCCTGTGAACCTCAAGGGTTTCTTCATTTGGAATGGATATCAGAGATCCGACGATCTTTATGTCGCCAACGCCCGTTCGAAAGAAATCACGGTTCGCAACGGAAGTTCAAGCGCCCGGTTCCTCCTGGCGGATAAGATGGGGCCCCAATGGTTCGCTTTTCCCGGAAACGGATGGAATACCTCCTCCCTTAACTTTGAGGCGAATTCCATCTTTCCTGGCAGGGATTACAAGGACCTGGTGTTGTCAGAGATATGTTTTGCCACGAATCAGAACGACATTTTGACGGTTCGCGTCCCCCGGCCTCCTTTGGAGGTGCCGAAAGGGTTGGAAAAAGTGGTCGACCAAAGCCTGGCTTCTTTTGCCATGGAAAGCGTGGGGGATTACAGCCTGAAACTCCGGAGCGACGGAACCTTCGCGGCTATACAGGAAACAACCTCCGTAGACAACGGTCCTTCCCGGAAAATTTGGGAAGGAAACTGGGTGCCGACGGGGTCGGGGGAAGTAAAAGTTTTTGGAAAGTCCTATTCCAGCGAACCATCCCAGGACCAATCCATTTACGGGAACGAGGTTTCCAAACCTCAAGTGAAAACTTTCCAAACCACCTTGAAAATAACCGACTTGAGCGACCCAAAACCCGAAACCCGGGACTGGATTTTCAAGTTGGTTAAAGCGGAAGGCTTCCAGGGGGATGACACGGTGGATTCGGCGGCCTTCTGGAAAGAATTGAAAACCAGGACCAATGCCATATTCGTTGAATCGAATCTTTTTTCCCAGGTCATGGTCTTGGATAAACTTAAAAAATGACGGTTGGGCCTACGGAACGGCCGCCGGATCGATTTTCATCCTATTCGGCGGCTGGATCTTGGCCCAAACCCGCCTTCCAGGGACAGACGGATATTATTTGTTGGATCAGGCCGGAGAAGTCCTGAAATCGGGATCCCTCCGGATCAACAACCACGATCCGACGCCATTTTTGGTGGCGGGGATGATCCGTCTGGGGTTGGCGCCCGAATTAAGCGTGAAGCTCCTTCTTTTATTAGGCATGGGAGCATGGTTGTGGTTAGGTCGTAGGGCCGTCTCGGTTTTTTTCTTTTGGCTGACCCCTCTTTTCCTTTACCACCTCATTCAATTCCCCAAATTAAGCCTTTCCCTTCTGCTTGCAGTGGGGGCCTTTTCAAGCCTTAGCCAAGTGGGGAAGGGGGTTTTAGGTGCCCTTTCTTTCCTCTTCCACCCTTTGGGCCCAGCCGGGCTCTTGTTGGGCGAAATCGAGAAACTTAAGAAATGGATTCCTTGGGTCGGTTCGGCGGTTTTGTCCCTTTCGTTTCCGCTTTTGGGACATTTATGGCGGGGACAGGGCTTTTCCCTTGCGCCGGTGGGATACAAACTATTGGTAAACCCGCACTTTCCCCTTGTCCTGAGGATCATTGTAGCGGGCTGGATCGCCGGGTTAGTTTTGAACCCCAGTCAAGCATGGCTGGCCCTTGGCTTGCTGGCCCCCAATTCCTCGGAGGAACTGATTGGGACGCCGGAGCGTTGGATGCTGGCGCTCATTTTGTTTTCGGCATGGGTCTTCCGGGACCAAAAGGCGAAGTTGGTTTTGGCCTCCGGCGCACCCTTCCTGGCCTGGTTGATGCTCATGCAAATGCCGCATTACGACTATTCCCTTATGGATGAGGTGATCGCCAAATCGAGGGAACTTGACCTGAAAATGCTGGTGGTCGACCAGACGGGTAAATTCTACTTCACGGCCAAAACCGGCAAGGACGCGTATTTTTTCGAGCCGGAGGATGATTGGGAAAAGAAAGCGATTTGGCGGGTCGTAAAGCATGTATCACCCGGGGAACTGTTTCCTTATATGGGAAGGACCTGCGGACCCGGCTCTTCGACCTGGTTCGTTTTGAGGCCTGACGCTTTCCTTATCCGTGAGGATTGTTGGGAGCAATTAAGATCAGGGGTTCAAAAGGAAGAAAACGAGGATCTTTACGACAGGGTTTGGGACAACGGGGCCAATCCATATAAAAAGAGGCCTGTGTTTTTGCAAAAGCGCCAAAAGTAAAGGGATTAGAACCCCTCATCCGGGTAGGCTTCCTGGGCGCCGGCGGGTTTCTTGCCGTTGGTAGGTTCCTCTTCCTCGCCGGGCGTGGCCGAAGCGGTCACGGGCGCGGCTTGGATGACCGGCTGGTCCATCCCCAAAATATCACCGGGCTGGGTGGAAACGCCCCCACTCCCGGTTTCGCCGGGCACGGAGCCTTCGCTGCCGACCCCCGAATGCAGGGTGCAAAGCCGGGTCGGGGCCGTTTCCTTCTTGAAGACTTCATTACGGGTGCGCAGGCAGAATGTGGTCGCCAAGAGGCCCGAATCCAGGCAGATCTTTTTCTGGACAAAGTCGTTCTCCCGGCCCTTGGGCGGCTGGAAATCCTCCGCGGGTTTGCCTTCCATGGCGGCCTTCATGAACTCAGCCCAAATGGGCGCGGCGGCCTCGCCGCCCGTCTGTTTTTTACCCAGGCTTTGCCGCTCGTCGTAGCCGATCCAGACCCCGCAGGTCAGGCTGGGGGTAAAGCCGATGAACCAGGCGTCCACGTTGTCGTTGGTGGTGCCGGTCTTGCCGGCGGCGGGGTAGCTAAACCCCAGGCGGCGGATGATGCGGCCCGTGCCATTGTCGATGACGTCCTTCATGGTGTGGATCATGATATAGGCCACGTCGGGGTCCAGAACGGGTTCACCGGTCGGGGAATTAGTTTCTAAAACCCGTCCCGAGGCGTCCTTCACGGTCAAAATGCCGAAGGGCTCCACCCGCACCCCCTGGTTGTCCAGGGCTGAGAAGGCCTGCACCATTTCCGCCAGGGTGACTTCGGAAGTGCCAAGCCCCAGGGTCAGGTTGGGTTTGATGGCGGTAGTGATCCCCAAGCGGCGGGCCACGTTGACCACGGGCTGGATGCCCAATTTTTCCAAAAGCTTGATGGTGACCACGTTGATGGAATACATCAGGGCGGTGTGCAGGGTGGTGGGGCCCCGGAACTTGCCAGAAAAGTTCGTGGGGCGCCAGGGCTGGCCGGTGATGGGGTCGGGATAAACCACCGGGGTGTCCAGGAAGACGTCGGCCATGGTGTAGCCGTTCTCGATGGCGGCGGCGTAAATGAAGGGCTTGAAGGCCGACCCGGGCTGGCGGTGGGCCTGGATGGCGCGGTTAAAGACGCTCTTGCGGTAGTCAATGCCCCCGATCATGGCGCGAATGGCACCGGTGTGGGGGTCCAGGGCCAAGAGGGCCCCTTGGATGGGCTGGTCCACCGGGATGTTGGTCAGCCGGTTTTTGCGGGCCACGACCTCGGCATTCGCCACCCCGTTCGAAAGGGCCTGCTGGGCGGCCTCCTGCATCTTCAAGTCCAAGGTCGTATAAACCGAAAGCCCTCCTTTATAGACCGCATTGTCCCCATAGCGGGACACCAACTGGTCGCGCACGTATTCCACGAAATAAGGGGCGTTCTGCACCTCGATTTTCTTGAGCTCAATAGGTGTATTTTTGGCGTCCGTGGAATCTTGTTGGCTGATATAGCCGTGATCGGCCATGGCGTTCAAAACCAGGTTGCGCCGGGCAAGGGCCTCGAGGGGGTGTTTATAGGCGTCGTAGTCATTGGGGGCTTTGGGAAGGGTGGCCAAATAGGCACATTCGGGAAGGGTGAGTTCTTCCACATGTTTTCCGAAATAACTGCGGGCGGCCGATTCCACCCCATAGGCGCCTTCCCCCAGGTAGATCTGGTTCAAGTACATCTCCAGAATTTCCGGTTTGGAGTAGTTCCGCTCGATCTGCAGGGCCAGGAGGATTTCACGCACCTTGCGGGTGAAGGTCTTTTCGTGGGTCAGGAAGAGGTTGCGCGCCAGCTGCTGGGTGAGGGTGCTGCCGCCCTGGAGGCGTTCCCCCCCGGAGCGGATATTGGTGATAAAGGCCCGCATCACGCCAATGGGGTCGACGCCAATATGGCGGTAAAAACGCTCGTCCTCGATGGAGATAAAAGCGTCCTGGAGGGCCTGGGGAATCTTGTCCAGTGATACCAGCGTGCGTTGTTCGAGCCAAAGCTGGCTGACCAGGTCGCCGTTCACATCATAGATGCGGGTGGCCTGGGAGGGGCTGGTGGTTTGCAGCAGCTTGATGTCGGGAAGTTCCTGCAACTGGGCGTAGAGGAAGCCGATGCCGATGCCGGCCAGGGCGAAGCCGATGGCGAAGGAGACTTTCAGGAAGGTGAGAAAGGGATGGCGGGCTTTTTCAATTTTCTCGGTCGACAAAAGGTTCCTCAAGTTTGAAGGTTTGGAGCGGCTTATTATAGCCACGCTCCCGGGTTTGCAATAGTGCGTTCATGGCGCAAAGACGGGGCATTTGTTATGATGTGGCCCCATGAAAACCACTTTTTCCAAAACACCCGAACAACAAGTGGAAGAGCTCCTTCGGGGAACGGCCGAGGTCATCTCAAGGCAGGAACTCCTCGACAAGCTCAAGGAATCAAACAAAGAGGGAAGGCCGCTCAAGGTGAAGTGGGGGGCCGACCCTTCCGCGCCGGACATCCACCTGGGCCATACGGTGGTCCTGCGTAAACTGCGCCAGTTCCAGGACCTGGGCCACAGGGTGCAGTTCCTGATCGGGGATTTTACCGCCATGATCGGCGACCCCACGGGCAAGTCGGTGACCCGCAAAGCCTTGAGCCGTGAAGAAGTGGAAGTGAACGCCAAGACCTACCTGGAACAGGTTTTCAAGGTTTTGGACAAGGACCCGGCAAAGATCGAGGTCCGCTACAACAGCGAATGGTGCCGCCCGATGGGTTTCGAGGAGGTCATCCGCCTTGCCTCCAAATACACGGTGGCGCGCATCCTGGAGCGGGACGATTTCACCAACCGCATGAAAGAGCAGCGGCCCATCAGCCTGCACGAACTGCTTTACCCCCTCATCCAGGGTTACGATTCAGTGGTGCTCCAATCGGACGTGGAAATGTGCGGGACCGACCAGAAATTCAACTGCCTGGTGGGCCGCGCCCTGCAGGAAGAAAGCGGCCAAAAGCCCGAGGTCATCCTTTCCATGCCCATCCTGGAGGGTTTGGACGGCGTCAAAAAAATGTCCAAAAGCCTGGGAAATTACGTGGGGGTGACGGACCCACCCAACGAGATGTTCGCCAAGCTCCTCAGCGTTTCCGACGACCTGATGTGGAAGTATTACGAACTTTTGTCCGACCTGGCGCCGGAGGTTTGGAAGGACCGGCAGGCCAAGGTGGGGAAGGGCGAATACCACCCCAAGCAGGCCAAACAGGAACTGGCGAAGGAAATCACCCGGAGGTTTTACGGAGAGGCCAAGGCGAAGGAAGCCTGGGATTACTTTGAGAACCGCCACAACCTGGACCAATCGGTGGACTATCAAAAGGTTCAAGTGCCTCCAGGTGCCCATAAGGCCGCGGATTTCCTCGTGATGGTCGGGGTTGCCAAGTCCAAAAGCGACGCCAAGCGCCTGATCGAACAGGGTGCGGTGGAATGGGTCAACGGAAAGCAGGAAAAAAAGAAACTCACTTCGTTCAGCGAAGCCGTTGAGATTTCGGCGGGAGAAACGGGCCTGATCCGGTCGGGAAAAGTTTTTTTGAAAGTGAATGCGTCTTAAAAGCCCGTGAAATTACCTTTACCCAACCCAAAATAACCCGCCTTTTTAGTAGCCTTCTTTCTGAGCCCTCGGCTATAATTTCGTCCAACAAAGGTCCGCTTTCTTGTGAATTTCGGCAAGAAAGCGGCCTTTTGTCGTTTTAGGGCAAAATTTTCCGCCGAAAAACCTTTGTTTTTCAGGCCTCCGAAACCAACCCGGCCCGTCAAAACGCAATAAAACAACAATTTCGAAAAATTTTTTTGTTAACTGTGGAGTCCAAAAATGAGCGGTCACAGTAAATGGGCGAAGGTCAAAAGGTACAAGGGTGCTTTGGACCAAAAGCGCGGGCAGGTTTTTTCCCGGTTGTCCAAGGAAATCCAGTTGGCCGCCAAGTCCGGGGGAGACCCCGATACGAACCTGAAACTTCGCACCATCCTTTTAAAGGCCAAGGAAGTCAGCATGCCCGCGGACACCATCAAGCGGGCCATCGACAAGGGAACGGGGGCGGAGGCGGGAGCCGCGTTGGAGGAAGTGACTTACGAGGGCTATGGCCCGGCCGGGGTGGCCATCCTGGTGGAAGCGGTGACCGACAACCGGAACCGTACTGCCGCCGACATCCGGTCTATCTTTTCCAAATACAACGGCAATATGGGGGAATCGGGCTCTGTTTCCTTCCTTTTCGACAAGAAAGGCCTCATCATCGTCAGGAAAGAATCCATCGGCGAGGACGACCTGATGGGTGCGGTGCTGGACGCCGGGGCCGAAGACATGAAAGCGGATAAGGCCGATGTTTACGAGGTCATCACCACCCCGGAGAGTTTTGATAAAGTGAAGAAGGCCCTGGATGACAAGAAGGTGGCCACGGAAAGCGCCGAGGTCACCATGATTCCCAAGACCACCGTGCCCCTGGACGAGAACAAAGCATCTTCCTTCTTGAAGCTTTACGATGTCTTGGACGCGAACGATGATGTCCAGAACGTCTATTCCAATTCCGAAATCAGCGACGAAATCATGGCAAAGCTGGACAAATAAGGGAGAAATCCATCGTCAAGGCGTCCAAACAAGGAGCGGCTGAAGCTGAAAAGGGTTTGCTAAAAACGGCCATGGGTTCGCCGGGCGCGAAGGTCATCCTCGGCATCGATCCTGGTATCGCCCGGATGGGGTTCGGGGTGGTGGTCCAGCAAGGCCACCAAATGAAGGCCGCCCAATACGGAACCCTGGTGACCGCGGCCCACCGGCCATTGGAAGAGCGGCTGGTGGAAATGTTTGGGAAGGTCCAGGAAGTCTTAAGGAAGGTGAAGCCTGAAGCGGTGGCCATGGAAGAGTTGTTCTTTTCCCGCAACGCGAAGACGGCCATCGCGGTAGGGCAGGCGAGGGGCGTGGCGCTCCTGGCCTGCGGGTTGGAGGGGCTTCCCGTTTATGAGTACCGCCCCATGGAAGTCAAGCAGGCTGTTGCCGGCTACGGGAATGCGGACAAAGGCCAGGTGCAACGGATGGTGAAGTTGCTTTTGGGGCTGGCCGAGATTCCCAAGCCGGACGATACGGCGGACGCCCTGGCCATCGCCATAACGCATGCGCAGTGTTCGGGGACGATGCTTTCGGAAGCGGTGAAGAAGCTTTCCCGCCGGACGGGCGGGAGCGCAACGAGTTGGAAATGACAGGAGATTCAGGCCTATGAAATGCAAAAACTGCCGAAACAAACTTTTTGAGAACGCCCGGTACTGCCCCGAATGCGGCTACCCGGTGGACGAAAAATTCAACGTCACCGCGGAGGATTTTCTCCGGGACACGGTCAACAAGGGGAAAACCGAAAAATTGAGCCCCGACAGCGGGGCGCCCCTCACCCTTCTGGAGCACCAAGGCCATGACTACCTTTGGGACGAAGAAAACATGGGGGTCTGGGTCGACAAGAGCATCCTGGACGGCATCGACCGGGAAGCGGCGCAGGTGGTGTTCGAGAACCTGAACGAGGACGACCAAAAATATTTCAACCAAGCCAAGGAGCACATCAAACTGCGCTCCTCAGGCATGAAGAGCCCGGTGACCGAGAACGAATTGGACGAGCACTACTACAAGGCCCTGGTGATCGACGAGGATTTTGAAAGCAAAGGCTTGTGGCTCGACCAGGCCGTCGTTTCCTTCTGGTATGCGGCCACGCAAAACAAGGATGTGCCGGCCCTCACGCAGGTCGAGGAGCTGCTCCATATCCTGGTGCATTTGAAGTTCCTGGAAGACTAATGCCGGCAGGTTCGTGAGGTTCGGCCTTGATAGCCTTTTTGCAGGGCGTGGTGACCGGAAAGTTTCCCGACCGGCTGGAGCTGGACGTGAACGGCGTCGGCTACGAGGTTTTCGTTTCCCAGAAAACCCTTCAAGCCTGCCCGGCCGCCGGCCAAAGCGTCCTCTTGAAAACCTACCTGCACGTGCGGGAAGACCTGATGCAGCTTTTCGGTTTCCTCAAGGACTCGGAAAAACAGGCCTTCCTTCTCGCCCTTTCTGTCTCCGGGGTCGGCCCCAAGGCCGCCATGAACGTCCTTTCCACTTTCGCCCCCGAGGCCTTTTACCAGGCGGTGCTCCATAACGACCTGGCTTCCCTCAAATCCATCCCTGGCATAGGGCAAAAAACCGCCCAACATCTTGTTTTGGAGCTGAAGGACAAGGTAACAAAGCTGGTAGGAGGAGGGGTACTTACGGAGGACTCCCCCTTTAACGCTGAAACCAAGGCAATCGCCGATTCGGTGCAGGCCATGATGGCTTTGGGGTATTCGGCGGCCGAATCCCGCCGGGCGATCCTGGCGGCGGTGCAGGAGTTGGGGGAAAAATCCACAGTTGAAGATATTTTGCGGTCTAGCTTAAAATCTATCGCCGCCCCCTAGGAGACGGCAGTCCATTTCGGGAGAATTAAGGATGAAAAACTTCAGCCTTCCGCGTTTGGCGTTGGTTTTGTGGTTTGTGAATTACTCCATTTTCTCGGTGTTCAGCTATATCTGGGGCAATGGGCGCCATTTCATCATGGATTTCATCGTCTATGCGGCGGCCTGGGTGGTGGTGGAGCTGGTATTCTTGGGCCTTATTGAAGAGAAGTTTTGATCCGGTCGGGAAGAAAAACCAAGGAGTGTGGAGAAATGAAAAAAATTCTGAGTTTGTTGCTGGCCGCGTTGTTGTTGCCCGCTTCGGCGGCTTTCGCGGCCGTGATTGAGGATTGGTCGAATATCGCTTCGGGCAACACGGGAAGCTTCCAGGACAGCAACGGTTCCAAGATTGATTTTGCCCAGGATGCGGGCCCGGACGGGGGAAAAGCCCTCAAGCTGACCACCAACCTGGTCCAAGGCGGTTATGTCGGCATCTGGCACAACATCACCGCGGATTTATCCAAAAGCGGGACCTTGCAGTTCAAGGCCAAGTCGACGGTCCCGGGGGATGTGCAAATCGCCCTCAAGGACGCCTTCAATGTGCAATATGTTTCCAAAGCGACCATTTCCTCCAAGGATTGGGCGGTCGTGCAAGTGCCCCTGTCCTCTTTCAGCAAGGACCCTTACTACACCCCGCCCGATGCCATTGCAGGGCATCCGATGGATTTGAGCAAGACCTCCAGCCTCAACTTCCAGCCCCAGATGTCGGGCGCGGCGGTAGTTGAAATCGGCGCGGTGGAATCGGCGGGCGCGGCCGGCGCAGCACCGGCTTCTTCCGCTCCGGCGGCATCTTCCGCAGCCCCTGCGGCTTCCTCGGCCTCGACGGGCGCGGCCATCCAGGTTTTGGATGCGTCCACCATTGATAGCAAGAGCGCGGGCACGTTTCAGGACAGCCAGGGTTCCAGCTTTGCATTCGTGACGAAGGACAACCCCAGCAAAAAGGGGCAGAAATACCTTTCCATCACCTATGAATTAAAGCAAGGCGGCTATTGCGGCATGTGGATGCGGGCCGGTGGAGCGGATTGGAACGGGGCCAACTTGGCCGGCGCCAAGACACTGAACTTGACGATTTATTCCAAGGACCCGGTGGTCCTGGGAATCGCCCTAAAAGACAAGGGAAACAACCAATACGTTGCTGAAACCCCGATGTCCAAGGGCGGCAAGTGGGAGACGGTCAGCGTCAACATGAGCGATTTTAAATTGGATCCTTACTACACTCCGCCGGACGCCGTCAAAGGCGCCCCAATGGATTTCAGCAAGGTTAGTACCTTTAATATCCAACCCAAGACGGTCGGAAAGTTCACGGTGGGTGTGGATAGCGTCACCGGCAAGTAAAGAACGGTTCTAAGCCGCATCCTGTCCCCGGGTTTCGAAAGAAACCCGGGGATTTTTTTTATCCCTCCTTCTTCATTGACGCTAAGCGGGCCGCTCGTTAAACTTTCACTCCTCCTGTCGTCTCGGTGCTGGGGGCCAAGTTCTTTTGTACTTGGCACTCCCAATTTGTGCACCTCATCTTGTGGATTCGGTGCTGGGGTACCCATTTTTTGTGTTTAATGTAAAATGGGTACTCCGAAAAGCCCTCGACTTGTGGTCTCGGGCTGGGGTAGCTCAGCTGGTAGAGCAGCTGTTTCGTAAACAGCAGGTCGCCGGTTCAAACCCGGTCCCCAGCTCCATTTTTTTTAAAAAAATTCCCCATCCAATCTCTTCCTTCATCGGCCTTGAAACATTTTGAGGCTTCGGATGTATCCAGTAAAAAAGCGGTAAAGATCGCTCCTCGGCGCTTCAAAAAACAGAGGGTGGAGTAAAATGCCGCCCAAGCCGGGTTTTGCCTGGTTTTTTCCCTTCGTTCCATTGAGAATGCGGTGAAAAGCCTTCGCACGGAAAAAGAATGGGCCTTATGGCCAGGAGAACGGATGCCTTCCGGGAAAGCTAAAGCGAATTGGACCGACCAGGTTTTTCCTTATTACGGCCTGGTCCGTATCCTGCAGTTTTATTTGGACCTGGAATGCTGGCTCATTTCCAAAGATCCCCCCTATTCCTGGAGCCCCATCCGGTACCACAACCGGGAATCCTGGCCCGTTGAATTCGACGACCTTTTCGGAAAAAGGGAGGAGCGGGAGGCTTACAACCGATCCTGCATCGAAAAAACGTTGGACCAGCGGAAGGCTTATTGTGGTACGCGCAACGGGCTTTCCAGCCTTTTTGTCCCGATCCTACGGGAAGGAAAACCCGTCGGCATCCTCCAGTCCGGAGTTTTCCTAGCCAAGGGGCCGGACAAGGCCTTCCTATTGAACTCCTGGGAAAAATTGACCGGCTTAAAACCCCAGGAATTTGAGCCGGATTTTTTCCGCTATGTGACCGCCCTCCTGCAGACCCCCCTGGTCGAGGGGCCGGTTTACAAGGGCTTGAAGGAAACGCTGGAAATCTACGCCGAAGTCATCGGGGGCGGGCTCGGCGCCTCCACGGCCTGCGATCAGGTCGAGAAACTGAAAAACGAGGTTTTCGCCAGGCATCTGCCCCACCGTTTCTGGACGGAAACGGCCGTCAAGAACAACCGCTTTTATCCGCCCGTGTGGTGGAGTGAAAGGGACCGAGCGGAAAAGTGGCAGCGGGAAGAGCAGGGCATTGAAAGGGCCCCGACCACGGTCATCGCCTTTCAACTGGACGACCAGGCCACGGAAGGGGACCTGGAATTGGAATATATCCTGCGAAACTATTATTTCCAGAAGGAACTCTTCCAGTTTTCCAGGACCATACCCAACACCGTTTCCGGCCCGTTGGACAATAACCGAGTCCTTTACTTTACTTCCGCCGATGCGGGGCAGAATGAAACCCAAGAAAAGCTGGGGATTCTCGACAAAATTGACCTGGTTTCCCGCTTCGCCGAAACCCGCCTCAAGGCCAAGGTGTTGGCGGGGGTCAGCCGGACCCGCTATCCCTTGGGAAACCTTTCCAAGGTCTTCCAACAAGCCGTTTCCTCCTTGAACTACTGCAAGCCCCTGGGCAGACCCATCCTTTTTTACGAGGACATCCGTACCAATCCCACCATCCCCGAACCGACGGATTTTTATGCGATGTCCAAGGCTGTTATCGAGGCCTATACCCAGGGCCGGACATCCGAAATCGAAGGGGTGCGGGGCCAGTACATCAAGCAAATACTGGCTTTCTCGGGGGGAAAATCCGAGAACATCAAGCTTCACTTCCTTTACACCTTCGGCAACATGGTGGACGGCCTGCGCAAGCGGTTGCCGGCCCAGGAGGGGGACCTTAAAGCCTTATTCGACAGCTTCGAGAGGAAGCTCAACACGTCCGGAACCATTTCCGATGTGATCTCGGTTTTTCAGGAATCCCTTCAAAGGCTTTTTGCCCTCAGCCTGAAGCCCGCTGAAACATCCCAGAAGTTCCGCCTTGAAATGGTCCAAAAATACATCACGGAAAACTTCAGCCGGCCCTTGAGGCTGGAGGAGGTGGCGCGGGCCAACGGATTTTCCGTTTCGGTGATGGGACGCGGCTTCAAAAAAATAACGGGCATGGGGTTTTCCGCCTACCTGAGAAAAATCCGCGTCGAACGGGCGAAGGAGCTATTGGGATCCACCGCCCTTCCCATCGCCCAAGTGAGCCAGGAATGCGGTTTCAACAACCTACAGTATTTCTTCGACGTCTTCAAAAAAACCACCCGGATGACCCCCCAGGAATTCCGGAACTGGCTCAAAAACAAAAAGAGCGAACGGAAAACCTAATTCAGGGAATTTCAGCCTGATCGGGAAAACCGGACAGGTTTAAAACGTTTTCTGGCAGGATTCCCGCATGCAATTACCAAACTCAGTTCAGCTGAAAATCTGAATTCACACTCCATCCGCCGCTATAAGATTTCCTCCCAAAGTTAATCCCAAAATTTTTCACTGGCCCCGAATAAGGTTTGAACGGCCGCTTAAAGCCGGCCCAAGGTTGGACTATGGCGGTTTTGTTTCCCCCTTTTTTATCCAAGGGAGTGGGCCGGGCCTCAAGCCCTATTGATCCGGTTCAAAAATATCGTTCTTATCCCGGGTGGACGGTTTTTCTTTCCGCGATGTTGTTGTTGGGAGGGACTGCTCCCGCCGCCTGGGCCTGGGTAAACCCCAACTTTACCGGCGGGTTGACGGGTTGGACCGTTTCCACCAGCACGACCGGCGGGTGGGCCGGGGCGGGCTGCAATCCTCCCTCCGTGGCGGTGGTCAACGCAACGACCGCTTCAGCTTCCGGCACCGGAGTGGCCCCCGACACCGCCGGCCTTTTGCCCGACCATCCGGCCTGCAGCCAGGACGCAGTCCAGCTTTACTCTTCCCGTGGGGATTCCAACAACCTGGATTGGGCCCAGATCGAGCAGTCGGACATCGTTCCCACCAACGGCAACACCTGCCTCAACTTCTGGTTTGCCGGGGTCTTCGACAGCCACCATGCCGACACGGGTGATACGGCGCCCCATGCCGACAGCTACCTGGAGATCGACGTCCTGGTGGGCGGCGCGGTGGTGGCCGGCATCGTTTACAGCTGGGAAAACAACCTGGCCCAGATCGTCCAGCTCACCAACACCCAAGTGGCCCCCACCGGGGACGGGACCGAGTGCGTGGTGGGCACGCCGAACCGCTGGGGCTACCTGCCGTGGACCCAATACACCATCAACCTTTGCCAATACGCAGGGGAACAGGTGACCTTCCGTGCCACCGATTTCGACTGTGACGAAGGCGGGCATTACGGCTTCGGCTACATCAGCTGCCTGACTTGGGGAATGTGTCCGGTCGCCAGCGAAACCTTTTCCAAATCCAACAATCCCACCGGCCAGGTCAGCCAAGGGGCGACCATCACCTATACGCTGACCTACACCAATACGGGGTCGATCGGGGCGCCCAACGTGACGGTCACGGATGTGGTTCCGGCCAATACGACCCTGGTGCCCAATTCCATGACCAGCAACCCGCCCACAGGCACCACCTCCCAAAATGGAAGCCAGCTCCTGTGGTCGTTGGGCTATGAGCCGCCGGGAGCTTCAGTCACCCTCGGTTTCCAAGTGGTGGCGGGCCAAGCCTGTGAAACCGTATCCAACCAGGCCCAGGAAACCGACTCCATGCAACCCTGTCATTAGGCGATTCGAGGGATGTTTATGACTCAGCAAAACAATTTGAAACCTGGGCATCCAACCTTCAACGGCCTTCGGCTTGTGGTCAAGGGGCCACGCGGCCGCGCTCTATACTTTTTCCTTCTACTGAGTGCCCTTCTTTTATTGGCAGCCGCTGATAAGGGCCTGGCCCAGGTTCCAACCCCTACCTCGACGCTTTTTCCCACTGAAATCATCCCGCCGACCAGCACGCCCACCCTTACCAATACCAATACCCGGACCCATACACCTACGATCACCAATACACGTACCTTTACTAATACCCGAACCTCAACGGGTACGCCCACCAACACGGGTACTCCCACCAATACACCCACCATCACCGATACCTTCACCATCACGAACACCCGGACGCCAACCAATACCCGGATTTTCACTAACACCCCCACGGTGACTGATACTCCCAACCTGACGGCCACTTTCCAGGCCGCTTCCTTTACCCCCACCAACACCCCAACCCTCACGAGCACGAGGACTCCCACCAATACCCGCACGGTCACCAATACGCCCACGGTTACCAATACACGAACCAACACTTCAACCCCCACGAACACTCCCACCCCCACCAATAGCCGCACTCCCACCAATACCTCAACCCTGACTTATACCTCCACGATTACGGGCACCCCCACCAATACACCCACCCCGCGGACAAGGAACGTGGTGAACTCCAACGCCGTCACTAATTTCGTGGGGGGGTGCTCGCCCACCTTCACTCCCAGCGGAACGCCCACCGCCACGGCTGTTTTCACCGCTTCCAGCACAAGTACTTCCAGTGCCACTTCCACTGCCACGGCCAGCGCCACAGCCTCCGCTACTTCAACCGCTTCCTCCACCGCCTCCAGTACCGCCACCTCGACGGCGAGTTCCACCACCACCTCAACAGCTTCCTCCACGGCCACGGCCAGCACCACTTCCACCACCACGTCCAGCTTTACGGCCACCGCCTCCCGCACCGCCACCCAAACCACCACCGATACCGGCACTTTCACCCCGACCCCTACGGCGACCTCCACCATTACGGATACGGCCACCCGCACCGCCACCCTTACGGCGACCTTGACAGGCACGCTGAGCCCCACCAACTCGTTCACGCCTTCCTCAACTCCGACGAATACCGCTACCGCCACGAGCAGTTCCACACCCACCAACAGTTCCACGTCCAGCTGGACCGCGACGGCCACGGCCACTTCTACCGCCTCCGAAACCCCCTCGGCTACAGCCACTAAGACGGCAACCCAAACGACTACGGATACCGCAAGCCCTACCGCCACGGCCACACCCACCCATAGTTTTACGGCCACCCCCAGCTTCACGGCCACCTCCACCCCAACCGATACGGCCACCTCCACTACCTCCGAAACACCGACAGCTACGCCTACCAAGACGGCAACCCAAACGGCCACGGATAGCCCAACCCTTACGGCCACGGCCACCGATAGTTTTACGGCTACTCTTACAGCCACCCGCACCTTTACGGCAACTTTCACCGCCACCCCGACGGCCAGCTTCAGCGCTACCCCCACCAACAGCCCCACCTTCACCCTGACGGCAACTTCGACGTCCACCTCCAGCTTTACTTCCACCTGGACGCCCACGTTTAGCACGACGGATACGCCCAGTCCCACGGGAACACCCAGCTTCACTTCCACACCCACGGCCACCTTCCAAATCGCCTTTTCGAAGCAGGCTTCCGTGGCCCAAGCCGAACCCGGGGTGCCGATAGGATTCACACTGACACTGCATCTAAACGCAACCATAGCGGGAATGTCTGTCACCGACAGCCTGCCGTCCCAAATGACCTACCTGGGGCCCGTGGCCAGCAACCCTTCCTCCCTTCCAGCCCCGGCCTATAATTCCGGAACCAACCAATTGGTGTGGACCCTGGGGGCCCTTCCGGCGGGCACTTACCAGCTTGCCTACCAGGCCCAGATCAACAACTTGATACCCGCCGGAACCTCGTTGACCAACAACGCCGTCCTCACCTATCCAGGCGCCCCGCCGCTGACAGCCAGCGCCCAAGTGGCGGCACTGGGCGGTTATATGGTCAAAATCTCCGTCTATAACTCCGCCGGGGAGTTGGTGGCCACCCTCTATACGCAGCAAAACATGCAGGCCATCAACGCGCTCACTTTAAGTTCGGCGGGCATCACGGACCTGGCAGGGGCAAGCGGCGCGGTCACGGTTTATTTGGCGGGCATCCCCGTCGCGGTCTGGAACGGCAACACCGCCTCAGGGGACCCCGCCACCAATGGCGCCTATTTCGTCACGGCGCAAAGCGCCGATCCCTCGGGGAATGTCATCACGGTTTCCCAAAAGGTGACGGTGAGCCGGCCTTATGCCCAGGTCAGCGCCAGCGTTTATAACGAAGCCGGGGAAGTGGTCCGGCACCTTTACACCCAGGTACTGGCCGTTCCAGGCTCCCAAATGACGGGGGTCCAAGTAAGCTCGAATTTCATAAGGCCGGGAACCACCCCGTCCAGCCCTGTTTCCAGCGCCCAAATCCTCATTCAAACCTCCCAGGGGGTGGTCACCCTGGTTTGGGATGGAACGGATGATGCCGGGGCCATCGTCACGAACGGAACCTACGAGATCGGGGTCCACTGGGACAATGGGAACGGAACGATACAGAACTTGAGCCAGAGCATCGTGGTGACGGGCTCCCGGTCCACGGGCAGCGTCGTGGCTGGGCCTAACCTGCTCAACCTTTCGCAAGGCGTCAGCGTGACCACCTTTCGGGCCGATGTCCCCGGCGCCTGGACCTTAAATATTTCCGTCTATACCCTCGCCGGCGAACGGGTAAAGACCACGGCGGGGTACCCCGGTGCCGATGAGGTAAGTTGGGATGCCTCGGGTATGGCCAGCGGTACCTACCTGGCGGTGGTTCAGGTCTTGGATTCGCACGGCGGGCTTCTGGAGCGCCGGACGGTCAAGGTCCAGGTCGTTCACTAAACCCTGGCGTCCTTCTCCTCATTTGGTCTGGGATTGGAGCCGCCTTCCTTTGTCTGGAAGGAGGCCGTTTCTTGTGCGACCCTTCCGCGGGTTTTCCTTTACCAAATCTATAACGAAGCATCCCTTTATATTCCGTTAACCTAGGAAAAGACCCGCCGGACGGCCTATGAAAGGACCCCGCTTATGAGCCGGGACCCGGATGGTAATCCAGCACGGGAAGGGACTATGGGGGTTCGTCAATTTCACCGTTTTTCTCTTTTTCTTTTATCGGTTTTAGCGGCCCCGGCCGTGGAGGCCCAATGCCCTGTTCCGACCTTGACACCCGACAGTTGGGGTTCGAGCTCTGGTAATTTCAGCGCGGGTTCGGGTCTGGTGACCCTGAGCGGAACGGGCCAATTCGCCACGACGCAAATGTTCGAAAACGCCGGGACGGCCTATGTCACTTTGGCGGGGGACGGCCAAATCCAAGCCCAACTGCAAGGCGTGAACGGCTTCGTGGGAACAAATACGGTGGCGGGCATCTTCATCCGCGGGGGAACCAGCGCGGGGGGCGACGGCGGCCTGCTGTGGATAAGGGGACCGGCCCTGACCACCACCCAATTCGCCGACCGGACCAATGACGCCGCTTTGACCGTGCTGGAATCCAAAACAGTGGCGGCGCCGCCCAACTGGCTGCAGCTGCAAAACAGGGGATTGGTACTTTATCCCTCCGTTTCCACCGACGGGGCCAGTTGGACCCCCCTTCCCACGCCTTCCTTCGACCTGAGCGGGGATAGCCCTTATTTCGCCGGAAACAACCTTATTTACGGGTTGGTCGTTTGGAGCGGCTCCAACAGTTCGCCTTCCACGGCCGTTTTCGGCAATGTTTGTGTGAGTTCGCTGCCCAGTTTTACCCCTACTTCCACGCCCAGTTTCACCCTTTCCCCCACTGCCTCCGACACTCCCACCGCGACTTCGACGCGGAGCGCCACTCCCACCCCGACCTGGACGCCCAGTTTGACGGCATCTTCCACGGCATCGGACAGCCCCACCCCCACCGGCACCCGGACCCCCACGGCCAGCCCTTCCTTCACGGTCACTTCCACCCCCAGTTCCAGTCCCACGCCAACTGGGACTTTCACCATCACTCCCACCCCCACGGCCACCCCCAGCCCAACCTGGACGCCCGCCCCTTGCGGCTATCCGGGGGCCACCTGCACCCCCAGTCCCACGCCGGGACATTTCGTTTGGCCCGATCCCTTTACCCCCCAACTCCCGACGGACCACTCCGCCCATTTCAACCTTCCGCCGGGACACGGTGCGGGGCAAGTGGTGATCGCGGATTTGCGTCGGCGGAAAATACGGTCCTTTGATTTTTCCCCCGGCCAGGACGTTCAATGGGACGGCCGGGATGATGGAGGGGCCATCGTTTCCTCCGGACTCTATCTCTATCTCTTGGAATCGGATGGAACGGTGCGCCGAGGGACCGTTACCGTGATGCGATGACCCGTTTCCTTTACGCCGCCCTGGCGCTTTTCCTCACCCTTCCCCGCCTCTGCGGCGCAGCCTTCCTGGACTTCAGCGTTCCCGCCCGGGAAGCGGCCTTGGGCGGCAACGGGGTGGCCCTTCCCGAAGGCACCTCCAGCCTGGCCTTCAACCCGGCGGGATTGGGAGGGGAAATCCAGTTCAAGGTCTCGGCGCGGTACGAAAACCTTTTTTCCGGCATTGGAGGGGACGGCCTTTCCACCGGAAACCTTTCGGCCGTCCTGCCGCTGGACCCGGGGGACGGCCTGGGTTTTTCACTGGACCATTTCGGGGCTTCCACGCTGCAGCAGGACCGGCTCCAGGCCGCCTTCGGAAAAAGTTTCGACGAAGGGACTTTCCTCCACCCCCTTCGCCTGGGGTTGAGCCTGTCCTTCCTGCGCCAGCAGTTCACCCTGCAGGACCCCCTGGCGGGGGTTAATCCCTCCAACGTTTCCTCCGGGGCCTTTTCAGTGGGGGCGGGCGCCCTCTTCGACCCCTTTCCCTGGGTGAGCCTGGGGGTTTCGGGCGAGGATTTGAACCAGCCCAACCTGGGGGTCCTGGGGACGGACCTGGTGCCTTTGGTCCTGCGTTACGGCGCGGCCTTCCGCCCGCCGGTGGGGCAGGACAAGTTGATCCTCAACTTGTCCCAGGATTGGAACGGGAGCAACCTCTCCACCCAGGCGGGCGCCGAATGGAACTTCACCCAATGGGGGGTGGCGCTCCGGGCGGGGGGGGATGACTCCACGGGAAGCCTGGGTTTTGGATGGCGGACAACGGGCCTGACCATCGATTACGCCTACCAGTTTTCCTGGAACCAATCGCCCGCGATCAACGGTGTCGGACTACCCGGAAGCCACCTTTTGGAAGTGGGGTTCACCTGGGAAACCGCTTCCCGGGAATCACGGGTGTTCAACCAATTGCTGCGCAAAGGGAAGGAAGCCACCCAAGCCCAAAAATGGAAGGACGCCTTCTGGTACTACCAACAGGCCTACCTACTGAGGCCCAACGACCCCACGGTGCTCCAGGGCCGGGCGGAATCGCTCAAACAGTACAACCACCAAAGGGCGGAGGCCTATTTCCAGGAGGGCGTCCAGGCCGAGAAACAGGGCGACGACTTGGACGCCCAAAAGGATTATGAATGGGCCCTTTCGCTCAGTCCGGGGGAAGCCCGGTACCAGGAAGGGCTGGACCGGACCCGGAAATCCGTGTCCCGGGGGGCCTTGAGCGACGGCCGGGTGAGGGATTTGCTGGAGAAATCCGTCGAATTCCTGCGCAAAGGGCAGAAGGACCGGGCCTTGGAGAGGATCAAGAAAGCACGGGCCCTTTACCCGGACGATCCTTTCCTCCAATATGTGGCCAAGGCCTTTTCCCGCAAGGCCGCTTCGCTCCCGGAACAAGAGGACCGCAAGATGCAGCAACTGGCTGTGGAGGCCGAAATTTACCGCAGCAAGGGCCGCTTGGACCTGGCCCGGCAAACCTGGAAGGAAATGCTCAGGGCCGACCCCGGCAATGCCCTGGCCCAGGAGAACCTGGCGGAAAACCAGGAGGAAAGCGGTCCCGCCTCCCAGCTTTCCGACTCCCAGCAGGCCCGGGTGCGGGGGCTTTTACAGGCCGGCCTGAAAGCCTATGCGGGCGGGGACTCGGAAGCGGCCCTGAGGGATTGGCAGGAAGTGCTCCAAACCGACCCCCTCAACGTGAACGCTTTGAACAACATCACGCGCGTCAAGATGGAAGAAGGGACGGAAAAGAAATGAGGCTCGCGACCCGTTTTTTCGCCAGCCATAGCGGCGTGGTGGCCCTTTCCCTTTGCATCGTCTTTTTCCTGGCCTATGGGGGGGTCCGGAGGATTTACCAGCAGCAGGCAAGGCTCCACCAGGTGCAACAGCTCTCCGATTTCACGCTGGCCGCCAAGGAATCCATGATTCAGCACGAGGACGTGGCCGTCCTGAATTTCATGCGGTCGGCGTTGAAGAACCCGGACCTGGCCTGCGCCGCCTATTACAATCCCGCGACGGGAGTCCGGCTGGTCCTTCCTGAAAACCTCCAAAAAGGTTTCTTCCCGGCCGCGGAGGGCGGGCCCGAATCGCCCGTCCTCCGCCTTCTCCCCGACGGGGAGCGGCTGGTGCAATGGACCTCCGCCGTGGGGTCCCCCGACGGGATGCCGGGGCGCGTCTGGCTGGCTTATTCCCAATCGGCCCTGGAAAGGGAATTGGGCGAGCAGACGAAGGTTTGGGCCCAACTGGGCCTGGAGGCCGGCGCCGCGGCGCTGGTCATCGGCCTGCTGCTTTCCCTGGGGTTGGGGCGCCAATTGGCCGCCCCCTTGCGGAAGATCCGCGACGGCACCCACCTGGTCAGGTCCGGCAAATTGGATTCGCTGGTGGAGGTCCGCCGGAAGGACGAGATCGGGGACCTGGCCCGGGATTTCAACGCCATGGTGACCCAGCTCAAGGAACTGGATGAAATGAAACGGGATTTCATTTCCGGGGTCACCCACGACCTGGGCACGCCTCTGCACGCCATCCGCAGCGCCATCAATTTCCTCCAGGCCGGGGACGCGGGGCCCCTGACGGAAAAGCAGTCCGAGTACCTGTTGATGGTCTCCAACAGCACCGCCAACCTGACGTCCTTCATCAACAACCTCCTGACCACCGCCCGCATCGAAGCGGCCAAGGTGGACCCCTATCCCGAACCGGTGGACGTCCACGCCCACGTGAAGGAGCTGGTGGACCTCTACCGTCCCCAGGCCGCGGAAAAGGGGCTCAAACTCACCCTTACCCGCAAAAGCAACTACCTTTCGCTGGTGGCGGACGTGACCATGTTCCGGCAGATCGTCCTAAACCTTCTGTCCAACGCCCTTAAGTTCACCCCCCGGGGGGAAGTGGAGATCCTCCTCTCGGAAGAGGACGGCAATTTCGTTTTGGAAGTCCGGGATACGGGTATCGGTATCGATCCCTCCCATCAACGGTTGGTCTTCGACAAGTTTTACCGCGTGCACCAGTCGAGCGGCTCTCCGGCCCGGCAAGGCAGCGGGTTGGGGTTGACCATCGTCAAGGGGTTGGCGGAGGCCCACGGGGGAAGGATCACCGTTGAAAGCGCCCTGGGGGCCGGCAGCACCTTCAAGGTGGTCCTGCCCAAGCAACCGGCGCGTTTTTGAGAATGCCCGATCGGCAAGGGGAAAAGCATGAGTAAAACATCCATCCTAGTGGTGGAGGACGACCCGGCGGTGGCCCTCATCACACGGGACCTTTTTTTGAAGGAAGGTTACGGCGTTACCACCGTCGCCAGGGGGGGCGAGGCCCTCAAGGTTGTCGGGTCGGCCGATTTCGACCTGGTGGTCCTGGACTTGGAACTGCCGGATATGGACGGCATTGATATTTGCCGGGCGATCAAGAAGGATTACCCAGACCGCGTCTTGCCGATCTTCATCCTGACCGCCCGGGGATCTTCCGAGGATATCGTGTTGGGACTGGAAGCGGGGGCGGAGGACTACCTGCCCAAACCCTTTAATGAAAGGGAATTCCTGGCCCGAGCCCGGGCCATCCTGCGGCGTAGCCAGCCCCTGACGCCCAAGGACGACCGCATCACCTCGGGCAACATCACCCTTTCGCCTTCTTCCCACGAAGCCTGGTGTGTGGACAAACCGCTTCCGCTGACCTTGCGGGAGTTCGATATTTTGCGTGTCTTATTGGCCAACCCCGGAAAGGCTTTTACCCGGGAAGAGATCGTGAAGATGGCCTGGGGTCCTGCCACGGCCATCGTGCCCAAGGTCGTGGATGTGCATATCGGCCACCTCAGGGTCAAGCTCGGCCCGGAGGGAAGACGCGTCGAGACGATTCCACAAGTGGGTTACAAACTGGCCCCGCCCAAAAAATAATCCGGCAGTTCCCCGTATTCGTTCTTCCATTGAAGTGCGGGGAAATTCATTCTAAACCTCTTGATTGCGGCAGGGCGGCCCCCTTGTTGCACGCCGGCATTTCCCTTGGTTCTGGATTTGTTTTTTGGTTAATCAAGCTCAGTTTTTCATCCATCGAATGATGCCGTTTTCCCTTCAAACGTTTTTCGGTCAATTTGTTTCAACGATTCAACTGAGAGTAAAACCGCTTTTGCATCGTTTGAAGCGGTTCAATGAATTTTTTCGATTTTGCTATCTAGCCGCCTTTACTCCTTCTTTACCGAAATTCCCAAAACCCAGCGGTAAAATTTCATTAACCTAAAAACAAAAATCATTTTGATACGAGATTTTTTGGGCGAAAACCGATTGAAGTCGGTTAAGGACGTGAGATGTTGTCTGTGAAAAAACAAAAGGCCTTTTCCTATGACAAGGAAGGGTCCAGCCTTAATCCATTTTTCCCTATTTCTCATCCTTCCCCGGGTCCGGATCGGATACCACCGGGGAGGAGTGGGTCCTTCCTTTTTGTGAAATTTTTTGCCCTATCGGTTTTGGCGGTCCTTTCTCCGGCTTCCCCATCTCACGCCCAGGTTTGGCCGAACGGTTGCTTTACCAATGGGCTGACCAGTTGGACTTCGGTGGTCAACGCGGGGGTGTCGGCCACCGCTGGCGGTGTGAACGGAACCGGCGGCAACGCGGACTGTGTTGGCCAAGTGACGCAGGTGACCAACGGCACGGTTTATCCGGGCCAAACCGCACCGGGCTTCGCCCCCAACTCCAACGGGATGCTTCCCATGGTGCCCACTGGCCAGACCACGGCCGTCCAGCTTTTTTCCGGCCATGGGGATGCCAACCACAACGACTGGGCCCGGGTCTGCCAAACGACCACCGTGCCCACCAACGGCAACACCTGCCTGAACTTCCTGGTGGCGGGCGTATTCGAGAACTACCATTACCTGAATCAACCCAACAACCCCCTCGGCGACGGCTACCTGGAAGTGCGGGTCCTGCTGGGGCCGGCCAATTGCAGCACCGCCAATCCCGGCAACACGGTGCTTTTCGACCTTCTCTTGAACTGGGAATACCTGGTCAACAGCGGTTTATTGCAGTTGGACGGCCTATTGGGAAACCAGGCGGGGACTTATGGTTACGACACCCAGACCCCGCCCGGGTCCGGAACCGGCGGCTGTGAGGTCAACCCGGGCGACCCGACCCATTGGGGCATTTTCCCCTGGACGCCCTATACCCTCAACCTATGTCCTTACGCGGGCCAGCAGATCACCATTGAGGTCACTTCCTACGACTGCAATGAGGGCGGGCACTACACCTGGGGCTATTTTGACTGTCCCACCTGGACCGCCTGCGCACCGGCCTCGGTGACCCTGGCTAAGGCCAACAATCCCACCGGGCAGGTCAACGCGGGGCAGACCATCACCTACACCCTCACCTACAAGAACGCCAGCAATACGAATTACGACGACGGGGTGGTGGTCTTCGATACGATCCCGACCGGGACGGGTTTCGTCAGCGGCTCCCAAACCAGCAACCCCACGGTTCCCGTGACCTTCCAGTCGGGCAACGTGGTGGGCTGGGACGTGGGCTACCTGACCCCGGGCGCCTCCGGTACCCTCTCCTTCGCGGTCACGGTCAAGGGGCTGGCGAACGGGGCCTGCGCGGCCACGATCATCAACCAGGCCGCCGAGAAGGATTTTGAGACCTGCTACCTGACCCCGAACCTCCTGACTTCCAACGCCGTCACCAATTTCCTGGGCGGCACCTGCACGCCGACCCCCACCCCGAGCTTTACGCCCAGCCCCACCCCCTCCCCGACACGGACGCCGAGCCCGACGACGACCTCCACGGCCAGCGCCACTTCCACAAAAACCACCACCGATACGACCACGGCCACAACCACCAAGACGGCCACGGCCACAACCACTTCCTCCGCCACCCAAACCACGACCAACACCCCCACGGTTACGGACAGCTTTACGGCGACGGCGACCGCGTCCGCCACCAAGACTGCGACCAGCACCCATACGGCCTCCAGCACCGCCACGGACACGGCCAGCGCCACCGCCACCAACAGTTTTACAACCACCCGGACGGCCACCGACACGGCCACGACCACCGCCTCCCGGACCGCCACCGCTACGGCCACCGCCAGTTTCACCCGGACGGACACGGCCACGGCGACAGCCACCAGTTCGGCCACCAATACCCGGACGGATACGGCCACCGCCACCACGACCAATACGGCCACTGTGACGGATACGGCCACGGCCTCCCGTACCCCTACGGACACCCGGACGGATACGGCCACCGCCACCCCGTCGAAGACGGCCACGATGACGGACACGGCCACCGCCACCCGGACCCCAACCGACACCCGGACGGACACCCCCACGGCCACCCCGACCAATACCCGTACGGATACTCCCAGCTTCACACCCACTAATACCTGGACCTCCACCGATACGCCCACGCCCACGAGTACCCCGACCAATACCCGTACGGACACCCCCAGCTTCACACCCACTAATACCTGTACCTCCACCGACAGCCCGACGCCCACAAGCACTCCCACCAATACCCGTACCAATACACCCAGTTCCACCCCCACCAACACCTGGACCTCAACTGACACGCCCACGCCCACGAATACGCCCACCAACAGCTTTACCCCCACCAACACCCGAACCGATACGCCCAGCTTCACGCCCTCCAATACCTGGACCCCGACCGATACGCCTACGCCGACGAACAGCCCCACCAACAGCTTCACTCCAACCAACACCCGCACCTTCACACCTAGCTGGACCTCGACCAATACTTGGACGTCCACCGATACACCGACGGCCACTAAGACGCCCACGGACAGCTTCACCCCCACCGTGACGTCCAGCTTTACCCCCACGGGAACACCCACGGATACGGCCACCGCCACTCCCACCCTACAGGTCAACTTTGCCAAGCAGGTTTCGGCCAGCCAGGCCGCACCCGGTACGGGCCTTACCTACAACCTGATCCTTTACGTGAACTCCGCCACCTCGGGCATTGTGGTGACCGACACCCTGCCGGCCCAAATGAGCTACCTGGGGCCGGCGGCGAACAGCCCGGCTTCACTTCCCACCCCGGCCTATAACCCTTCCTTGAATCAATTGGCCTGGACCCTGCCGCCCTTAAGCCCGGGAACCTACCGGCTTTCCTACCAGGCCCAGATCAACAACCTGGTCCCGGCCGGGACTTTGCTTGTCAACAACGCCGTCCTCACCTATCCCGGCGCCCCGCCGCTGAGGTCCAGTGCCCAAGTGTCTGCTTTGGGTGGTTACACGGTGAAGATCGGGGTCTATAACTCCGCCGGGGAATTGGTAGCCACCCTTTACACCCAGCAAAATATGCAGGCCATCAGCTCGTTCTCCCTGGGGTCCAACCAGATCACCACCCTGAGCGGGGCCAGCGGTGCGGTGACGGTTTATTTGGCAGGCATTCCCATCGCGGTTTGGAACGGCAATGCCTCCTCGGGTAATCCCGCCACCAACGGGGCTTACATCATCACCTCCCAAAGCGTGGACCCCTCGGGGAACGTCATCGCGGTCTCCCAAAACGTCACGGTCACCCGGCCCTATGCCCAATTGAGCGCCAATATTTACAACGAGGCGGGGGAAGTGGTCCGGCATCTCTATGTCCAGGTGGCCAGCGTTCCAAATTCCTCCATGACCGACGTCAAGTTGAGTTCCGGCGTGATCCAGCCCGACACCACCACGCCCAGTCCCGCTTCCGCCGCCCAAATCCTTATCGAAACCTCCACGGGAGGGGTGACCCTGACCTGGGATGGGACCAATGACGCGGGGGCCATCGTCACCAGCGGTTCCTATGTCATCGGGGTCCATTGGAACAACGGCAACGGCCAGATCCAGGATTTGACCCGCCAGATCACGGTCGAAGAGGATGACCACCTGAACCAGGTGGTGGCTGCGCCGAATGTCCTAACCGGGGCGAATACGGTGGTTTCCTTTACGGCACCGTCGGTTTCGGCCTATACCCTCAGGGTGAAGATTTACACGGTGGCAGGGGAACGGGTGGGGACGGCCCAAGGCGGGGTGGGCACCAACCAAGCCTCCTGGGACGCCGCCGGCAAGGCCAGCGGGCTTTATATCGCGGTGGCTGAATTGATCAATCCCCAAAACGGCGGGTTGATTGGACGACAAATCCTCAAGATTTCCGTCATCCATTGACGATTGGAGTCCTTTCCGTCCATTTTCCCTTGTTTCGGGCCTATTTCCTTGACAAGTCCGGGGGGGATTTTTAAAATCCTCTCCCCTTCACCCTTATTTCATCCAGGTGAAGCCGTTGGGGGCCCTGAAAGCCCCGAACCATCTCAATAAACAAACGTCGGCCGTTTTTATTTTTAGGAGGACTTGTGTCCGTCAAGATTCGATTGAAGCGCATTGGAAGCAACAAAAAAGCCTGTTATCGCATCGTGGTTTTGGATTCCACCATGTCCGGCAAGGGTCGCCGGGTCCAAGACCTGGGCACCTACAACCCCCGGGCCAAGGAAGAAAACCAGGTCCTTAACTTGAATAAGGAAGCCGCCTTGGGCTGGGTCAAGAAGGGCGCCATCGCATCCGACACGGTCGCAGGCATCCTGAAGAAAGCCGGCGTTCAAATCGGCTGACCGCCCGCGGCAGGGCGTGGCCCCGCCGCCTAACTCCAGACCGATGTGAAGGAAGGGCATTATGAAAGAACTCATTGAATACGTCGCCAAGTCGCTGGTGGATAAGCCCGAGAGTGTGGCCATCCAACAAAGGCTCGAAGGCAACCTGACGGTCCTGGAACTACGGGTGTCCAAGGACGATTACGGCAAGGTCATCGGCAAGCAGGGACGCACCATCAAGGCGCTGCGCACCCTGGTTTCGGCCTCCTGCGCCAAGCACGGATTGAAGTACTCCCTCGAAGTCGTTGAGTAACCCAGAAGGTCCGGCGCCCCCAACCCCGTCCAACGATTTTATCGTCCTTGCCACCATCGTCCGGCCCCACGGCCTGAAGGGCGAGGTGAAGGTATCGCTGTCTTGTTCGGGGTTGGACCGGCTGGTTTCCTGCAAATCCTTAAGGCTGGTCAAGGACGGCCGGGAACTCAAACGGGTGACGGTCGGGCGTTCCTTTATGCACTCCGACGGCGACGCCGTGGTGCGGTTGAAGGAAGTGGTGGGGGTGGATGAAGCTGAGACCCTCCGGGGCGCCTATCTGGCGGTCCTGGATGGGGAACAACCCGAACTTCCCGAAGGATCCTACTACGTGGATGACCTGACGGGATTGGAAGTCGTCACGGCCAAGGGCGAAAACCTGGGCCGGATCGTGGAAGTGATGGACGGCCTCGCCAACGCGGTTTGCGTGGTCAGGAAGGGCGAAAAGGAAACCCTGGTTCCCTTGCTCAAATCGGTGATCCGGGAAGTGGACTTGAAAGGCCGGCGGATGACCGTCGAGCTGGCGGAAGAGATCGATGCCGACACCGCGGATTGACATCCTGACCCTTTTCCCCGACTACTTCACGGGGCCTTTCACCGTGAGCATGGTCAAGCGGGCGGTGGCCAGGAAGAAGGTGGACATCCGCCTCCACGACTTGAGGAAGTGGGCGACGGACAAGCACCACACCGCCGACGACGTCCCTTACGGCGGCGGGGCGGGCATGGTGATGAAGCCCGAGCCCCTGACGAAGGCCTTGACCGCCCTGAAGCGGGGGCGCAAGAAAGTGAAGACGCTTTTGATGTCGCCCCAAGGCCGGCGGTTTGACCACGGCATGGCGGTGGAGCTCTCGGAGGAGAAGGCCCTCCTCCTGGTCTGCGGCCATTACGAAGGCATCGATGAGCGGGTCATGGCGATGATCGATGGGGAAGTGAGCCTCGGCGATTACGTCCTCACGGGCGGGGAGCCGGCGGCCGCCGTCCTTGTGGACGCCCTGGTGAGGTTCCTACCGGGAGTTGTAGGGGACCGCCAATCGGTCGAAAAGGACAGCTTTTTTAATGGATTATTGGACTATCCGCACTATACTCGTCCCCGCTTCTTTAAGGGCCGGGGGGTGCCGGAGGTTTTGTTGTCGGGCAACCATGCCCTGATCGAGAAGTGGCGGAAGAAAGAGTCCCTGAAGAACACCCTGGCCAAGCGGCCCGATCTTTTGGACCGGGTTGAGCTTTCCGGGGAAGACCTCAAACTCTTGAAGGAAGCGCAAAAAGAATTGGAAGCGGGCGGCTAATCCCACCCGTTTTTTTAAAGGAAAGAAGGAGCAGTCAGTCATGAACGCGACGATTCGAAAAATCGAGGATGCCCAGATCATCCGGAAAAACGTGCCCTTCAAGGTGGGCGACACTGTCAAGGTTTCCTTGAGGATCAAGGAAGGCGAAAAGGAACGTATCCAGGTCTATGAAGGCCTGGTGATCGGCATCCAGGGCGGGGGCGGCAAGTTGAAGTTTACCGTCCGCAAAATTTCCTACGGCGTCGGGGTGGAAAAGACCTTCTACTACAATTCCCCCATGATCAAGGACGTCAAGGTGACCCGTTCGGGCAAGGTGCGCCGCGGCAAGCTGTTCTACCTGCGCGGCAAGCTCAACAAGAAGGCCGCCCGCATCCAGGAAGGCAAGAAGATCCTGGTGCACAGCGAAGGCACCGCCGAGACCGTTTCGGCCGCCAATGTGGAAGCCGCGCCGGCCGAACCCGCCGAGGCTCCCAAAGCCGAAGCCCCCAAACCGGAAGCTTCGGGGGAGAAGGCCAAGACCGAAAAGGCCTGAGCCGATTTTTCCTTAAAGCCGTCCCGGAAAACCGGGGCGGCTTTTTTGTTTTAAGGGGCCCAACTTGCGCCCCTTTGGCGTCATAAGGTAGCCCCTTAGTCGAAAAAATTTGTTAAAAAGGCTAAAATTTCTCGACCTATACAGTTTGTCCTTGAGCATTGGGCCTTTGGCCCGAAAACGAAAACTGTATCATCCTCATTTCTTTATCGGGCAAAGCCCGATTTTAATGAGGATAATGAGGGTAAGGGACCGGGCATTATGGTTCTGTTTGTTCCGTTAAAAGATCTAGGATGTTTCGCTCGTTTTTTTCCGCTCGCCCGGGTTAGGATACGAACCATGAAACGAATTTTCGGCCTTCTTTTCCTCCTGGTTTCCCTTGGGCCCATCCTGGGATGCTCGGGAAGCGGCGCGGTCAGCCCCCTGACCCCGACCAAAGCCACCCAGCAGGATGCCTCCACTTCCGCGGAAGAGGATTCGTCGGTGGTTTACTGGACTTCCTTCCCTGTGACCTTTTCCATGACCGATCCCCTCAATGCCGTCTGCCTGGTCAATAAAAAGACCGGTTGGGCCTGCGGCAACAACGGGTTGGTGCTCAAGTGGGACGGGGAAACCTGGTCCAAGGTGGATACGGGCCTGGCCAAGAACGAGAACCTCATGGCGGTGGCCTTCGCCGACGAGAACGAGGGCTGGATCACGGGCACCCACGGGGTCATCCTCCACTACAACAACGGCAGTTGGAACCTGGACGCCTCCCCGACCCAGGAAATCCTCTATTCGGCCGTGGTGACCCCCTCGCGCGGCGTCTGGACCGTGGGGTCCAACGGAACCCTCCTCATCTATAACGGCATCAGCTGGGGCAAGGTGACCCCGGTGGCCCCGGGCGGGGCTCCGGCCACCGTCACGGACGACATCTACGGCATCAGTTTGTACGGGCAGAACAACGGTTGGGCCTGCGGCAATAGGGGGCTCATCCTGAGCTTCGACGGCCAGAAATGGCAGACCTATTCGGCCAGCCCCAGCACGGAGAGGCTCAATTCGGTCTCGGTCATCAGCGAGGTCCAGGCCTGGATCGTGGGGGCCTACGGCACCATCCTGCGCTACAACGGCACTTCCTGGAGCAAGATGGGAAGCGCCTTTTCCGGCTTCGACCTTTACAACATCCGCATGAAGAGCGACGACGACGGCTGGACCGTGGGCCAGGACGGCACCCTCACTTATTACGACGGAAGCCGCTGGATTTCCCACCAAAAGCCCGACGGCAAGCCTTCCCTCAACGCCATAGCCTTTTATAAGGATGTGGGTTTTATTGTGGGCCAAAACGGGACGATCTTGAAATTTGAGCCCAACGGGGAAATGGCCAAGTTTTCCTTCCTTTTCAAGGGCGCCGTCGGCAAGCCCCCCTCCAAAGAAAATCCTTTCTGGAGTTTCAGCTACACCATCATGAACCAGAGCCCCAAGACCTCGCCCCTGGTGACGCTGGACGTACCCCTGCCCAAGGGCCTGGAACCTTACTTGCCCAAACCGACGGCCACCTCCACGCCGGGCGGGACGCCCGCGCCCGGGGCTGCTGCCCCTACTCCAACGGCCAGCCCGACGTCCGTGGCGCCTGTTGCCACGGCCTCCCCCCAGGCCGTGAAGCCGGGTTCCTCCGCCAGCCCCGTCCCCCAGTCCCTGTCCATGGGGACTTTCAAAATGAAGGACAACAATATGGAATGGGAGATCGGCAATATCGCTTCCTCCGAAATGAAGACAATAACCGTTTTACTCGAGGACAAGAAAGGCGAGAAAAAAGAATATCCCGTCATCCTCAAGGGCGTATTAAAATCAACGGACAAGGTCATCGCGGAGGCGGCCCCCGTGACCTTGATTTCCTCGGAACCGAAGCTGGGGCCCCGCGCGGCCCTATTCCCCGCCACCCCTGTCGCGACGGCTTCCGGCATTCCGGCGCAGCCCACGGCCGTGCCGACGAATGGAAATGATTCCGAACAAGGTGGCGCCCCTAGTGCCCAGCCTACCCCCACTCCCGGACATTGAAGCCGAAGCCTTAAAAGAAAAGTCACCCACCCAATCCCTGGATTACCTGCGCCTTCACTTAAAGGACGACACCCGTGCGGGCGCCAAACGCCTGCTTTCCAAGTTTGAAAGGGCCGTCCACCGGGAAGAAAAGGAAAGGCGGCGGGTGGAATCCCTTTGGCGGTATGAAAGGGAGGCGCTGGAAAAGGGTTTTCGCAGCGTGGCGGGCGTGGATGAGGCGGGCCGGGGTCCCCTGGCCGGCCCGGTGGTAGCCGCCGCGGCGATCCTTCCCTTCAAGGGGCTTCCCTCCGGCATCAACGATTCCAAGAAACTCACACCCGCCAGGCGGGAGGAGCTTTTTGAGAAGATCCGCGGGACGGCCCTGGCCGTCGGGGTGGGCCAAGCCAGCGTGGCGGAGATCGACGGACTCAACATTTACCGGGC
Organism: Pseudomonadota bacterium; assembly: GCA_021324075.1. Classification (GTDB taxonomy): domain Bacteria; phylum Oederibacteriota; class Muellerivitia; order Muellerivitales; family Muellerivitaceae; genus JAJPJW01. Next base: position 19,666 of record JAJPJW010000190.1, on the reverse strand, counting down.
GGCCCAATTGGCCATGGAAAGGGCCATCGCCGCCCTGGGCACGAAACCCGATTACCTTTTAACCGATGCCATGCCCCTGCCCGCCTTGAAGGCCATCCCCCAAAAGCCGCTGGTGCACGGGGATGCCTTGTCCCTGAGCATCGCGGCGGCTTCGATCATCGCCAAGGTGACCCGGGACCGGCTCATGGGGGAATTGCACCGGCAATACCCGGATTACGGTTTCGAGGGCCACAAGGGCTACGGCACGGAAGAGCACCTGAGGGCCTTGGAAACCCACGGGCCCTGCCCCGAGCACCGCGTGAGCTTCGGCCCGGTGATGGAAACCCTGGCCAAAAAATCGCCAGGCGGACCCTTGGGTTATTGGAAGGGAAGGCTCGAGCAATGTAAAAACCCGGTGGAACTGCAACAAGCGGGGGTCCAAATCAAACGGGTGGGCATGGCCCATTTGTCCGGGGCGGACCTGAAAATTCTCCGGGACCTTTTCCGGGACAAGAAAAGCGAATGGCCCAGCGAAAAGGCGTAAGCACCCACCAAAAGGGAAAATGGGGCGAGGAAAGGGCCGCCGCCTATTTGATGATGAAGGGTTACCGGGTTTTGGAGCGGAATTACCGGGTGCCCCAGGGGGAGATCGACCTGATCGCCTCGAAAAACGGTGCGGTGGTCTTCGTCGAAGTGAAGGCAAGAAAGGGGATTTCGCAGGGAACGCCCTTGGAGGCGGTTTCGCCCCAGAAGGTGGTCCGGCTCTCGGCCGCGGCGGCGGTTTACCTTTCCCGCCAGCCGGAGGCGCCGAAAGGCTGCCGGTTTGATGTGGTGACGCTGGGGCCTGATAAGAACTGGATGGGACTGGCCAAAATCCGGCATGTTGAAAATGCTTTTTCGGCCGGTGGGGATTTCAATATTTAAAGCCGGGGGAATGACATGAAAACTTTCAAGTTCAAGATTCCGTCCAAGACCCAGTCGCTCCTGAAGAAGATCGGACAGTTGGCCGACGAGCGGGGGGAGGCGGCCTATACGGTGGGGGGCTTCGTGCGGGACCTTTTTTTAAGGCGGCCCGGCATGGATATCGACATCACGGTGGAAGGGGACGGCCTCACCTTCGCCGAAAAGCTCGCCAAGATGACCGGCTCGGAAGTGGAGGCCTTCACCCAGTTCGGCACTTCCATCGTGGTCATTCCCGGCTTCGGCAAGCTGGACGTGGCCACGGCCCGCACCGAAAGCTACGCGAAACCCGGCGCCCTGCCCAAGGTGGCCAAGAGCGGCATCATGCAGGACCTTTACCGGAGGGATTTCACCATCAACGCCATGGCCCTGAGCCTTTCACCGGGCTATTTCCTGAAACTCCTGGACCCCTTCGGCGGCTTGGAGGACCTCAAGAAAGGCCGGGTGCGGGCCCTTCACGAGAAGAGCTTCATCGACGACCCCACCCGCATCTTCCGGGCGGTGCGTTTCGAGCAGCGGTTCAAGACCCGTATCGAGGAAAAGACGCAGAAATGGCTCCTGGACGCCGTGCGGCAGGACTATATCCGGAAGGTCTCGGGGGAGCGGCTGCGCAACGAACTGCGCCTGATCTTCCAGGAACCCCATCCCGAAAGGGCGGTCCTGCGCCTCGGGGAATTGGGGGTCCTGCCCCACATCCATTCCGGCCTGGGGGTTCCGGCCGATGCGAAAAAGGCCCTGCCCCATATCGCCGCCGCCATGGATTTTTTCCGGAAAGCCAGGATCGTCCTGGACGAGGAGGAAATGGTCTGGTTCCAGGCCTTGCTGGAAAAGCCCTCGGACAAGGAAGCCGAGGCCCTTTCCAAGCGCCTGATGCTCTCCCGGCTGGAGCATAAAGTGATGACCCAATGCGCCAAGGTCTATCCGGCCATTTACAAGGAATTGGCGCCCGACGACGTGACGGTCAGCCGCATGTACAAGCTGCTTTGTCCCTTGCGGCCCGAGGTGCAATGCTTCCTGATGGCGGCCTCGCCCTCGCCCGCCCTGCGCCGGAAACTGGCGGCTTATTTCCTGAAGGTGCAGCATTCCAAACCCTGGATAAGGGGGAGGGACCTTCAAGCCATCGGCATCCCGCCGGGTTTCCGCTATTCGTTCATTTTGCTGGAGGCCCTCAACGCCCAGTTGGACGGCAAATTCAAGAACCGCGGGCAGGCGCTGGATTGGGTGAAAAAAACCTTCGTCTCTTGACCGCGGGTTTTGAACGCCCGATAGTCAAGAGTGCCGCTGAAAGCGGGGATTTTTTTGTTTTTTACCGGCACCGAATCCGCTAAAGTTAGCGGGCTGTCGCCGACCCAAAGCAACGACCTTCTATTCCATTCCAAAATTCAGGTGAAGTCATGGATGAAGCCAGGATCATTGATGCCGTCATGAAGCTGGGGGTTTTGGTTTTTTCCCTCTGCCTGCATGAGTTCGGCCACGCCTACGCGGCCTACCGCCTGGGGGATCCCACGGCCAAGATGCTGGGGCGCATGACCATCGACCCCCGGGCCCATGTGGACCCTATCGGCACTATTCTTTTCCCATTGATGATGTTCCTGTTTCCAAGCCTTATCCTCTTTGGTTGGGCCAAACCCGTCCCCGTGACCGTAGAGAACCTCAAAAAACCCCGCCGTGACAGCGCACTGGTGTCCTTGGCAGGCCCCTTCATGAACCTCCTTTTGGCCCTTCTTTCCGGGGGGATCCTGGTCCTCCTGGGGGTTACTTCCGCCTTCGGGATGGAGGAAGGCTGGGCCGACATGATCTTCCAGTTCGTCCAATTCTTCCTTTTAATGAACATTGGTTTGGCCGTTTTCAACCTGCTGCCCATCTATCCCCTGGATGGTTCCTGGATCTTGAAAGCCCTCCTGCCGCCCCGCTGGGCCTACCAGCTGTCGCGGTTCGACCGTTACGGTTTCATCGTTCTTTTCATGCTCTTCTTGCTGTTGCGCAACCTGTAAAGCGAGGCCTTTTTGACCCCCGAACCGACCAAAAAACCGATCCGTTACTTGTCCGGGGTCCAGTCCAGCGGCCGGCTCCATTTGGGCAATTACTTCGGGGCCATCCAAAATCATATCCGGCTCCAGGACCAGGGCGAGTGCTTTTACTTCATCGCCAACTACCACGCCCTCACGACGGTCCAAAACGCCGGGGAACTGAAAAATTACACCTTCATGGTGGCCGCCGATTACCTGGCCCTGGGGCTGGACCCGGCCAAGGCCCTTCTTTTCCGCCAAAGCGACGTGCCCGAGGTCAACGAGTTGGCCTGGATTTTAAGCACGGTCACCGGAATGGGGCTCATGGAAAGGGCCCATTCTTATAAGGACAAAGTGGCCAAGGGAATCGCCCCCAACCTGGGGTTGTTTTATTACCCGGCCCTGATGGCGGCGGACATCCTGATTTACCATAGCGACAAGGTTCCCGTGGGCCAGGACCAGGTCCAGCACATCGAGATGTGCCGGGACATGGCGGGGTATTTCAACAATACCTTTAAGAAGGACGTGTTCAAGCTGCCCGAAGCGGTCTTGAGCGAAGCCCCCAAAGTGATCGGCCTGACCGGCGGCAAGATGAGCAAGAGCGACGAGGCCAGCGTGATCCCCATTTTCGGGGAGCCGGCGGAGATCAAGAAGAAGGTGATGAGCATCGTGACCGATTCCAAAGGGGTCGCCGAGCCCAAGGACCCCGACCAGAACGTGATCTACCTTTTGTACAAACTGGTGGCCAGACCGGAAGAGGCGGCCGAAATGGAGAAGGGTTTCCGCCAGGGCGGCATGGGTTACGGGGACGCGAAAAAGATGCTCCTTGCCAAGCTGGAAGAAGTTTTCGGCGGCGCAGGCCGGGAGAAAAGGAAAAAGCTGGAGGAAAAACCCGACATGGTGGAGGATGTGCTGCTGGCCGGGGCCCATAAAGCCCGGAAAGCCGCGGCCCAAACCATGGAACTGGTCTACGAGGCCACCGGACTCCCCCTTTCCAAAATTAAAAAAGCCATGCTGGACAGCTAATTAAAATCGAGGCGTTTGTGAGCGAGACTGAATCCCAAAACAACCCAAGCCAAGGCCCGGTGGAGATCACCCTTTCCAATTCCATCGCCAGCGTGGTCATCAAGGAAATCATCAACCAGGAGGACCAGCGCCCCACCTACCAGATCACCCTGCCCTCCTTCGACGGGCCCATGGACCTTCTGCTCCATCTCATCAAGGAACATGAGCTGGACATCTACGACATCCCCATCTCCCGGATCACCCGGGAATACCTGGATTACCTGGAGGTCATGCGGTCGCTGAACCTGGAAATCGCCGGGGACTTCCTCGTCATGGCCGCCACCCTCATGCAGATCAAGAGCCGCATGCTTTTGCCCATCGACCCCACGCCGGATGAGCCCCAGGAAGACCCGCGGCTGGAGCTGATGCGGCGCCTGATCGAGTATAAAAAATTCAAGGACGCGGCCGACCAGCTGGTGGACATGGAAAAGAACCGGCTCCACCTTTTGCCGCGCAACGTCCCGGCGGACTTGAAGCAGGTGGGGGAGGAGGAACACCTGGAAGAAGTGTCCCTTTTCGGCCTTTTGGCGGCTTTCAAGGACGTCCTGATCCACACCCAGGAAGACGTGACGGCCGAACTGGTAAGGCCCGAGATCACGGTCAGCCAGAAGATCAACGACCTGATGGACATCCTGCAGACCGATCAAAAGATTATCTTCAGGCCCCTCTTGACCGCCTGCCGGACCAAGATCGAGAAAATCGTGGCCTTGCTGGCCTTGTTGGAGCTGATCCGCCTGAAGCTGGTCCGGGTGGTGCAGAACAAGCTCTTCGGGGAGATCGAGGTCCACCTTTTGACCAATAACACGCCGGGCAACGCCCCGGAGACGGTTTAAAAGGCAATTTTCAATTCGTAATTTTTAATTTTAAATTCAGGGAGATTTGAACAGTGGAAATCGACAAGCTCAAGAAAATCCTCGAAAGCCTGCTCTTCGTCAGCGAGACGCCGCTTTCGCCCAAGAAGATCGCTTCCTTCGTCAAGGACGCACCCCTGGACGAAGTCCTGAAGGCCCTCGCTGAACTCAAGGAAGAGATCAACCAGATGGACCGCAGTTTCCAGGTCCTGGAGATCGCCGAGGGGTTCCAACTGGTCACCCGGCCCGAATACCACAAATGGGCCAAGGAACTCTACAAGATCATCTCCAAGACCCGTCTTTCCAAGGCCTCCATGGAGGCCCTGGCCATCATCGCCTACAAGCAGCCGGTGACCCGCGCCGAGGTGGAAGCCATCCGGGGCGTGGACGTGAGCAACATGATCCAGTCCCTCCTGGAAAAGAAGATGGTGCGCATCCTGGGCCGCGCCGAGACGCCGGGCCGCCCCCTGCTCTACGGCACGACCCACGAGTTCCTCATCCATTTCGGGCTCAAGGATTTGACCGACCTGCCCAAGGTGTCCGAAATCCAGGAACTGGCCGGGGACAGGCCCTCGCCCGAGTTCCTGAAGGAAATGGAAGGCGAACTGCGCCGGCGGGAGACCAAACTGGGCCTGGGCCCGGTGGAAGAAACCGCTTCCGAGACCCCCGAGGCCCCCCCCGCTTCCGATTCCATCCCTGAAACTTCTTCTTAACCTGGGTGGTATTTGACAGGGCAAAACCGCTTGTTTATAGTAAGCCCTGTCACCTTGTTTTTAGGTTAAATCCATCCCCGGGAGCCGTCTTTGGCTAAGTCCGCCGCCCAAGCCCCAACCAACGCCCAGGCCAAGCCCGTCCGCAAGCACCACCTTTTTTCCCTCCGGGTCAAGTTCATCCTGGTCCTCACCGTCCTGATCTGCGCGGTCATGGGTGCGGTGACCTGGCTGATCCTCACCCAGCTCCGGCAAACCCTCACCCAGCAGGTCATCAGCCGCGGCGAAGCCCAAGCCAAGGGCCTGGCCTCCAACAGCACCAACCTGATGCTGGATGACTTGTCCAAGGCCACCACCCAGCAAGGCGGGTCGGGGGAGGACATCGACATCCCCCTGCAGGAAACGGTGAAGGCCGCCATGGACCTGGGATCGGCCGGTTCCTCCCAGAACGTCCCGACCGGGCTTTCATCCTGGGAGGAGCAGCTTATCCAAGAGGGCAACGTGCTCAATGACATCGTCCAGAAATACCTCTGGCCCTCGGAAGGCCAGGGTGCCAACTCGGATATGGAATACGTGAAGATCGTGGATAAAAACGGCAAGACCGTGGCGGACAATAATTTGCAGAATGTCATGGAACACCAGGCCTACCAGCCGCCGCCGGGGACCAAGGCCTTGGTCGCCGAGCCCATCCTGACCCAGGCCTACCAATACAAGAACCAGACCCTCTACGATATCGCGGTTCCCGTGCAGGTCACCGCCGAGGGCCAGATGAACAAGATCGGCGAAGTGCACATCGGCATGAACCAGAACAGCATCACGCGGGTGGTGCGCTACGTGGCGGTGGCCATCATCCTGACCACCGTGGGCGTGCTGCTGCTGGGCATCCTTTTCATGACCATCTTCGTGACGGTCATGATCAAGCCCATCCGCCTGCTGGTCAACGGCGTCTCGGCCATCGCGGCGGGGGACTTCGACCAGCAGATCAACATCAAGCGGTCCGACGAGCTGGGCGACCTGACCGGCGCCTTCAACGAGATGGCCAAGAGCCTCAAGGAGAAGGAAGTCATGCGGGGCGCCTTCTCCAAGGTCGTCACCAAGAGCGTCATGGACCACCTGATCCAGCACCCCGACGGCCTGAAACTGGGCGGCGAAAAAAAGATATGCACTGTTTTCTTTTCGGATATCCGCGGCTTCACGCCCATGTCCGAGGCTCTTAGCGCCGAGGAAGTCGTCCATATCCTGAACGAATACTTCACCGCCATGACCAAGATCATCTTCAAATACGAGGGCACCCTGGACAAGTATATGGGCGACGCCATCATGGCCATCTGGGGGGCGCCCATCGAGATGAACGACCACGCCGAAAGGGCCGTCCTGGCCGCCATTGAAATGGGCGAGAAGATGAAGGAACTGCAGGCCAAGTGGCGCATGGAGGGCAAGCGGGAGGTCAACATCGGCATCGGCAACAACAGCGGCGAGGTGGTCGTGGGCAACATCGGCTCGAACGAGCGGCTGGAATACACGGCCATCGGCGACAACGTCAACCTCACCCAGCGGCTGGAATCGGTGGCCGAAAAGGGACAGATCCTCATCTCCTCCGCCACCTACGAGCGCGTGAAGCACAAGGTGAACGCCACCATGCTGGACCCCATCAAGGTCAAGGGCAAGGCCGAAAAGGTCATGGCCTACAGCGTCCAAGGGTTGCTCGCCTGAAGCGCGGCCTCCGAGCAATTATTCCCACTCACCAACCCATGCATTATTTCCCCCCCCACGGCGTCTAAGCGAAGGAAATGAGCGACCATGCCTGAAGAAGACAAGACGATGATCGTCAAGATGGCCTTCCTCTACGTGCAGAGCGAGGAATGGTACAAGGCCATCGAGGAATACAAGAAGCTCCTGCGCATGGACCCCTATGACCCCCATGTTTACAACATGATGGGCGACGCCTATGCCAAGAAGAAGGACGACAAGGACGCCTTCGAGGCCTACCAGGAATCCCGCGAGCTTTATTCCAAGATCGGCAACATGGCCAAGGTGGCCGCCATCGACAGGAAAGTGTCCAAGCTTTCCGCCGACCGCATGGACCCCCAGCAAAAGCGGCTTTTCCTGACCATCACCAAGAGCCAGGAAGCGGAACGCATGGCCGCCGAGGGCAATTTCGACGAGGCGGTGGCCCATTTCCACCAGCTCATCGCCGCCGAGCCCATCAATTTCTCCTACCGCGAGAAACTGGCCAACCTCTTCCTGGACAACGCCCACGTCTCGGAAGCCGTGGCCCAGCTCAAGGCCATCGCCGATTTCCACCTTTCCGAGGGCCGGGTGGACGCCGCCCTGGCCTATGCGGGCAAGATTTCCCTCATTGACCCGGAAGGCATCGACACCCTGAGGCTCATGGCCGTGCTGGCCAAGAAGAAGGGGGATACGGAAGGCGTGGCGAAGTATTACGGCAAGCTGGCCCAAACGGCCTTCGACGCCGGCTTCCACGAGGAAGCCAAGGCCGCCGCGGAAGAAGCAGCCCAGGCCGGGCGGGGGGATTTGAAACCCCTTTTGGCCAAGACCCTGTTGGCCCTGAAAAAACACGCGGAGGCCAAGCAAACCCTCGAGGCTTTGCTTAAGGAATCCCCCGGGGATGAGGCCCTTTTGGAACAGCTATTGGCCCTTTCGGAGGAGACCAAGGACTGGGCCGGGGCCCATGGCCATATTACGACCCTGATCCAAAAACGGCCCGATGACCCCAAGCTCCAGCCCCGCTTGGCCCGCGTCCTCCTGCAAGTAGGCAAACGGTCGGAGGCCCTGCAGGTTTACATGAACCTGGCCCTAGCCGCACTGAAGGACAACAAGGCGGAAGCGGCCTTCAGCTATTTCGACACCATCTTGGCCCTGGAACCGGACAACGTGGAGGTCCTCAAGAAGAAGGCGGAAATCTACCTCAAACTGGGCAAGAAACAGGAAGTCATCGACACCTACAAGAAGCTGCAGGCCGTTTATACCCAGAAAAAAATGCCCGAGGAAGCCAAGCGGGTGGGCCTCATCCTCACCAAGCTCGCGGGTTTAAAATAAACCTATGCCGGCCGAAGCCCCCCCAACCCGTTACCCCAAGAACCTCGACATCAAATGCCTTCGTTGCGGGGCGATGAACATCCCCGAGAACCATATTTGCGGCCGTTGCGGCGCCAGCCTTCCCCTGGTCTACGACGAGGAAGGCAAGGTTTTCCAGTGGGAGAAGGACTCCTATTTGAAGGTGATGCTCCAGCGCAAGGCCAAGGACCCTTCCGAGCGCACCAACCAGGTGAGGTGGTTGATGCGCTTTGGCGTCCTTTTGGCGGCTTTCCTCGCCGCGTTTTACATCCTGCGGCACCACTAAGGCCGGTTGCCTCCCGCCCTAAAACGCATTAAAATCTCCCTCCATTTCAAATAGATAGGCTCTTCCTTGCCGGAATCTTCACTCACAACCGAGAAAAAGGTCTTCCTGGAAACCTTCGGGTGCCAGTCCAACGTGCTGGAATCGGACCATTTGGCCACCCTCCTCTTGAAGGACCATTTCTCCCTCACACCCACCCCCGAGGAAGCGGACGTCATCCTTTTCAATACCTGCTCCATCCGGGAGCACGCCGAACACAAGGTTTTCTCCCGCCTGGGACAACTGGCCGAGTGGAAACGCGGCAAAGAGGGACGTGTTGTCGGCGTCCTGGGCTGTATGGCCACCAGCTATAAGGACCAGCTTTTGGAGCGGGCGCCCCACCTGGATATGGTGGTGGGCCCGGACCAATACCTGAAGGTCCCGGCAACTATCCGGAAGGCCTCGGACACCGGGATCAGCCAGGTGCTGGCCGATTTCGACCCCGTTTATTTCCCTGAAAACGACCCCAACCGCCTCGCCCAGCCCCACAAGGCCTTCCTGGAGATCATGAAGGGCTGTGACAAGTTCTGCACCTTCTGCGTGGTGCCCTTCACCCGGGGCCGGGAAGTCTCCCGTCCGGCGGAGAGCATTTTGGAAGAAGCGGCCCGGCTGGGGCAGGCCGGGGTAAAGGAAGTCATGCTGTTGGGCCAGAACGTCAATTCCTACGGGCTGGGCCTCAAGTCGCGGGGGAAGACCCTCACCTTCGCCCAGTTGCTGAGGGAAGTGGGCCAGGTGCCCGGCATCGAGAGGGTGCGGTTCATGACCTCCCATCCCCTGGACCTTTCGGACGAACTGGTGGAGGTCATGGCGACGGTGTCCACGGTTTGCGAATCCATCCACCTTCCGGTCCAATGCGGCTCGGACAGCGTCTTGAAGCGCATGGGCCGCAAATACGACACAACCCACTACCTGGGGCGGGTACAAAAGCTGCGTTCTTCGGTGAAAGAGCTGTTTATCACCACCGACCTTATTGTGGGTTTCCCCGGCGAGACGGATGAGGACTTTAAAGACACCCTCAACCTTTTGGAGAAAGTTCGTTACGACGCGGTTTACAGTTTCAAATATTCGCCCCGCCTGGGAACCCCGGCGGCGCGCATGCTCAACCAAGTGCCGGAAGAAGTGAAGGACGAAAGGCTTGCCCGGCTTAATGAACTGGCCTGGAAACATGCCTCCGAATCCTGCGAGGGCCGGTTGGGCAAGGACGAAGAAGTCCTGGTGGACGGTCCGGCGGACAAGACTCCGGACGCCTTTTATGGCAAGAGCCGCCAGAACCGTACGGTGGTTTTCCCTGGGACGGGTTATAAGGCCGGAGACAAGGTGAAGGTCAAGATCGAAAGCCACAAAGTCGCGAACCTCTACGGCAAAACCATTTAGCCACAGATTCATGGGATACATGGGATTGGAAAGAAAAAGATGAAACAAAAAGAAAATAAAAGATTTTTTTATTATGTCCTTGGGTGTTCGCTATCCCTGTGCATCCCATGCATCTGTGGCTATTTAATGCCGTTGCCGTCTTTTGCCATTCAGGCGACCCCCGTGACTACTGCTGATAGCGGCCAGTCGCTCTATGACAAGGCCCAGAAACTCTTCCAGGAAAAGAACTACAAGCAGGCCAAGGACAGCCTCAACCAGCTCGTGGCCAAGTATCCCATGGGGGATTTCATCCCCAAGGCCCGGCTCCTCCTGGCCAATCTGCAGGAGGATTTCACGGTTTCCACCGTGCAGTTCCGGGAGCTGGCCACCGAATACAGCGCCCGGCCCGAGGGAGAGGAAGCCCAGAAAGACCTGGGGTCCCGCTATTACCTGGCGGATAAGTACGACGAGGCGGCGGACAGCTATAAAGAGTTCCTGGACCACTATCCCAAAAGTAATTCCATGCCCGAGGTGCGCTATTGGTACGCCTCTTCGCTCCTCGCCTTGGACAAGAACCAGGAAGCCCTGGACGAGTACCAAAAGGTCCTGAACGACTCCCCCGACAGCCCCTGGGCGCCCAAGGCCCTCTTGGGAACGGGGAACGCCTACTTCAAAATGAAGAAGTACCAGGATGCCGAAAAACGGTATTTGAAAATATTGGACCAGTACCATTTCTACGATGAGATGAACCTGGTTTACCTGAAGCTAGGACAGACCTATGAGTCCGAGCAGAAGTGGAAGGAAGCCCATGCGGCCTACCAGACCCTGATCCAGCAATATCCCCAGGCCTTCGAGGTGTCGGAGGCCCGGGGCCGCCTGCAGGAACTGGAAAAAGAGCACGCCGACCTGCCCCCTGCGGCCGAAGCCCAGGCCCCGGAGCCGACCGCCACGCCGGTGGTGGTGGCGAGTGAACCCACCGTGACGCCCGTTCCAACCGAAACCGCGCAGGAAGCCGCCCCGGAAACCGACGCTATTTCCAAGCCCTTCCACGTGCAGGTGGGGGTTTACTCCAAGAAACTCTACGTGGACAAGGCGCAAAAGGGCGTGAGGAAGGCCGGCTACAAACCCTACGTGGTGACGGTCAAGGCCGGGGACATGCCTTACCCGATGTACAAGGTCCGTGTGGGGGACTTCGCCGACAAGGTTTCCGCCCAGAAATTCGCGGATGAACTGACGAAGAAGCTGAAGGAAAAAGCCATCGTCGTCGAGGATTAGGAAAAGAGTATGAACGGGGAACAATTATGAAAAAGTATGTTTTGCTCTGTATCGCCAGTTTTTTCGGCTTAATGGGAAACTTTTGTTTCGCGCAATCTGACAACAATAAAATCATTCAAAGGGGAATCGACGCCCAGAAGTTGGGCAAGGACGGAGAGGCCTTCCAGTGGTTCCAAATGGCGGCGGAGCAAGGCAGCGCCGATGGCGAATACCACTTGGGCTATTGTTACCTAGCCGGCCAAGGAATAGGCGCGGACGAGGGAAAGGCCTTCCAATGCTTCCGGAAGGGGGCGGGGCAAGGGGACGGAAGATGTGAATTTTACCTTGGAAATTGTTATGAAAACGGCTGGGGCACGCGCCAAGACATGGACACAGCCCAAAAAATGTACCAACAGTCGGCTCAAAACGGTTTTGCCGCAGCCAATTCGGCGTTGAAACGGTTGGACCAGGCGTCTTCAACCCCCGGCTCTTCAAGCTCCGCGCCCGCGCCCTCGACCGATGACCAACCAACCGTTCAACCGGCAGGAAATGGGGTTTCCCGAGGAGAGGTCAACGAATCTTCCAGTTGGGTATCCCAAGGTTATGCGGCCTTCAACAGCCATAAATTCGCTGAAGCTTACAAGTTATTTGAGAAGGCGGCTAATGCAGGAAATTCAGAAGGGAACGTAGGCCTGGCCAGTTGTTATGTGGCTCAAGCGACCGCAAACCGGGATCCTTCCAAAATGGTTTTAGCGGTGAAATATCTCCGCAAAGCCGCGGACGCGGGAAATGTGACAGGTGAGTCCATGTTGGGGGCGTCCTACTATTACGGGCAGGGTGTGAAAAAGGATTTAAAGAAGGCCAAGGAATGGCTCCAGAAGGGCGCCCTCCAAGGGAATCAAAAAGCAAAAGAACTTTTGGCGCAAATGGGGTGAAGCGGATGGCTTCCGGCGGGAAACGAGTCGGGAAGGTCGATAACGATTATTGGAAGTGGATGTCAAATGGATGACCTGACGCCGATGATGCGGCAGTACCTGGAAATGAAGAGGATCCACAAGGATGAGATCCTCTTTTTCCGTTTGGGCGATTTTTACGAGATGTTCTTCGACGATGCCAAGACGGCCGCCAGGGTCCTGCACCTCACCCTGACCGCCCGGGCCGGTGGCAACAACCAGAAAATCCCCATGGCGGGAATTCCCTTCCACGCGGCGGACAACTACATCTCCAAACTGGTCAAGGCGGGTTTCTCCATCGCCATCTGCGAACAGGCCGAGGATCCGGCCACGGCCAAGGGGTTGGTGAAGCGCGAGATATCCCGGGTCATCACCCCTGGTACGGTGCTTTCGGCCTCGATGTTGGACGAAAAGGCCAACAACTACCTGGTTTCCCTGGTGCATTCAACCCAGGCCCTGGGAATGGCGGTGGTGGATGTGACCACCGGTGAATTCAAGGCCTGCGAACTGCACGGCCCCGAGCGTTTTTCCACGGCCTCCAACGAGCTTTCCAAGTTCAACCCATCCGAAATCCTCATGCCCATGACCCAGCCCACCGACGAACCCTGGGCCCAGATGCTCAAGTCGGCCAATGGGGCCAAGAAGTCCCACATGGAAGATTGGAAGTTTTCCGCCGACGAGGGCAAGGAAGTCCTGCAGGAACATTTCCAGGTGAAGTCCCTCGACGGGTTTGGCCTCTCGGGCCAGGATCAGGCAATCCGGGCCGCCGGGGCCATCCTGCAATACCTGAAAGAAACCACCCACAGCGTCCTTTCCCACCTGGTGACCCTTTCCACCTTCCAGGTTGGGGAAGGCATGGTGCTCGACGCCACCACCCAGAGAAACTTGGAAATTATCAAGCCCATGCGGGACGACGGCAAGGAAGGCACCCTGCTTTCGGTGCTGGATGAGACAGTGACTTCAATGGGCGGGCGATTGCTGCGGCAATGGCTGGTGACCCCCTTAACCGCTGTCTCCCAGGTCAAGCGGCGGCAGGACGCGGTCGAGGAATTGTTGGCCCGCAAAGAAGACCGGGAAGTCTTAAGGGACTTCTTCCGGGAAGTTTCGGACTTGGAGAGGCTTTCGGGCCGCATCGGTTGCGGCACGGCCAATGCCCGCGACATGGTGGCCCTGCGGACAACCCTCGCCTTGCTTCCCAAAATCCACCGCGTCCTCTCGGGCTTCAAGGCCCAGGCCATCAAGGAAAGGGTGGAAGTCTGGGACAACCTGAAGGAAGTCCACCAACTGCTGGAAAAGGCCATCCACGACGAACCGCCCCTGGCCCTCAAGGAAGGGGGGCTCATCAAAGCCGGTTATAACAAGGAACTGGACGAACTCAAGAGCGCCTCGCTGGAAGGCAAGAGCTGGATCGCCCAGCTGGAAGAAAAGGAAAAGGCCCGCACGGGCATCGGCTCCCTCAAGGTGCGCTACACCTCGGTCTTCGGTTATTACATCGAGGTCTCCAAGGCTAACCTGGACAAGGTGCCCGCCGACTACCACCGTAAGCAGACCCTGGTGAACGCCGAGCGATTCATCACGCCCGAACTCAAGGAGATGGAAGGCAAGGTCCTGGGCGCCCAGGACAAGGCCGACCGCATGGAATATGAGCTGTTCGAGGGCATCCGTAGCCAGGTGGCTAAGGAGCTTTCACGGCTGCAACGGGTGGCCCGCACCATCGCCGAACTGGACGTCTTTTCCTGCATGGCGGCGGTGGCCGATAGGGGTCGTTACGTGAGGCCCGAGGTGGACGATACCACCGAGCTTTCCATCGTGGACGGGCGCCACCCGGTCCTGGACCGCATCCTGTCTTCCGACCAGTTCGTACCCAACGACAGCCACCTGGGCGTGGATGGGGTTGAAATCGTCGTCCTGACCGGCCCGAATATGGCGGGCAAAAGCACCTATATCCGCCAGGTGGCCTTGTTGGCCCTCATGGCCCAGGTGGGCTTTTACGTGCCGGCCAAGAGCATGAAGGCGGGCATCGTGGACCGCATCTTTTCGCGCGTGGGGGCCTCCGATGCCCTGACGCAGGGCCAGAGTACCTTCATGGTGGAAATGGTGGAGACGGCCAATATCCTCAACCACGCGACATCTAAGAGCCTTCTTATCCTGGACGAAGTGGGGCGGGGAACCTCGACCTTCGATGGTGTTTCCATCGCCTGGGCGGTGGTGGAATACATCGCCCAAAAGCTAAAGGCCCGCACTCTTTTCGCCACCCATTACCACGAATTAACCCGGCTTTCAGGCACCTTCCCCAACGTGAAGAACTTCAACATTGCGGTACGGGAATGGAACGAGCAGATCCTGTTCCTGCGCAAGATCGTGGAAGGCGGAACGGACAAGAGCTACGGAATTCAGGTGGCCCGTCTGGCGGGTGTCCCTAAGGAAGTCGTCGCCCGGGCCAAGAAGATATTGGCGGGGTTGGAAACAGGCACCTTCTTGGGCAAGACCGTCGAGGCCCAACCTTCCCCCCAACCCGAAGCCGCGGAAGAGGGCTCGGTTCCCCAACTCTCCTTCTTCGGAACTGGTGCCACTCACCCGATCCTTGAGGAGCTAAAGGGACTGGATGTGGACGACCTGACACCTAGGGATGCGCTGAATTTGTTGGGAGAGTGGAAAAAGAAAATAGAAGAATAGCTGTAATTCATCACGAACTTAAGCTGAGAAATTTATTAAAAATGAAGGCGGGGTATTTATGAAAAATAAAATTATCAATTTTTCAAAAATGTTCTTAATTTTTTTTAGCGTTTTGGTGAGTGGTTGTAGGTTGAATTACGTCGTTCACGACACGTATTTTGTTTCGACGAATTCAATATGTGACTCAAACTTAATTAAAGGTGAATCTTCGTACGTTGGATACTGTTTGGTTTTGCCTGCGTCCAAGGATATAAGTCCAAGTGATTTAGAATTTAGGGAATACGCTTCCTATATCAAAAGAGCTTTGGAATCTATGGGTTATAAAAATGTTTTCGAGCATCAGAAGCCAGATGTTGTTGTTTTCTTGGATTATGGGGTAGGTGAACCGAATGAACATACAAAAACATTCAGCGTTCCTATCTATGGTCAAACCGGAATTTCGTCCTCTACTTCAACCTCTGATATGTACGGAAATTATTACACTACTTACCAACCAAGCTATGGTGTAATTGGTTCAGAGACGGAGAGTTATACCTATGAAACGTATAGTAAATACATTCGGTTAGTTGCTTATTCTTCCCGCGACAAAGATGAAAATGGAAATTTCGCTGAGTTGTGGAAGACGTACATAGTCAATTCGAATCGCGAAAGTGATTTGAGAAGTGAATTCCCGAATATGTTGGGAACAGCTTTGTCTTACATCGGTACTGACACGAAAAAATGGATTGATTTGAATGCGACGGATGATGATGAAGGGATTTTAATTGTTAAAGGTATGAAGCTCGATAAAAAGTAAAATTCGGCTATTTTATAAAAATTACTAAGAAGAATACTTGCTTTCTCTTTGCCCTTAATCGAGTCTGGGACGCCTAAATACCTTTGTTTTGAGGTTGATAATGTTACTGTCAACCCCCGCCCATTTGACTAAAATACCCCCCTTGACGCCGAATCCGTAAACCAACGCCTTTCGACACCGATTGAAGTCAGGTGGGCCTGTTGCGAAAAGACGACAAAATCCAAAAAAAGAGTTTTCCCTACGACTTCCCGGTGGAGTTGGAAACCCGGGCCCATGGGAACGTTGTGGCCCGCTGCCCCCTCTTGCCCGGCTGTCAGGCCCAAGGCAAGACCGCCAAGGAAGCCCTGGAGAACCTCAAGAACGTCCTCGACCTCTATTTCACCTCGGCCACGCCCGCCTTCTTCGAAAGCCTGGAGCAATTCAAGGACATCCCCAACATCTACGATATGGCAGAGTTCCGGGGTAACCTCTACGCCGCCACGGGCCAGGACATGGTGCTCAAGTCCAGTAGCGGGGCGCCGGGTTCCTGGGCCAAGGTCCCCATCACCCAGACCCCCACGAAGTTCTTCACGCCCGGCAAAAGCGGCGAGGAAGCCACGGGGGATTACACCACCCAGGTCTACTGTCTTACCTCCTACGCCGCTCCGGGACGGGAAGCCGCCCTCTTCGCGGGCACCAACCTCAACGGCGCTATTTACACCACCCAGGACGGGGAAAACTGGCGCGATGCCTTTTCCACGGGCGAAGACCGCATCCACGCCCTTTGTGAGTTCAAGGGCCGCCTCTACGCGGGCACCAGTTCCCAAGGAAAGGTTTACGCTTACGACGGAACCCAGTGGAACAACGTCGGCTCCTTGAGCGAAGTGGCGGTCACCTGCCTGGGGGTCTTCCGCGGCCGCCTTTATGCGGGCACCTACCCCAGCGGACTCGTTTTCTCCACTCCCGACGGGTTGAATTGGGAGGAAGTCAGCGCTACGGGCCAAAACTTCATCCAATGTTTCCGGGAATTCAACGGATCCTTCTATGCCGGCACCTCCAGCCCCAAGGGGGTCAAAGTCTTCCGTACTGAAAACGGGACGGACTGGGCCCTGGCCTACGAATCCGGCAGGGAATTGAATCTTTACTGTATGGAAGTCTTCGAGAACGCCCTCTATGCGGGCACGGGCAATTCGGGCCGCATCCTCAAGACCCTGGACGGCACCGAATGGACCACGGCTTACGCGGGCGACCAAGAGGGTGTGCGCGCCTTTACGATCTTCGGCGACTATCTTTACGCGGGAACGGAAAACACCGGGGCCATCCTCCGGTCCACCTTCGATATGGCCCGTATGCCGGCCATCTCCGATCTGCGCATTGAAAAACTCTCTTCTTCCAGTGCTTTGATCACCTGGACCACCGATATCGCGGCCACTTCCGAGGTTCACTTCGACGAAGCTGCCGCTTCGCCTGAACTCACCCGGGTGGTCACGGACAAGGGAATGAAATTTCACCACCGCATGCACCTGACCGACCTGAAGGCCGAGACCGAATACGAGTTCCGGGCCGTGAGTTCCTACCGTTCTTCCTCGCTTTCGGTAAGCGAAGCTTCCCGATTCGAGACCCCGGCGGTGCCGCCCCCGGCCATCAGCTCCCCCAGCCATCCCCAACCTGGCAAATGGGAGAAATCCAGTAATATCGAAATCCTCCTCACCCCCTCCATCCCCATGGCGGGCTACCACTACGTTTTGAACCATTATCCCGAAACCATCCCGGCCCCGCCTGAGGCCTCCTTCACTGAGGACAAGCGTATCGCCTTCACCGACACGCCCCAGGGAAGCTGGTACCTGCACGTGGTGGGAGAGGACGAGGCGGGCAATCTCGGCAGCCAGGCTTCCCACTATAAGATCCTCATCGATACCGAAGCGGCGCCGCCCCAGCGGCCCACCAGCTCCTCCCACCCGGACCCGGAAAAATGGGTGGCCAATCCCACGCCGGTCATCGCCTGGGAGGCGCCCAAGGACCTTTCGGGGGTGAAGGGTTATTACGTCAAGGCCGATCACGAGCCCACCACCGTCCCCGGCCCCGGTACCGGGGATTTCACCCAGGAAACACGCCTGACCTTGGGCCCCCTGGAAGACGGCCTCTGGTACGTGCACGTCGCCACATTGGATGAGGCGGGCAATACGGGCCGGGAAGCCGCCCATTGTCCCATCCGCATCGACACCAAGGCCCTGGCGCCCAACCTGTCCTCCCCCAGCCACCCCCAGAGCGGCGAGTGGTATTCGAACAAGAAAGTCGAGGTGGCCTTTATCGCGCCCCACGACCTCTCGGGCATCGAAGGTTATTACTATTGCATCGACCATGAGCCCGTGACATTGCCGGATCCCGAATCGGCTCGCTTCACTGACAAGCCCACAGCGGTTTTCGAGGAAGTGGAGGACGGTCAGTGGTTCGTGCATGCCCGCACCAAGGACCGGGCCGAGAACCTATCGCCCCAGGCGGGCCATCTGAAAATTTGCATCGATACGCTCGTCAGTCCGCCAAAGGTATCGTCGCCCAGCCATCCCTTGGAAACCCTGGCGGGTTCAAGCCAATCCGGAAAGTGGTACCGTAACCGCCGGGTGGTGATCAACTGGGAGGATCCCTTCGAGCATTCGGGCATCGAGGGCTATTACTACAACATCGACCGCAAGGCGGACACGGTCCCCAACAACGAGAACTCGCTCTTCACCCGCGAGCGAAGCGTTTCATTTGAACTGACCGATGATGGGCTTTGGTACTTCCACATCACCACCAAGGACAAGGCCGGCAACGTGGATTGGAAGGCCGTGCATTACCCCCTTCGCGTGGATACCGAGGTGGCCAAGCCCTTCGTTTCCTCCACCACCCATCCGGATCCGGAACAGTGGTATTCGAATCCCAAGGTTGCCTTCAAGCTCACAGCTCCCGACGACCTTTCGGGCGTGACAGGCTTTTATTACATTTTTTCCGAAGACACCAAGGCCCAGCCCGACCCCAAGACGGCCTCTTTCACCGAAAAGAACGAAGTCACCCTGGATATCCCCCGCGACGGGGTACACAGCTTTGCGGCCATCTGCCAGGACGCGGCGGGCAATTATTCCAAAGAGACGGCCTTCTTTAAGGTTCGCCTGGATACTTCCGTGGACGCGCCGGTGGTGGCCTCCCCCAGCCACCCCACCCCACAAAAATGGTATGGCTCGCGGCGGGTGGAGCTGACCTGGAAGGACCCGGCGGACCCCTCGGGCATCGAAGGCTATTACTACCTGTTGAACAATGAAGAACATTGGAAGCCCGAACTCAAGGAAATGGCTTGGACCACCGCCCGGGGTACGGTACTGACCCTGCCCGATGACGGCATCTGGTATTTCCACCTTCTGGCCAAGGACAAGGCCGGCAATACGGGCGCCTGCACGAGCTTTAAACTACAAGTTGATTCCCAGGCCGCAGCGCCCGAAATCCAAAGCCCCACCCATCCGCCCCGGCAATGGGTCAAGACCTCCACTCCCAAGTTCATTTGGGAAGCGCCCAAGGAGTCGGCCGGGGTGGAAGGCTATTACGTCTCCCTCGACAGCCAGCCCCATACCATCCCCGGGCCCGGCAGCAAGTGGATCACCGAAACTTCTTTGACCGCGCCGTCCCTCAAGGACGGCAAATACTTCT
>JAJPJW010000020.1 GCA_021324075.1 Pseudomonadota bacterium | reverse complement strand
CCCGGCGGCGGCGTGGGGGTGACGGAGGGGGTGGGATAGGGCGTGGCGTTGGAGGTGGGGACGGGATTGTAGTAAACCAACAGGCGCGCCCGGTTGCTGTCCACGGTATAGAGGTTGTCCTGCTGGTCGAAGGTGGCCGAATAAAGGTTGGAATAAAAATCGTTCAGGTGGTTCCAGGGCATCACGGGATTAGTAGGGTCATAGTTGCCTTGGGGGTTGGGGATCACCTGGGCGAATTTCCCGAAGCCCGCCACCACCATGGCCCGGTCATCCGAGGGGAAGGCCGCCTGGAGGGGTTGGCAGAGGGTGGCGATGAGGTTATTGGCGGGGACGTCGTCGCACTGGTTCTGGCCCGTGAACTGCCCGTGCCGGTCGTAAATATGGGTCGCCCCGGGATATTGGGTGGAATCCCCGAGGTATTGGATCTGGCCCGTCCGGATGGATTTTTGGGTCGCCTGGGCGATTTCCCATTCGTCATATTCGACCAGCCGCCAGTTCCCCGCCGTCTCCAGTGAGAAGTCGCAAATGTAGAGGTTCCCCGCGTGGTCCAGGGTCAGGGACCCCGGCCAGTTGAGCGTGTATTGGTTGGCCGGTACGGACCCGTTGCAGTCGGGCCAGTTCCAAGTGCCGAAATCGCCGCAGGTGCCGTTGGAGGCGGTCGTCTGGCCGATCATCAGGTCCACCGCCCGGGCCGGCTGGTTGGGATCGGCCAGGGGGTTCCTTATCCGGAAAACCCGCGAGTGGAAGTTGTCGGCCACCCAAAGGTAGGAAACCGGGCCCGCCGCATAGGGCTTTGAAACGCTGGAACAAGGCATTAGGTCGTTCAAGCCGCTCAGGCCCCCCACCCCGGACCAATCCACCAGTGTGGAGGTCGAGCCCAGGACCGGGATGTTGGTGTTGACGATGTTGTTGTAACTGGCGAAGGGCGTCAGGGGGAGGTTGTAAACCTCCGCGCCCCCCTCGTTGAGGATGGCCCAAAGGTGCTGGGGGCCCGTGGAGCTGTTGTCCGAGTGGTCCACGCGGATGCGGGTGTAGGTGTTCTGCCCCGGCTGGGTCACGCTGGTGCTGTCGACCCCCACATAGCCGCTCGGCAGCTGGTTGTTCTTGAGGGTCGTTTGGCCGGGTACGAGTCCGCCCGGGGGGAGGTTCCAGTAGTCCAGCCGGTAGCTGTCGGCCGCAACCAACTGGGGCGTGGGGTTGTCCTGTCCCACCGCCACCCCGTAAACCACGTTGAACCCGTTGAACCCGATTTGGTTGAAGATGGAGGACGCGACCTGCTTGAAGATCTCCACGTCCGCCGAATAGGCCGTCCCGGTGGTCGGGAAAGGAATGGGGCCCTTGAACCGGAAGGCGTTCTGGCTGGCGCCCTTGCCGGTGACGTAAACATTCCCCTGTCCATCCTGCGCCACCGCCCCGACCCCATTGATCGACCAGGAGGACTGGAAACTTGTCGCGGTGGGGAATAGGAAATCGGGCCCCGAGCCCCCGGAGGTGGTCGGGTTCGTAGGCGGCAGTTGGTCCTGGAGCAGGACCTTGATGGGGTTGAGGGTCGGGGTCGGCTGGCTGAAATCGGGCTGGTACAACACCACGTTGCCCACTCCCGAGGTGTCGGCGGTTGCGGGATTGTGGATATTCGTCACCCAAACATTCCCAGAATTGTCCATGTCGATTCCGGTGGGACCGTCGATCCCCGTGGTATAGACGCCGTCGGCCGCCGGTACGGCCGTCTGGCCAGCCAAGGAGGACGCCCTGAAGATCAAAACCCGCCCGGCCGAACCGCCGCCGTCGATGACATAGACGTTCCCGGCGCCATCCACCCGGACGCCTTTGGGCGCGATCATATTGGCGTTGCCGGCACCGGAATTGAAGTTGGCTTGTCCCAGGACCAGGTCGGCGGCGGATTGGGGGAGGCTGTGCGGGGGATTCGCCGGAAAGCGGACGACGCGGTTGTTGCCCGTATCCGCCACCCAAAGGTTGCCGTTGCTGTCGATGCCCACTCCCCCATAGGCCGAACCCCGGGGGGCGTCCGAAACCGCGCTTATTTGCGACAGCGCCGGCGTACCCCCGAAAAGCAAGGTGATATTGTTGGGGGCGTCCAGGCCCTGGTTGGCGAGGAAGCTGCCCGAATCGGGCTGGCCCCAAATAGTGTCCGCGGAGGGCCCCAGCGGGTTATTGGCGAGGTTCGCGGCGGAAAACCTTAAAACACGGTTGTTGAAAATATCGGGGACGTAGAGGTCGCCCGTTGCGGGGTCCACCGCCATATTGGAGCCCGATCCGCCTTCCAAAATGGATCCCTGCCGCTGCCACATGCCGCAAAGTGTTTTGCCGGTGGGGGGGGTATAGCTGGGCCAATTGGCGTTGTTGTTGTCGCCGTTGCAGCCGCAACTGCTGAAATTGGTCTGGCCGATCACGATATTGGCCGAAAAGCCCCCTTGGCTGGCGGCTTGGTTGGGGGAAAGCACGCTGGAATCGCTGAAACCCAATATGCGGCTGCTGCCCGAATCCCAGAAGAAAACCGTGTTGCGGCCGGGAACGTTCGACGGGTTGGGATCGGCCGCCACCCCATTGGGAAGCAGGATGCTGGAGGAAGTGGTTTCGTTGAGGCTCAGGCCCCCGAAATTCGGCTGGCCCAGTACGATGTCGGCCCAATAATCGCCGGCTAAACCCCGAACTGCCTGGGCTTGGGAAAGGGCGGGCGAAAGGGCGAAAAAGACCCATAGGGCAGCCCTGCAAAAAGACCGGGGCCCTCGGTCAAGGATAGGTAAACCGTCAAATAGGCGGATTTTCGGTTTCAAATAAATTCCTAGGCATCATTCAAATATAAACAGCGTCAAATAAGGTTTCTTTTACTACTAGTGGGGAAAGTCGGGGTTTATTCCCTCTCTCCTCCCAGAAAATTAATGCCCAAAATAATGGAGGCTTAATGTACAACCACCACTTTGCCTCTTTGGCTTCTTTTAGAAGCCCCATCCCCGGTCGTCAGGACATAAATGTAAAGCCCGCTGGCCACTTGTCCGCCCGAGTTGTTTTCAAGGTTCCACGAAAGGCTATTCACTCCCCTGTCCCCTTGGAAGGACTCTTCGAAAATCTGTTCCCCGGAGAGGGAAAAGAGTTGCATGCTGATCTTCCCCGCCTCATCCAGATTCACATAAAACTTGATCGGTTCCTCATTCCGGGAAACGTTGGGGGCCGCCAGGGTGAACCAAGCCGCCGTGGGCGTTGCGGAGGGCGTGGACGTCGGCGTAGCAGTCGGTGTCGGAGTAAGATGGGCCGATCCCTCAACTCCACTAAGATTGGCGGGACGCTTTACGCCACCGCCCCCCGGCAAGGGGACATTGGAGCAGTGGGGAAACTTGTAAATAATATCCGAAGCTAAAAGGTAAGTTTCCCCTGTAATGGGGTCGACGGCGATCCCAAAAGCCGAAGTCGGAACCGAACAAGTCTTCAGATTCTGTCCCGAAGTGGCATTGGCCACCACGAAGCTGTTGCTCCCCGATGAGGCGATATAGAGGTTGGCCCCGTCCGTGGCCATCATGAAGGGCGTCACCACTGAGCCTGTAATGAAAGGAATCCCAGTCCCATAAGTGTGGCTTCCCGTCTCAGGGAATTGGATGATTGCCCCCGAACCATCCGCTACATAAACCGCGTTGTTGAGCACTACAATGCCTGTCGGCGTGCCGGTTGTGACCGTTCCCACGGTTATGGGAGTCGTTGAGTAGCTCCCTGAAACATAGGGGAATACTTCCACCGCCCCTCCTTGCAGTGTCACATAGATATCGCTGTTGCTTGGATCCAGGGTAATTCCCCGTAACTGGCCCACACCACTTTCGATGGTCACGGTGGTCTGGATTCCTTGGGGATCCACTTTGAGGATGGTGCCATTGCCTTCTGCCACGTAGAGGAACCCGTCCGGTCCCATGGCCAAACAAGCCAGGCCGCTAAACGCCGTCCCCACCGGCTGAATGGTTCCCGCCGAAGTTCCGGACGGGATGTTGTACTTGAAAACGATGGAATCTACCGGATCCATGACATAGATGTCGTTGTTAGGTTTGTCCATCACCATCGAATAATCCAAATGGTAACTCGGCTTAATCGGCGTGATCGTCTGGACCACCTGGCAGCAATCGGGTGTAGGAGTGGGCGTAAAGGTAGGCGTGGGCGTTGGAACAATGACACTGCCGCAGTGTGCATATTTGTAAATGACGTTTGCAGCTAGGACATAGACCTCCCCCGTGATTGGATCCACCGCGATCCCGAAACCTGATATTGGGACGGGACATTTAGTGAACAGGGCTCCTGTGGACCCGTTGGCGATCACATAGCTGTTGTCGCCTGACGAGGCGATGTAGAGGTTGGCTCCATCCGTGGTCATCATGAAGGGAGTGACCAGATTGCTGCTGATAAAGGACGTGCCGGCCCCGTAGGTGTGGCTCCCGGTTTCCGGGAAGCGGATGACCGCCCCCGAACCGTCCGTCACGTAGACCGCGTTGTTGAGCACCACAATGCCCGTCGGGGTGCTGGTCGCGACCGTTCCCACGGTGATGGGTGTCGTTGAATAGCTTCCGGAAACATAGGGAAATACCTTGACCGCACCTCCTTGCAGTGTCACATAGATATCGCTATTGGTTGGGTCAACGGTAATTCCCCGTAACTGGCCCACACCGCTTTCGACGGTCACGGTGGTCTGGATTCCTTGGGGATCCACTTTGAGGATGGTGCCAGTGCCCTCCGCCACGTAGAGGAAACCGTTCGGTCCCATGGCCAAACAAGCCAGGCCGCTAAACGCCGTCCCCACCGGCTGAATGGTTCCCTCAGGGGTCCCCGCCGGAATGCTAAACTTGACGATTTGGGACTCCACTGGATCCATGGCGTAAATGGCATTGTTGAGCTTGTCCATCACCACCGAATACTGCATTTGATAGCTCACGCCAGTCATTGGATTAATTCCCGCCAAAATGCTTTGAGGCGCCTGGCAGCAATCGGGTGTGGGAGTGGGTGTGGGAGGTGGCGTGAAGGTGAAGGTGGGGGTGAAAGTGGGGGTGGGAGGAGGGGCGCAAAGATTCATGCCACCAGGGTAACTGTACGCATCCGCCGGAGCGAAACCATACACAATTAACCCAAAGGGTTGAGGCGCGCTGAAAGAATGCTTGCCCCGGGTGACGCCTATCTGGGCGTAAGAATAACCGGGCATGCTCAAATCGGGATTAAAATCGGAAGCCGGAAGATAAGCGGAATCCATGACAACCGAGGAAGAACCCGTTGGAGCTCCAGGCGGTGTAGCCACAAGGGAATTTGGCACAACGAGGTTAAAGAAGTTATTCATCAACCCGTAATTAACATCCCCGGACTCAACGATATAGTTGGAAAGCCACTGGTTAACCGAAGGAATCGTCACCATGCTTGGATCCCCGGTCCAATCATTTCCGTTTATGGGCGGCTGACGATCCACTCCATTTCCCTGCGAAAACTGCATGACGGCCACAGGATTGTTCGCTTCAATGTCGGCCGGGCTGGTAAGCAGCGTTTGATAAAATTGCCCTTGGTTGAGGCTCGCAACCAATCCGCCATTGATGTTGACATTAGTCCCATTTTGCGAAGCGACAATTTTGAAAAAGTCGCCGTCCAAACGGCTCTTGAAGGGCACTGTAGCAAAGCTCTTTCCCCAATTTCCCGTCGGAAGCATTTCTTCAAAAATATAATTGCCGGCATAGATATTGGTGTTCGGGATAAAAGCTTCAAAATGTCCGGAAAATACGGCTATAGGTTTGGTTGGATCGCTCGAGCTTACCGAAGTGCCGGTTAAATCCAATGAATCACCGTAAACATCCAGTTGATAAGTATCTCCTTGGTTTAAATTAAATGAATAAGGGACACCCGCCGGATGACCGGTGAAGGAAACGGACGGCACGATAGTCACCGTTGTGCCGGGTTGGGTTCCAACGACGGCGATTTCGGAAGGACTGTAGGTTTGGTTGTAATAATTTTCCCACGTCGCAACAATATAGTTCGTCCCTAAAATACTCGTCGGCAAACCAAGATAGGCATCCGAAGAAAACTCGATATCGTTCAATCCCGAAACTGCCACATCATGATCCGCGACCACGTGGACCCCTTTATGTTCAAGGGATTGTCCCGGGCCGCTCGCAGACTGGGTCAGCATGGCGATCAGGGAAACTTGGACGGTTGCGATCCCACCACCAGCGGGGATAGAAAAGGGGTAATTGTAGGAAGGCCCCAACCCCGGAACAGAAACAGTTCCCGTTGCATTCGTGGCGCAGGATACATAGACCAGCATTTTTTCAAATATTGTGCTGGTACTCACGGAGCTACTGGGAAAAGCCACCCAGAAATCCCGGCCTTTGGTGGTGCAACCAATCGGATCCGGGGTAAAAATCGGGGTAAAATTGGGGATGGGAGTAAAGGTGGGAGTGACGGGAATTGTCGGCGTAAACGTGGGCGTATATGTCGCTTGGGGCGTGAAGGTGGGGGACGGTGCTGCGTTTTTTGCGGCAGTTAAAGCCGCGCAAAGATTTAAAAGACCGTAACCGCTCTTGGTATCCCAACCGGTGGTGTAAAGATCCGTCGCGGTGTTTTGCAGTATGGTTTTAATCTGGTAGTTCGGTAAAGCGGGATTCAAGGCCAGCATCATCGCCGCGGCGCCTGAAACATAGGGAGCGGCCATGGAAGTGCCGGCATCCGTTCCGTAGTTATTATCGCAGGGGTCGAAAGCCGCGGCGAAAGGGAGGCCCACGGTTGCCACTACCGGACAATTGGAAATACAGCTGAAAACATTCAAGGAAGAGTTGAACCCCGCCACTCCATATCCACCCGGCGCCATCAAACTCAAGCCACCTCCTCCATTGGAATATGGCGCCCGGTTTGAATTCGGGTCTACCGCGCCGACGGCAATCACACCGGGAGCCGTCAGGCCATAGTTTGTAAAAGCCGCCGGATAATCGACGGGCTGCAAACTTGCGGCCGTGCTATCATTACCCGCCGAAGCGACCACCACACAACCCGCATTCACCGCGGCTTGAACGGCGCTCTTTTCCCAAACCATGTCTCCATAGGGAATCACTGACGGCTTAGCGCCCAGTGAAAGGTTCAGAACTTTCGCTCCATTGGCAACGGCCCAATTGATGCCTGCCACAATACTGGCGGTAGAGCCGGAAGCAACGTAATAACTGCCACCCGTCCCCGTCACCAAGGTTTTTTCCATGACTCTCACCGGCATGATTTCGACAAGTCCCGGATAGCCCGCCACTCCGGCCATGCCGCCGTTAAAGGGGCCGGGAGGCGTGTTGGTCCCGCAAGGATTGGTTCCCCCGGCATTGTTCCATTGGGCGGCGATGATGCCGGTCACATGGGTCCCGTGTCCATAATCGTCGAAGGTATTGGTATCCGAGTTCAATACTGTTCCAGCGGTCCAATAGTGGATTCCAGGGACAAAAATGGAGGAAGGAAGGTCCGGATGGTTGGTCGTTGTGTGATCCGATGCAACACCCGTATCAATAACCGCCACGATGACCGGATTAGAGTTAGGGCAGGCAAGATTGGAGGAAAGAACATTCCAGGCACAAGGGGCGCCAATCATCGTTAGCGGCCAAGCAGGATCGGTCATATTGCCACCACAGGACAAGGCATAGGTTCCGGTTGTGTAATAAGGATCGCTGGTGGAGGTTGGAGCCGGGCAACCATGTGCGTAGTAATAATAATTGGGTTGGGCGGATACCACGAAAGGGGCGCAATCGGGATTCTGGGTTAAGGTTACGGCGTCTTCCACCTTGATATTCGGGTTGAGTTCGACCTGGACCCAATTATTGTCGCCGGCATAAACAGTGGAGGCCTGACCATAGATGGAAAGCACCGTCAATGCCGTTGGAATATCGATGTTTTGCTGTAATTGGACGAGAATTTCGCTTGGCACGTAGGTTGGAAGATCGGTGGGAAAGGCCGCCATGACGGTGGCCGTGGAAGTAGCCGTGTCGGTTGGCGTACTCGTAACGGTGGCGGTTGGGGTCATGGTAGGAGTATTGGTGGCGCTCGGGGTCATGGAATTGGTTGCGGTCGATGACGCCGTCGGACTGAAAGTGGAAGTGGGCGTCCTGGTCTTGGTGGGGGTGGGTGTTTTAGTGGGGACGGCGTGCGCTGCGGAAAATGACAGGAAAACAACTATTCCAATGGCCCAGGCCCAAAAAAGTAATGGGAAGCCATGGCTGAAATGGAATTTCTGCTTTAACGGATCGGGCGTGATGATTTCCATGGAAATACCCTCAAATAAAAAAATAGGTCCATCTTTAAATAGGTTCGTCATGTCCCTAGTGGAGGAATGTCGTCTTTATTCCAAAAAAAATTTTCCAATAAATGAAAAAGCAGAACCATTCCCCATCCTTCTCATTCAAAAGAAGTCGGAAACGATTTTAGGTTAAACGAAGTTAACCGAACGTTAGATTTTCTTTGGAAGGACTTCAGCGATAACCGTCTAAAGTGATTTTATTTTTAATGCAGGATAGCGAACTTCTTGGGGCCGAATTTCTCCACCGCACCCGATGAATAAGTGAGGGTCAGGGAGTAAAAATAGATCCCCGACCCGAAGCCCGCGATGGAAAAGGGCGTCACCTGGGAACCGGCCGGCTTCGAATCCGTGACCCGCGTCACGATCTCGGCCTTCTCGTTCCAAACCCTCAACTCCATCTGGCCCGGTTGGGCCATGTAATAGGCCGCGGTAGCCGTTGTTCCGGTGGCAGGTGAAGGGTAGAGGAAAAACTGCCCTACAGAGGCCGGAGGGGTCGAGGTGGGCGTGGGCGTAGGGGTGAAGGTGGGCGTTGGGGTCAAGGAAGGTTCGGTCACGCAGCTTTGGATAACCGTAACACCGGTGCCATCGTACTCACTAACGAAGACTTCACCCGCTGGGTTGACCACCGCCGACCATGGAAAATTCGGGATGAGACAGTCGGTGACCGGCGCGGCTGCCAAATCGCCATACCGGAAGACCACGTTGCCCCCGACGACGAAAAAATTCCCCGCCAGGTCCGTCCTTATTCCATAGGGGCCGGTGATCGAATAAACCGTAACAGGCGCTCCGCCGGAAACGTCGAATTTCGCAATTTGGTTGGAGGTCGTGTCCGCGACATAAAGGTAATTACCTTGTTTCACCAGTTGGTCCGGCACTCCCGTCAAACCTGGATAGGTCACCGCCGCGGAAAAAACCGTGCTGCCACGGTCAAAACGGATCACGGAACTGTCCTGGTATGAAATATAGAGCGATTCGGTTGCGGGCGGGCCGTCCACCCAGAGACCCCTTGGCAAGCTGGGAGGGCCACCGGTGAACAAAACCGGAATTTCGTTGTAGCTTGAATTAAACTCCCGAATCAGGCCGCCATTGTAATCCGCCACAAAAATATTGCCGGCCGTATCGACCGAAACATCGACCGAATCCATCGGTGGACTTGCGGAAAAGGCCGTGACCGACATCCCCTGCATATTCAGGACTTGAACCTGGTGGTTGGCCCGGTCGCCAACATAAATCAATCCAAGTCCGTATTGGATCGCCAAGCCGGCGGGATTATTAAATCCATTGAAGAAAGTGACCCCCTGGCAGCAAATGGGGGTCTGGGCAAGGGCCTTTTCGCCGGTCCCGTGCAATCCCAGGCATACCAGCGGAATCCCAACGATCCATTTTTTAACCCTATGCCGCATTCCCATGGTCCGGTTCCCTAAGGTTGTAATTTGTAGTTTTGAAGCCAATCCGATAATTTCTGGTTGGACGGCTGGAGCTTGAGAACCTGTTCAAAGCATTGGATGGCGTAGGTTTTTTGGCCGCCCTTCCGGTACAGGTTTCCCATGGCCCACCAGGAGGCTGTGTCCTGGGGGTTTTGCTTGACCGCGTCCAGGTAGGCGCTCATCGCCTCTTTATATTTCCCTTCTTTTTCCAACTCAGCCCCGCTGGGGGAGGAATTATCCGGAAGGTCGAACTGGACGACCAGGGAATCTTTGGGACTGTTGGAGTCCGCCGTTTGCGGCTGGGAAGGCGCTGTTGCAGGCCCCATGGCGGCCGTGGCGGTTTGCGGCTGGGAAACGGTTGTTGCCGACCCCGCGGTGGCGGCCGCTCCCGGGTTCGAGGAAGAGGAAGGGATGGGGCTGTCCGAAGGCAAGGGGGGGAAATTGGAACCGACGCCGGTCGTGTTTGTCAGCCCGCTGCCGGTCTTTACACTGGACGTCGCGGGCGGAAGGCCCGTCCCCTGCATTCCAAGGGCGGGGTTCAAGGACCCGGGATGAGTTGCGGTGTTTTCTTTTGAGGTTACATCGGGCGGTTTCGCAGACCCGAAAGCAGCGGGGGACCCGTAAGCCGCTTTTTCTTGCTTCGGGTTTCCGAAAAAATATCCGATGCTGACCCGGTGGGCGACACCCAAATCCCCATAGGGGAGAAAGGCATAGTCCAGGCTGAAGTCGGAAAGATGGAACCCGGCTCCCGCCGTCAGGTCCGTCAAACCCCCGAGGGCTTCGTCCGAAAGAGGAACCTGGTATCCCACGCGCAGGAAAACCTGCCCCTGGAGGGAAAATTCGGCTCCCGCCTGGAGATAGCTGACGGCATTGGGTTCCAAGGAGCCCCCTACCGCCACCAATAGCCGGTCGGCCCGGTCCAAGGCCCAGTCATAAGAAGCCCCCAGGTTCACCGCGTCTTCACTTGCTCCCCCGGGGGAAATCCACCCGGCGTTGACGTAGGAAGCCCCCAGCCGGAGTCCCTGGCCATTTTGCCATAGCAACCCCAGCTTGGAAGTCACGTGGGTGTAATCCGTTCCGGCCAAAGTGGTTTGGGAGCCGCCGAACCCCACACCCAGCGACCAGTCTTTCAGGAAGGCATATCCCCAACCCGCCTGCAGTCCCAGGCGGTTGGCGCTGTAGCTGGACGTGAGGGATCCCGAATTGTCCCTCCCTTCCATGGAACCGTAATCCAGGTAATGGGCCGCCAGGCCGAAGCCTCCCGCTTCACCCGCCGGGAACCCGGCCAGGGCCGTTTCCTGGAAAGTTCCCACCAGCCATAAATCGCTGTTCAGGGACAATTGGCCTCGGTTGAGGAATCCCAATCCCGCCGGGTTGGACAAAAGGGCCGAGGCATCGTCGGCCACGGCGGTAAAAGCCGAACCCATGCCGGCCGAACGGGCGGCTTGGGGGATGTTGTCCAGGGGGTTGGTTTGGCTGGAAGCGGAATAAAGGGTTTGGCCGCCCAGGGAAAGGGCCGGAACAAGGAACAACCAGGCGGAAAGGACCGGAAACAGGAGCCGGAAAAAACTGGAAGGCTCCGAATGGGCGATAGGAGTGCGGGGCATTACAACTGCCCGCCTATACACTTCCGGAAAATAGTGAGGCTCAAAAAAGTCATAAAAAAAGTCCCTTTTCAACCGCAAGGCTGATCAAGGGGCCATTTGAGCCTTCCACACAACTAGTGTAGGAAGGGGCCCCTTTATTCCATCAAAGGACATTTTTTTTAACACATTCTTTGGGACGGGAAAACAACGAATTCGGGGTCAATGTCATGCAAAGGTAAAAAAAGCTATTTCCAGGCTATTTTCGAAGGACCACCGGCTTGTTGAGGGTGACGGCCCCTGAAACCACCTGGATTTGATAGGTTCCCGCCGGCGGGGCCCTCCCATTGGCCAGGCGGCCGTTCCAGTCGAAAGCCCAATTGCCGGGTTGCAGCATCCCCTGGTAAAGCATCACGGCCTGGGCCCCGTCCGGCCCCACCACCCTCACGGTCACAGGTCCCGCTTTGGCCCGCTTCACCTGCACCTCCAGGTTGGTATGGGATCGGCCCGGAACTGCGGCCGGAATGGGTGTGGAAGCGGGCAAGTTGTCCTGGGCCAGGGTCCTGGAGGCCGCAGGTTGGGCGGTCGATAAGGAGTCCCGGTTTTGCGCCGGGCTCTCGGGTAAGTGGTCGGGGATGACAGCCTTTTCGCCCGAAAGGATGGAACCCCGTTGTTTCACCGCCGGAAGGGAAGGGGAAACCCCGGGTGCGGTCCTCGAAACGGCGGTCAAAGGCTTGTTTTCATTTCCCTTCCAAAAGGTCCAGGCACTCCAGGAGGACAGCCCGGCCAGGAAGGCCAGCGTCAACCAAAGCCACAGCTTGGAACCGGAATGGGAGGGGAATCCGGGGGGAGGCGGGCCGCCCCGCCATTTCGGTTCGGGGAGCCCGTAATGGAGGTAGGAAGCCTCGGCGTGCTGGCCGAAGCGCAAAGCATCCTCCACGGAGGACGACAGCCTTTCCAAAAGGGCCGTTTCCTCCGCCTCGGTCAGGTCTTCCCTGAAAAATTTGATGATGAGGTCATCCGCCATGCGGCTTTTCCTTTAAGGCCTTTAAAACCAGGGCCTTCAATGCTTCCTTGCACCTCGCCAGCCTCGACATCACCGTACCGATGGGAACCTTGAGGGCGTCGGCGATCTGGGCGTAGCTCTTCTGTTGCTTTTCCCTCAGGTCCAGCAGGCCCCGGCAGGGGTCCCCCATCAACTGGCGCTGCGCCTCGATGGTTTCCAGGGCCTTTTGCCTCTCCTGGTCGTCCAGGGCCTGGTCCTGGCCGAAGACCAGGGGGGCGGCGGCCGTTTCCAACTCGTCTTCCAGGCTGGCGACCTGGCGCCTTCGCTTGCGGATCCTTTCGTAACAAAGGTACATGCAGATCCGGTAAAGCCAGTGGTACAGGCTGGAGCGGAATTCAAACTGGGGAAGCTGTTTCAAGGCCGCCAGGAAGACTTCCTGGGTTACGTCCTCGGCGTCCGGGTCCTGGTATCCCAGGAGATAGACGCTGGCCTTGTAGATTTTGTCCCGGTAGGTGCCGTAAAAATACCGGTAGGCCGCCTCTTCCTTGGCCAAAAGTTTTTCCACCAATTCACGGTCTTCCAAAGGGCTCCCCGCGCAAGGACTTCCGGTACCCAGCCACGGGTTTTTTTACCCTTCCTTAACCCAGTGGCTTAACCGGCGGTTTTATTCCCAAAAAGGCTGGGTGACAAAACGAAGCAGGGGAAATATAGCGGTTTTTGGCTGAATTGGCGTTTCTTTTATTGAGGGACGGAAACTACCTCCGCCGGCCTTTCTTAAGGGCCTTGGGGCTTTTCTTCGGGGAACGCCGGCGGGCTGCCAGCCGGGGCTTGCGGGAGGATACGGGGGAGATTTTTTTCATCCCCCTTTTGGAGCGGGATGAAAGCCAGTTGGCCACCACTTCCTGGATACGAACGGACCGGGCCCAGTAGGCCGAACCTTCCACTTCCTCGGGGGAAAAGGGGGCCCTGAGTTCCTTGGCCAGCACCAGGGTGCGGTCCTTGGTCGGCTGGCGGCAGGTGGGCTGGCAGAGGGCCACCATCAGGAGCGCCAAAGCCTGCCCCTCGTCCCCCCGGGCCTTCACCACCTGGGCCACGCCCACCAACAAATCCGAGAGGAAGGGCGGCAGGTGGCGTTTCAGGGCCATGGTCCCGGCCTTCCGGAAAAAATCTTCGGCCGCATCCGTATCCCCCAGGGTCAGGCTGACTTCGCCCAATTGGAGGAGGCAGCTCAGTTCTCCCAGTCCCTCCCGGATGGAATGGAACAGGCGGTTGCCTTCCTTGAGTTTCTGGAAAGCCTCCCTTTGGGATCCCTGGGAGGCTAAAAGGGCCCCCTGGTGGAAGGAATCCCAGGCCTTGTTCTGGACGTTCATCCCTTCCTTCACGATCAATTCACGGGCCTGCCGGTAACATTCTTCCGCCTCCGCCGGTTCCCTTTGGGCCAGCTTCACGTTGGCCATCAGGTCCAGCGTCCAGGCCTGTCCCCGGTGGTCGCCGATCTCCCGGTAAAGGGCGAGACCGTCCCGGAAATGCCTTTGGGCTTCGGGGTAGTCCCCCGTGGCCCAGAGGGTGAAGCCCAGCAGGTTGTCGACCCAGGCCAGGCCCCTCAGGTCCCCCATGTCCTTGGCGATGGCCATCCCTTCCCGGTACATCTGGCGCGCGCCGGTGTAATCGCCCAGCATCTCGGCCGCCCGGCCCAAGTTGATGAAGGCCCAGCTCATGCCCCGCCGGTCCCCCGATTCCAGGTAGGCCTCCAGTCCCTTCTGGTAATAGGCTTTGGATTCCTCCAGCATCCCCTGTCCGTAAAAGGCGTCCCCCATCAAGATGTAGGAATGGCCAACGGACCGCCGGTCACCCCGGCCTTCCGAATGGGCGAGGCTCCGGCGCACGAGCAACAGGGACGCCTTGAAGTTGCCGGCCAGCGATTCCATATGGCCCAGCTCGTTGAGCGCCCAGGCCGAGCCGTGCCGGTCCCGGGCCCTTTGGAAGGTGGCCAGGCTCTGGGCGAAGAGGGTCTTGGCGGTTTTGTAATCCCCCTGGGTTTCGAAGACCTTTCCCAGGCTTCCCTGGGCATATCCCGCCTGGCTCATCGCGGAAGCGGATTTAAAATCCGCCAGGCTCTCCTTCAAAAGTTCCCCGGCCTGGGTGGTGTGGCCCAGGTTGCGCTCGAAATCCGCCCAACGGCAAAGGAGCCGGGCCAACAGCACCGAAACGGAAGCGGAGCGGATGCCTTCGGGGAAAACCTCCCGGAGGGACTCGGCGGCCTGCCGGAAGGCTTCCCGGCCTTCCTGGAACCACCCCTTGGTCTCCAGGACCAGGAAATAAGCCTCCAGGTAGCCTTGCAGTTCCTCCACCATCCTTTTACCCAGGGCCCGGCGCCACCCCTCGCGGATATTGCCGATCTCCTCGACCATTTCCTCCAGGGCTTTTTGCTGGCGGGGGCCCGTCAGGTCGGCCTCCCGCTTGGCCATCCATTGGCTGAAATAACGGCTGTGGGCGTCGAAGGATTTCTCCTTTTCTTCCGGGTCGTCGAACAGTTTTTCCTTGGCGTAGTATTTCAGGAGCTCGTGGATCTCCCACCGGACGCCCTTGCGGCGCAGCAGGGATTTCTGGGCCAGTTTCTCCAGCAGATCCTCCCCCGCCCCGGCCACCTTCTTCACGGCCTCGGGCATGAAACCGCCCCGGAAGACCGAGATGGATTTCAGGGCCTTCTTCTGCCCCTCGGTGAGCAGGATCCAGGAATACTCGAAGACCGCCCGCACGGACCGGTGCCGGGCCGGCAGGTGGGGCATGGAGGTGGCGAGGAAATCGCGGCTGGACTCGATCTTCGAGGCGATTTCCGAGAGCGAAAGGGTGCCCACCCAGGTGGCTGAAAGCTCCAGCCCCAGGGGCATGCCTTCCAGGTAGCGGCAGATGTCCAGGAGGGGCCCCCGGTCCCCCGGCGCCAACGTGAAATAAGGCTGGATGCGGCGGGCGCTCTTGAGGAAAAGCTGCACCGCGCTGGAGGATTCCATTTGGGCCGCTTCCTCCACCGGGGGATAGCGGAGCCCGCGCACCTCGAAGATCTTCTCCCCCCCGATCCCCAGGGATTCCCGCGAGGTGGCCAGGACCTTCACGCCCGGGGCGGCGGAAAGGATCTCCAGCACCAATTCGGCCCCCTCGATGACGTGCTCGAAGTTGTCCATCACGAGGAGCAACTGCTTGTCCCTCAGGTGGGCCAGGAGCTGGGCCTTCGGGTCGTCCGGGCCGTAAAAGAAAAACTTCACCGCGTTGGCGATGCTGGCCACCAGCAGGTGGTCCGACAGGAGGGGGGCCAGGGCCACGATGAAAATCCCGTCCCTGAATTTCTCCACGACCTCCGCGGAGGACTGGAAGGCCAGGCGCGTCTTGCCGAAGCCTCCCGGGCCGATCAGGGTCAGCAGCCGGTTGTGGGGCGCGGCCAGGAGGTGCGTTATTTCGCCTATTTCCTCCTCCCGGCCGAAGAAGGGCGAGGCCTGGGGGAAAAAATTCTGGGGATAATCGGCCAGGGAGAGGGGCGGTTGGTTTCCCTCCTCCGCGAGGTCTGGATGGAGGAGCGCATAGAGGGTCTGGGGCTCGGTGAGGTCCTTGAGGAAGTGCTTGCCCATGTCCTTGAGGCGGGACCCCGGGGGCAGGGGGATGAAATGCACCGCGGGCACGGTTAAGAGCGTTTGGCCGCTCCGGGCGGCGGTGAGGACCTTCAGGGCATGGTGGACCTCCGGGCCCACGTAATTCTGGCCCGCCGGTTCCGCTTCCCCGGCGTGGAGGGAGGCCTTGAGCCGGGCTTTGCCGAAGGAGTCCCAGGGGCGTTTCTGGAATTCTTTTTGCAAGGCCAGGATCGCTTCCCCCGGCCGGCCCTGGGCCATTCCGGAGGGGACGGGCTGGGGAACGGACGGGGTTGGCCCGGGGGAGAAGGGGGCGCTTTCGGGCCCGTCGCCGCCCCCAAAAACCCCCAGGACCCCGGTGGGGGTCCGTTTCATCCAATGGACGCCGTGGCTGAAAAGGATTTCTTCAATGAGGAAAAACTGGCTGGCCAGGACATGGTCGGCCTCGGGTTCGCCCCTCTTCCCCGAAACTTCCGGATGATCGATCTCGATAAAAAGAAAAATCATCCCTCGGCGTCCTTTCCGGCGGCTTATCGGCGGTGGGATCGGCGGCTCAACGCGGGGCTTACGGTTGGCATTATGAGACTGTTGAAAAGTCCTTGGAACATCGTTCCAAGGACAAAGGGTGCCTTGTGCTAAAGCACTATGGTTGCCTCATTTAATCCTTCATTGAAGACAACCATGCAACAGTCACCACCCCAAGATGTCTGCAGCTTTGGTTTTGCGGGTACATAGGGGATTTCCCCTATGAGCGCCGTTGAAATCTTGGGGTCACCTTGAGGGCGCCGTTGAAAAATCCCATCGACGATGGGTTTTTCGACGCTCATATTATATCGAAGGCCGGCTTCCGCCGCCTTAGCGGGTTGCTAAAAACGGCCCGGCAAGGCCCGGCGCCTTCGGGCTTCTCCGGGCCTGGGCCTTCTGTTAATATCCCCCTGCACTCCCCTTCGCGAGGCCCGCTTGCCCGACCGCAAAAAACTCATCCTCCTCCTGCTGGCTTTTTTCGCCTTCCGCCTCCTGTTCGGCCTTTTCCGCGCCCAATTGGACGACATCGACCAGTCCCAGACCTATTTGGTCGGCTTGAAGTGCTATACCACCGGCACCTGGCCCTGGTTCGGGCCGGACGTGAACGGGTCGGAAAATTCCTTTAAAAGCCAGATTCCCGGGGCCCTGGAGGGCCTGTTGATCGGCCTTCCCTTTTACTTGCTGCCTTTCCCCGAGGCCCCCTTCCTCCTGTTGAATGTCCTGTCCTTGGCCGGGGTGGCGCTTCTCGCCTGGTACATCCACCGCCGCCTGCCCAGCCTTCCCTATGGCTGGGTCTTCACCTGGATCGCCATCTGTCCCTGGAGCATCCAGGAATCCACCACCCTGATCAACCCGGCCTATACCTTCCTGCCCTCGATCCTGTTCTTCATTGGCTTCATGGAGTCCCTCCCTTTTTTCACCCTGAGGCTCCTCCCCCTAACCTGGGCCAATGCGGCCATGGGCTTTTCCTTTTTCTGGATCATGCAGTTCCATTTTTCCTATGTTTACCTGGCGCCCCTGATGGCCTTTTCGCTGGCCGTCCAGGCTTGGAAGAAACAGTGGATCAAGCCCGCCCTTTTCATGGGCCTGGGCTCCCTGCCGCCGCTGGCTCTGCTCATCCCCACTTACGTGAAATTCGGCCTGGCCCGGGGCAACGTGGCCGGGGGCTTCGCCGTGCCTTTTGACTGGGACAACGTGGGGGAATTCTGGACCATCCTGGCCCGCTTTTTCTCCCTGGTTTCCTTCGAGCTTCCCCGCTTCATCGGGGTGAACGTCAAATCCCGGATGGATTTCCTCGCCCACCAGCATCCCTATCTTTTGGTCCCCGGTTTGCTGCTTTGGGGGATCGGGCTGGTCCAGCCTTTTTTACTCGTGACACCCTGGTTCGCCGAGTTGCGCCGGTTTTCGGGGAAAAATTTTTGGGGGATTTACCTCGCCTTGACCGTCTTTTTAGCGGCCGGCTGCCCGAACCGGCGGTGGGAATTGTTGCAAATTTCAGCGGGCGTGGCGGCCCTCACCTTCGTTTTGAACCTTTCGCTCAGGCGGCTCCAGCCCGAAAAAGCCGGGCCCCAATGGCGGGAGCTGAACCTCCTCCTTGCCGGGGTTTTCGCCATGGTTTACGCCAGTTTCTGGTTCACCGTAAAAATGCCCCTCTCCCACATCTATTTTATTTTCTTCCCGCTGATCATGACTTATTCGTGCTACATCTGGTCAAGCTACAAGGAATGGAAGTGGGGACCGGCCTTGGGAAAGGCCTTCTTGGTCCTGGGGCTGCTCTTCCAATTGGGTTATGCGGTGGCGGAGGAGCAGCACACTTCGATTTACGTCGAATGGCCGGCCATCAAGAAGGCCATCGACCAGAAGGACTACCGGATCTTCGGTGAACGCCGGCCGGAAAGCATTTATTAGGGGCGGCGGCCCCAACCTTTTGATGAAAGGTCCCATGTCCAACCGAACGAAAATCATCTTCCTTCTTTTATTCTTGTTGGTTGTCCGGACCCTTTTCGGCTTTTCCCAACCGCTTTTTTCCACCGATGAATTGCAGACTTTCCTCATCGGCTTGAAATTCTATTGCACCGGTTCCTGGCCCTATTTCGGCCCGGACCTGATCGTGACCGAAACGGGCTTTTACGCCCAGATCCCGGGGGCCCTGGAACCCCTGGTGATCGGCCTTCCCCTCTATCTTTTTCCCTTTCCCGAGGCCCCCATCATCGTCCTGAACCTGCTTTCCTTCGGCGCCCTGGTCCTGCTTTCCTGGTACGTCACGAGGCGGCTCCCGAAGATGCCCTTCTGGTTCGTGCTTTCCTGGTCCTCCCTCCTGCCTTGGACCCTCTATGAATCCACCCGCATCTACAACCCCTCCTACCTGCTTTTAGGCGGCACGCTCTTTTTCATCGGCTTTATGGAAGCCATGCCTTCCCTTTCCCTGAACTGGCTCCGGGCGCCTTGGGCTTTCGCCTTCATGGGCTTCGGCCTTTTGTGGTGCATGCAGTTCCATTTTTCATGGATCCTTCTCCCGCCCTTCATCGCCCTCGCCTTCTGGGGGCGCCTCAGGAACAAGGGGGAAGGTTTCGCCGGCGCCTTGGCGGGCTTTATCTTGGGTGCCATCCCCTTGGCGGCCCTTTTGGCGCCAACCCTGGTCCAATTCGGCTGGCGGCGGGTCCTGGGCGGCGGGGGGACGAGCCAGTTCTTCTGCCGGGAGAACATCGAAGCCTTTTTCACCATCCTGGCCCGCTACCTCTCCTTCGGCTGTTACGAAATCCTCAGGTTCCTGGGTTCGGGCCCCGCAAGGTGGGGATTCTTCAAGTCCGCGCCCTGGCTGGTCCCCCCCGGCTTTTTCCTGATTGTGGTGGGATACATCCAGCCTTTCCTCCTGCTGGGCTTCGGCTGGCTGCTTTGGAAGAAGGGCCAAAGGCCCATCGTCCTCCTGGCCTTCGGGGCTTTCCTGCTCCTGGATGTCAGTTTCTGGTTCACCTCCAAGGAACCCCTGGCCCATATTTATTACGTTTTTCTTCCGGTGGTCCTGGTTTATTCCTTCACCGTCTGGAATGAACTGGTGGAGCGCCGCTTTTTCAGGATCCTGGGCCTCCTCTGCCTGGGGTTGAGCCTTTGGTGGACGGTCGGGACCCTGGTGAAGGACATGCCCAATCCCGGTTCCCTTTACGGCAACCGCGCTTTGGCGGCGAAAGCCGTGCGGGAAAAGAACTACCATTTGTTGGGGGAAAGACGGCCGGGGAGCTTTAACTGAACGGCAATTTAAAATGATCAATGAAAAATGGACGATCACTGAGTCCCCTTCATTTTCCATTCTTCATTATTCATTTAGGAGAAACTATGATTCGTAAATTGGCTTTCTTTTTGGCCTTTACTACCGGGGCTTTCGCTGCGGACGTAAATTTTTTGGTCATGCCCGACGAAGTG
Organism: Pseudomonadota bacterium; assembly: GCA_021324075.1. Taxonomy (GTDB): domain Bacteria; phylum Oederibacteriota; class Muellerivitia; order Muellerivitales; family Muellerivitaceae; genus JAJPJW01. Next base: position 13,815 of record JAJPJW010000020.1, on the reverse strand, counting down.
ATCGGTCCCATCAGCCCCTATATCTACGGCATCAACGACAAGGACCCGGGCGACACCCATACCACCCTGCGGCGCCTGGGCGGCAACCGCATGACGGGCTACAACTGGGAAAACAACGCCTCCAACGCCGGCAGCGACTGGCACCAGACAAGCGACGATTGGATGTGCGCCCAGAACCTTCATTATTCCGACTGCGCCCAACCCGGGGCCATGGTGAAGGATTTCGTTTTGGACAGCCGGAAGGCGGGCATGGAATCGCTCATCACCGTGCCCATGGCGGGTTACGTAGCCGCCGATAAGTCCGGCGAGGTCTCCGAGGCCGAGGCCGCGCCCGGCAAACGTTGGAAGAAGCTCGGGTTTCATAAGAAGAAACCCTATACCCTCAACCCCGACCCCAATGGCCCCGTGGTTTACGAGGACGAGTTCGTCAACTTCCTGAAGTCCAACTTCAAGCAGGCCTCCGAGGGGGGCGTGAAATTCTACGACCTGGACAACGAACCGGGCATCTGGCCTTCCACCCACCCCCGCCTCCACCCAGCCAAGACCTCCTATTGGGAGATGCGCAACAAGACCGAAATCGCCGCCGACAACATCCTGCGGGTGGACCCGACCGCCGTCATCCTGGGCGGGGTTTGCTACGGCTGGGCAGAATTCATGAGCCTCCAGGATGCCCCCGAAAGCAAGGACGCGGCGGTGACCAACCAGTTCCCTACCTACCTGGACTTCTATCTGGACTGCCTCCACAACTTCCAGGTGGCCTACCATAAGCCACTAGTGCGGGCCTTGGACCTGCATTGGTATCCCGAAGCCCAGGGGGGCGGGAAGCGCATCACGGAAGGCGACACCTCGCCCGATTCCATCGACGCGCGCCTGCAGGCGCCGCGAAGCCTTTGGGACCCGGGCTACGTCGAAAAAAGCTGGATCACCCAATGGTCCACCAAGGGCCAGCCCATCCAACTGATCCCCTGGGTGAAGGGGAAGATCAACCAACACTGCCCGGGAACCCAGCTGGCTTTTTCCGAGTACGACTACGGCGCGGGGAACCACGTCTCGGGGGGATTGGCCCAAGCCGACGTTCTGGGCATCTTCGGCAAGTATGGCGTGCTTTTAGCCTGTTACTGGGGGGATTTGAACGCTTATAACAAGGCCGCCTTCAAGCTTTACCGTAATTACGACGGCAAGGACGGTTCTTTCGGCGACACGGCGGTTTCCGCCGCCACCGAGGATGTGGTCCAGACTTCCTGTTACGCCGCAACCGACAGCAAGAACCCCGGCGAGCTTTGGGTCGTGGTCCTCAACAAAAACCAGAAGGACTCCCTCCACGGTAAATTCAAGTTCAAGGGCCGGGAGGCCTATTCTTCTTATGAGGCTTACTCCTTCGGCAAGGACTCACCCGAAATCAAATGGGTAAAGAAGGATAAGGTGGATGGGGACCATTTCGATTATTCTCTGCCACCCCTGACCGCCACCCTTTTTGTCTGTCATTCCAAATGAACTTCTTCCTTCATTTCACCGGCCACAGCGCGCCTTGGCAGCTCATCCTGGTTTTCGCTGCGGCGTGTTTTTTTCTTTTCATCGGGGTTTATCTGTTGATCGGCAACATCCGTTTCCTCAAAAAAGCGGTGAAAGCGGAAGGGGAAGTCGTGGCCGAGAAGGCCGAAAGCGGCTACAAGGGCGGGGTGATCTACGACCCGGTCATCCGGTTTACGGCAAGGGATGGCAGGCAAAGGACCTTCGTTTCGGATTTTGGAATGAGCGCCGGCATGCCAAAACCCGGGACCAAAGTCACCGTCCTCTACGACCCGGAGAAGCCCCACAAGGCCAAATGGGATGATTCCATCGGGCTCTGGGTTTTTCCCTTTCTTTTTATCATCGCCCCCTTGGGGGCTATTGTCTTTATCGCCTGGCAATGGAACCTGGGTTAAGGTTTTTCGCCCGAAGCCCGCTCCTGAAAAAAGCCGAATTCCATCTCAGGCTAAAATCCCTTCAAGTCCAAAAACAATAAAAGAGGTTAAACGGGCGAAACTGGGGGAACTTTTCCCAAGAAAGTGGTTTTAATGTTTAACCTCATTTGTTTTTTTATGAGAATTCCTGATCCAATTTCAGGGTGTTGCATTGTTTTTAAGGGGGATTCTAGGATTATGACAAGCCTCATGGACCGATTCGAATTGTCGGGTAATATGTGGCCTCTTCCGGCTGTCCTTGCTTGTGGGATTGTCACCTAATCAGCCAAGTTGGAACGAAATAAATTTCAAGGAGCTTGTCATGCGCAGAATCGCCGGTTTTCTGATCCTCTTAGGATGCGTGATATTGGGGGCCATGGGTTGTCCCTCCAAGAGCAGCAGCCCCTCCAGCCCCTCGGCCCCGACCGATACTCCCACTTCCATTCCGGGGACGGCCACGAGCACGGCGACCCAGACGGCCACTTCCACCCCGACCAGTTCCGCGACGAAAACGGCGACTTCGACGACAACTGGCACGCCGACCTTGACCGCAACCCAGACGGCGACCGGCACGCTCACGAACACGGCCACCCAAACGGCTACCGCCACCATCACCGACACGGGGACGTCAACAGCCACATTCACCATTACCAACACGCCGACCGACTCGCCCACACTCACTCCGTCCGGCACGCCGACCGACACACCCACGGTGACCTCAACATTTACGGCGACTTTGACCCAAACGCCTTGCGGCCCGACTGCCTTCCAGTCTTCCTATAACTTCAGCAACGGCAACAATTGCTGGAACTTGGACGCGGGAAGTTCGGCCTTAGTGACTTCCTTCGGCGCCACCGGCTCCCTCCAGCACAATGGCAACAACTCCTACCAAGTCACCGTCAACAATACGTCGGGTTCGACCTCCACCGTTCAAATCGAAGTTCAATACAACCCTGTTACGAATCTTTGCGGGTATTCGGTCACGGTTTGGGCTTATGTGGATTCAAGCCTCTACGCCAGCGGTGAACACCTGCAGGTGTTTGACCAAAACACCGGTTTCGCCAACTTCGAAGGGGCTGGTTACGGCACTTTGACCGGTGGCGGCACCTGGATCCAATATATTTTTAGCGGCATGACCAACACCAACGTTTTCCAATTCGGTGTCCAGCTTTCGGGCATCCCCAGCGGGCAGACCGGCAGCTTTTATATTGCGGATGTGGCTTTTGGTGCCCCCCCCACACCGCTTTACAGGTGGAACTTCTCGGGCGGCACCGTGGACAGCTGGGCTCAGGTTTCACCCTCCGCTTCCTTGGCGGTCACTGACACCACGGCGTTCCCGGCTCCCTGCAGCGGCAGCACCAACGGTTTGGACCTCCAATTCACGGGCACGACGGGGATGGATATCCTGGCCAGCGTGAGCGGCGGTCCCATCGTCGGATCGGGAATGAACTGGACTGCTTTGGGTATCACGACGGTGAAGGTTAAGTATTATATTAATGCCGGAATCGGCAGTTTTAATTCAACCTTCTATCCCTTCGTGGTTGCAAACGGGAATAATTACGGCGGCACCTACCAAGGCTATACCACTTCTTGTAACAACACGGCTTCCTGTTCCTATGTGGGGGACAATACTTGGCAAACCGTAACCTACAGCCCCAGCGGCGGAAGCTGGACCACCGATAAGACCAACGTGACGGCCATCGGAGTCAATCCCCACGCTAATTCCGGAACTGCGGTGGGTGATTACGTCATCGGTGAAGTGGATCTTTATTAGTCGTCCGGCTTGAAAGGCGGCCCGCCATCAGGCGGGCCGCCTTTTTTTTGCCTTTTTTGAGTTGGAAATCTTGGAGAATCGGGATTGGAATCTTATTCCGTCGGCCAGGACCAGGGAAACATGCGGCCCAGGCCCCATTCCCAAAGGGCGTCGGGTAGGAGCCAGCGCAGGTAATAGATGGCGTAATCGTCCGGCCTCACCAGGTACCGGCGCTTCATGGGGCTGTGGCCCAGGGCCTTCAAAACCACCTGTACCAGCTTTTCCACCGGGGCGGCCTTTTCAAACCTTTCCTTGGCGAGTTTTTCGAACTGCCGGGTGAAAGGGCTGTAGGGCGACCTAGCCGAAAAGACCCCCTCCCCCATCCGTGTGTTTTGCACGACTGAAGTGTGGATTTCACCGGGGTTGACCTCCGCCACTTCCACCCCCCAGGGGCGGGCCTCCATGCGAAGGGCCTCGGTGATGGAATTGACCGCGAATTTGGTGGCCGAATAGGGACCCAGGCCGGGCGGGGCCGCGAAAGCCGCCACACTGCCCATGTTCAGGATTTTCCCGGACCCCTGTTTCCGCATGGAAGGAAGCACCGCCCGGGCCACCCTGAGCAGGCCGAAAACATTGGTCTCGAACTGGTCCTTGAGGTCCTTGTCCGAGAGATCCTCCCAGAACCCGGCCATGACGAAACCGGCGTTGTTCAGGAGGACGTCGATGCGCCCTTCCCGCCGGAGCAGCTGCCGGACGCCCCTTTCCACCGAAGGCGCGCGGTTGACGTCCATCAGCAGGGGAAAAACCGGGAGGGCCCGCGTCAGTTCCCAAAGCGGCCCCGCCTTTCGGGGATTGCGGTAGGCGGCGTAAACCCGGGCCCCCTTCTCCGCCAGGGCCTTGGAACAGGCCAGGCCCAATCCGGAGTTGGCGCCGGTGACGAGGGCGATTTGCGGGCCCCTCATGCGCCCTCCCTTTGAAAACCGGCGTAGCGCCGCTCCAAGACCCAATCAAAAAGGAAATCCGGCATGAACCACCGCAACAAGGGAAACCAAACCGCGTCCCGTCCCACGGGGTAGCGGACGGCCATGCGCCTGGCCCGGAGCGCTTTCAAAACCGCCACAGCCACCTTCTCGGGGCCTGGCGCGGAAGAGGAAGGGTGGTTCCCGAAGTAAAGAATCCTCTCCAAGGTCTTCTGGTAGGCCGAACGGCCTTCCTGGAACAGACGGGCCTTCCGCCGGTTGGCCTTGAAAGGCGTGCGGATGGTGCCAGGCTCGATCACCGCCACTTTAATATTGAAGGGGCGCAGTTCCAGCCTCAGGCTTTCCGTGAGGGCTTCCACCGCATATTTGCTGGAGCAGTAAAGGCCGATCCCCGCGAAGGTCATCCGGCCGGCAAGGGAACCGATGTTGAGGATCCTTCCGGATTTCTGGCCGCGCATCACCGGCAGGACCTGCCGGGTCACCCGCACCAGCCCGAACAGGTTGGTCTCGTATTGGGCCCGGATTTCCCCGTCGGAGAATTCCTCCAAGGCCCCGAATGCACCCCATCCGGCGTTGTTGACCAACACGTCGATCCGTCCGGCCTTTTTTACGGCGGCGGTGACGGCCGACTTGACGGAGGCGGGCTTGTCCACGTCCAAGGGAAGGATTTCAAGGTCGAGGCCTTTCGCGGCCTCCTTCAGGGGATTCGCCTTCTTCAGGTCCCGCATCGTGGCGAAGACCCGGTAACCCTCGCGGGCGAGGAGAAGGGCGGTTTCAAAGCCGATGCCGGTGGAACAACCGGTGATGAACGCAACGGGGCGGTCTTGCAATGAAGATCCTTTGGGAGGGATGGTCGCAGTTTAAATTAACAGGCTGCTGAAAAACGAAAACAATCTCATTCGATGCAGACTGTTATACCCAAATTCCTGTGGAATTTGGGTGCCCTCATGCTCACTTCTAAAATCGGGCGTAGCCCGATGTAGTTTATGAGGATGACACAGTTTTCAATTCTAGGGTCGAGGACCCTCTTTACATTGATAAACTGCGTATCTCGAAATATCCAAGTCACGACCCCTCGCCTGAAAGTGACTTTGATAAATTTCTGAACCCCGTGGGAATTCCCACTTCTTTTGCCCCGCCACCCCGGGCCGGCGAAATCCACCTGGAGCCTTCCCCGGGGGCCTGCTAGAATATTCCCCGCTGTTCCCTTATTTCCAAGGAGCGTCCATGCGTTTAAACAACCTGCTTCTCTTGGCGGTGCTCAGCCTCCTGGTTCCGGGCCTTCTCCAGGCGACGGCCTACAACGAAGCGACTGTCGATAAGCTGAACGGAACGATCATGGACCAGCCCGCGGACGGTTCCAAACCCTATGCCCTTCAGACCGAGAGCACCGTCGCCAAGGGGGACATCCTGACCTGCTACGACAGGAGTTGGGTGATCTTGAAAACCCACGGCGGGGATAGGATCGGGCTCAGTGGCAATACTTCCGTGGTCATCGACGAGTATTATTTTGAGGGCCCGGACCGGCAGATCCGGCTTATTTTGAAAAATGGGACCTTGCTCCTCAAAACGGGAGGCCGCGGTTCCGCTCAAAGTTTCTTCGAGATCAACGCCGGGTCGGTGGTGGCTTCCATCAACGATGTCCATGCCATCCTGACCTACGACCCCACCGATGAAAGCTTCACCGCCCAATACATGGTTGGGAAGCTGACCGTCATCGACAAGGACCACGAGGAAAAATTCAAGGCCAACCAGACTGAAAACACCTGGATTGCGGGGAAAATGAAGAAAGAGGATCCCGATCCCATCGATGAGCTGGACGCCACCAACTATAACCGGTTCTTCGACGAGCAAGACCTCCTGGCGGACGTCGTCAACAACATTCTCTTGAGCGATAACTTAATCGTCAGTGAACTTCGGGCCGACGGGGTTTGGGGATCAAAGATGCAGCAAGCCAGCCAAGTCTACCATTACGGACAGGATGCCTATAACGCCGGAAGGTTCCGTGAGGCCGAAGATTTTTGGAAGGAAGCCCTCGAGATCCAGCCGGATTATACCCGGGCGCGCAGCAGCCTCCAGAAACTGTCGGAAGACCATCCGGAATTGAAGATCGACGAGTCGGATTGGTCCTTTGAGCGGCAAGAACCCAAATCAACGGCAACAACCCCATAATCATCTGTTTTCAAGGTTCTATCGCCATGAGCGGCTCCACCGTCGAGTTTGACTGTCCCTACTGCGGCTATCCCAATTTTTCCCCGCTGGACCCCATTTCCGGCACCCACCAATGGACCACTGATTGCGAGAATTGCTGCCGGCCCGTGGCCTTGCGGGTCCGGGTACGGGGCGGGGAGATTGAGGAACTGGACGTGGAAAGGGAGCAGGACTAAACAACGCCGTCTTTAGGGGTTGAGCGGTGCGCCGCCGGTATGGATGAGGGTCACCACCACCTTGCCGGCCATGAACAGGTAGTACCCCAGAAGGATCAGCCCGCAGACCCACTTGATGATGCCCAGGGCCCGCCGGTCGAAAAGGTTTCGGCTGTACTGCACCACCAGCCCCAGGCCGAAAAACCAGACCATCTCGCTGACCAAAACCGCCGAGAAGAAGGAAGTGGCGGCCCCTCCGGTCAGGTCGATGTTCCCCGCGACCTCCAGGGTTCCCACCAGCCCGATCCAGCGCAGCAGGGAGAAGGGGTTGGTGGCGGCGATCAGGAACCCCATCACGAAGGAATCGTCCAGGAAACGCATCTGCTTGTAAACCTTGGGGTTGTCCATGGCCTCCGGGTTGTCCCGGATTTCCATGAGCATGGAATAGCCAAATAAAGCAGGAATACCACGCAAAGGCACCAGACCACGATCTTGCCCGTACCCACGATGCCGACCTTGATAAGCCCCGCGAAGACCACATAGGCCCAGATGGCGTCCACCACGGCGGCCCCCGCCCCCACGCCGATGGTTTGTTGGAAGCCGCTCACAATGCCCCGGCGCACCGCCAGGGCGTTCACCGGCCCCAGGAGGGCGGCGGTGCAGAAACCCATGATCAGGCCCTGGGTGATGGCCTTGTAGAAAAGCGTGAAGGTTTCGGGGGTCATAGGCTTATTTTACAGGAAGAACCGGGCTTACGAATAATTTTCGCCATGAAGACGTCCCACCAACTTCCAGATTTCGACCCGTCTTGCCGTCTTGGTACTTAATTTTTCTTTCGAATCTGGTATTCTCTCCCCCATTATTCCACCGAAAGGGAAAGACCATGGCTCCAACCGGCAAGCCTCTCGTGAATATCATGATGGGCAGCAAATCCGACTGGGAGGTGATGAAGAACGCCTCCGACACCCTGGCCCAGTTCGGCGTGGCCCATGAATGCCGCGTGCTCTCCGCCCATCGCACGCCCAAGGAAACGGCGGAGTACGTCTCCGGCGCCGAAGACCGCGGTGTGGAGGTCGTCATCGCGGCGGCCGGCGGCGCGGCCCATCTGGCCGGCGTTTGCGCGGCCCATACGGTGCTCCCGGTTTTGGGAGTGCCCATGGAAAGCAAGCTCCTGGGGCTGGACTCGCTCCTTTCCACCGCCCAGATGCCGGGCGGCATCCCGGTGGGGACCCTGGCCGTGGGCAAGGCGGGCGCGGTCAATGCGGCCCTCCTGGCCATCGCCATCCTGGGGCTCAAGGACCCCGAACTGCGCAAGAAGATCAAGCAATACAGGGCCGACCAGGCCGACAAGATTCTTAAAGAAAAGTTAACTTAAAATTTTCACCGCCAAGGCGCCAAGAACGCCAAGGGAGACATAAAACCTAAGATTGTTCAACCGCCAGCAGGTGTTCGGATTTTCTTGGCGGACTTGGCGTCTTGGCGGTTCAACTTAGGTATTCCATGTTCCAAGAAGCCAAATCCAACACCCCCCACGACCCCCAGTCGGACCCCTATTCCCTGCCCGCCTTGGTCAACACCCTGGCCACCACCCTGGGAAAGGTCATCGCCTTCCAGGAGGGTCCGGAAGCCCTCACCCTGGTGGAAAGGGTCCGCCAGTTGGCCAAGAATTTCCGGGTCACCTCGGACCCGCGCATCGGCGAGGAACTGGCCCAAATCGTGGCTTCCCTTCCCGTGGAAAAACTCAACCTGCTCACCAAGGCCTTCACCCATTTCTTCGGCCTGATCAACCTGGCCGAGAAAATCGACGTGGTCCACGCCCTCCACGCCATTCCCGAGGACGGCTCCCACCGTTCCGGCTCCATCCCCGAGGCCGTTTCGGCCCTGCGGGAGCAGGGGATCCTGCCGCGCAAGATCCAGGCCCTCCTGGACCAGGCCAAGATCCTCATGGTCTTCACCGCCCACCCCACCGAATCCAAGCGCCGGACCACCCTCACCAAGCTGCACCGTGTCTACACCACCGCCTTGAAGCTCTCCGAGGAACACCTGCCCGAAACCGAGCGGGACGACATCCTGAAGTCCATCCTGGAAGAAATCGTGGCCCTCTGGCAGTCCGATGAGGTTCGCCAGGCCAAGCTGACGGTCTTGGACGAGGTCAAAGGTTACCTTTATTACTTCGAGGAATCCCTCTGGGGCGTCATGCCGGCGCTTTACCGGGACCTGGAACGCTCCCTCAAGAAGGAATTCCCCAAGACCTCCTGGGCCCTCCCCCCCTTCCTGCGCTTCGGCTCCTGGGTGGGCGGGGACCGGGACGGAAACCCCTTCGTCACGCCCGAAGTCACCGTTGAAACGGTGAAGCTGCAGCGCATCTCGGCCTTGAAGGCCCATATCAAGGCCATCGAGGAGCTCAGCAGCCGTTTGAGTCCCTCGGACCGCCAGACGCCCATTACGTCCGAAATGACCGCCTCCATCGCGCGGGACGAATCCCTTTTCCCCGAATTGGCCGAACGGATCTCCCAGCAGATCTGGCACGAACGCTACCGGCAGAAATGCAATTACATCCACGAAAAACTCCTCAGAACCCTGGCCCATGTCGAATCCTTCGGCAAGGACTGGCACAAGATCCCCCCGACCCCGCCGACCGGCACCTGGTACGCCAGCGGCTCCGAATTCCTCGGGGACCTGAACGTCATGGACGTAAGCCTCAGGGCCAACAAGGGCGCCATCCTGGCCGACGGCTTCCTGGCCAAGGTAAGGCACAACGCGGAGGTTTTCGGATTCCGCCTGGCCAGCCTGGATATCCGCCAGCACTCGCTCCGCCACACCCAGGCCCTGGCCGAGATACTGGAAAAAATGGGCATCCGCCCCGATTACCTGTCCCTGGACGAGGAAAAAAGGCTGGTCCTGCTGGAAAGCCTGCTCAGGGACGAGCGCCCCTTGATCCCGCCCAAGGCCGAATACAGCGCCGAAACCATGGAGACGCTGGAGACCTTCAGGGTCCTGGCCATGATCCAGGAACACCTGAACCCCCGGGCCGTCGACACCTACATCATTTCCATGACCCACGGCGTTTCGGACGTGCTGGCCGTGCTGTTGTTTTTGCGCGAGGCCGGCCTCTACCGCAAGGACCATTACAGCCACCTGAACATCGTCCCGCTTTTCGAGACCGGCGACGACCTGCGCCGCGCCGCCGGCATGTTCGAGCGCCTTTTGAAGAACGACTCCTACCGGGCCCACCTGGGCCTGCGCAACGACGTGCAGGAAATCATGCTGGGTTACAGCGACTCCAACAAGGAGGGGGGCTACCTGACCGCCAACTGGTCCCTCTACAAGGCCCAGATCGACCTGGTGCGCATGGCCGACAACCACAACATCCTCTTGCGGCTTTTCCACGGCCGGGGCGGCAGCGTGGGCCGCGGCGGCGGGCCCGCCGGGCAGGCCATCCTGGCCCAGCCGCCCGGCACGGTCAAAGGCCGCATCAAGATCACCGAGCAGGGCGAGGTCATCAGCGACCGCTATGGGGAATCCTCCACCGCCTTGCGCCACCTGGAACAGATCACCAACGCGGTCTTAAGGGCCTCCTTCCCGCCCAAAGAGGTCATCCCCAAGGCCGAATGGAAGCAGATCATGGAAAAGCTCTCGCGCCAGTCCTTCCAGGCCTACCATTCGCTGGTCTATAGCCATCCCCGCTTCGTGGAGTATTTCCATGCGGCCACGCCCATCGGCGAAATCAGCCGGCACCGTATCGGCAGCCGCCCCGCCAGCCGCGGGAAAGGCGATTCCATCGAAGCCCTGCGGGCCATTCCCTGGGTCTTTTCCTGGATGCAGAACCGGACCACCCTGCCCGGCTGGTACGGCATCGGCAATGCCATCGAGGAGTACCTGAAAACCGAACCGGAGAAAGGCCTCTCGACCCTGCGGGAAATGTACGGCCAGTGGCCCTTCTTCCAGACCGTGCTGGACAACGCGCAGATGATCCTCTTCAAGGCGGACATCGACATTGCCCGCCGTTATTCGGAGTTGGTGCCGGACAAGGCCCTTGGCAAGGAAATATTCGACCTGATCAAGGCCGAATACGACCGGGCGGTGAGGGTGGTCTGCGACATCGTCCAGGTGAAGGAATTACTGGAGAAGGACCGGCCCCTTTACGAATCCATCAAGCGCCGCAACCCCTATATTGATCCCTTGAGTTTCGTCCAAATCGAGCTCATCAAGCGCTTCCGCGCCAATCCCGGCGAAGCCGAAGCCCGGGACCTGGAGGAGGCGATCCTCATGACCATCAACGGTATCGCCGCGGGCCTCAAGAACACCGGCTGATAGGGTCCCCATGTCTGACATCCAAAAAGCCGCGCAGATCATCCAGGAAGGCGGGCTGGTGGCCTTCCCCACCGAGACCGTCTACGGCCTGGGCGCCGACGCCTTGAACCCCTACGCCGTGGCCCAGGTCTTCGAGGTGAAGAACCGCCCCACCTTCGACCCCCTCATCGTGCACGTGGCCGACCTGCGCCAGGCCGAGATCCTGGTCCAAAAATTCCCGTCGGCGGCCTTGAAGCTCGTGGAAAAGTTCTGGCCGGGCCCCTTGACGGTGGTCCTTCCCAAGTCCCCCATGGTTCCTGACATCGTGACCTCCTCCATGCCGACCGTGGCCATAAGGGTGCCCAACCACCCGCTGGCCCTGGAGCTGATCCGGGAGTCGGGCCGGCCCATCGCGGCGCCCAGCGCGAATCTTTTCGGCCAGGTGAGCCCCACGACGGCGGAACACGTCAGAAAGTCTTTCGGGAAGAAAATTGAAATGATCTTAGACGGAGGCCCCTGCCAGGTCGGGGTGGAATCCACGGTCCTTTCCTTTATCGACAAGGAACCCGTGCTCCTTCGACCAGGCGGTGCGCCGTTGGAGGAAATTCAGGCGCTGATCGGTCCAGTCCGGGTGGCGCAAAAGGCGCCCGGCCAGATTTTGGCGCCGGGACAATTGGAGAGCCACTATGCTCCCCGAACACCCCTCATCCTCGCAGGTCCCCAGGAAGCCCTTCCCCAGGGCCAGAGGCTCGGATGGCTGGGCCTGGGGAAACCCGCCGACCCGGGTCCCTTCGCGGCCGTGGAAAGCCTGTCCGAGCATCAGGATTTGAGGGAAGCGGCGGCGAATCTCTTCGCCGCCGTGAGGAGGCTGGATGAGAGGAACTTGGATGTCATTTGGGCCCTGCCCGTCCCCGACCAGGGCCTTGGCCGGGCCATCAACGACCGGTTGACCAAGGCCAGCCACAGGAAGTAGGCGAAAACTTGCAGGTTAAGCAACGGAATCTTCCGCCACCGGCAGCCCCAAAGTGCGGCGCACGGCCGTCTTGAGGTCGTTCAAGGTCAGCGGCTTGCTCAGGAAAAGGTTCACGTTGAAACCCTTACCGTGGAAGTCCTCCACCATCTTCGAGTAGTAACCCGAAACCACGATGACGGGGAGCATCGGCTTCTTTTTGCGCACTTCGGGCAGGATTTCCAGGGCGCTGGTGTGTTGCAGCTTCAGGTCCGTGATCAGCAGGTCGTAGGGGCTGTCGGACAGTTCGGCCAGGATTTCCCCGCCCGCTTCCACCGTCACCACTTCATAGCCCTCCTGCTTGAAGGCCTTTTCATACAGCTTGCGGATAGCGGCGTCATCCTCGGCGATCAAGATACGGAAATCATTGCGTTTCATAGCGTCTCTCCTTGGTTTTATGATCTTCGTCCTTAACTAGGGCAAGCGGTATGCCAAAGAATAACCCCTGAAATAAGGCCCAATTCGCCTCAAAGGGCGGCTTGGGGGGCCGTGAATTACCCAACCCAGGAATTTTTTACCCAATCGGCCCGGACAAGTGCAAAATCGGCCTTCCCCAGCCTAGGAAAAGGCCTTTTCTTTAGCTAATCTGGGCCCCATACCACTCGGGAGGAACCATGAAATACCGCAAATTGGGCCAATCCGGCGTCGAAGTCTCCGAAATCAGCCTGGGCTGCTGGACCATGGGAGGGCTCAACTGGGTCAACGGCTCCCCCAACGGCTGGGCCAACGTGGATGCGGTGGAAATCAAGCGGGCCATCGATTTCGCCCTGGACCAGGGCGTCAACCACTTCGACAACGCCGACGTCTACGGCAACGGCCGGGCCGAGCACATGCTGGCCGAGATCCTGGGTTCCCGCACGAAGAAACTCGTCGTCGCCACCAAGGTGGGCTGGTTCCCCGGCACCGCGGCCCACGCCTATGAACCCGCCCATATCCGGCACCAATGTGAACAGTCCCTCATCAACCTGAAGCGGGACGTCATCGACCTTTATTACTTCCACCACGGGGACTTCGGCCCGGATGACCGTTACCTGGACGACGCGGTGGCCGTCATGCACCAGTTGAAGAAGGAAGGCAAGATCCGCCTCATCGGCCAGTCGGCCTATTCCAACGGCGACTTCGTGAAGCTGGTGCCCAAGGTGCAACCCGACGTGTTGCAAAGCTGGGCCCATATCATGGACGACCAGTTCGTGCGGGAAGGCACGCCGGTCTGGAAACTCCTGAAGGAAAGAAAGATGAGCTTCGTGGCCTTTTCCCCCCTAAACCAGGGCATTCTATTAGGCAAGTTCGACCCGAAGAACCCGCCCAACTTCGAGGAAGGCGACCACCGCAAGGGGGATAACCGCTTCACCACCGAATTCCTGCTGGGAGTACAGCCCAAGGTCGAGAAGCTGAAGACCCGTTTCGGAAGCGACGTGAAGGACCTGGCCCGGGTGGCCCTGCAATACCTTTTGGCTAATCCGCTGGTTTG
>JAJPJW010000188.1 GCA_021324075.1 Pseudomonadota bacterium | reverse complement strand
TCAGGATGTAGCCGTCCTCGGTGATCAGGAAGCCCGATCCCAGGGCGCGCTGCCTTTGTTTGTATTGGCGCTGGTTGGGCATGCCGTGGGGGCCGTAGAACCAGAAGTTGAAGAAGTCGTTCATGTTGCCGAAGTCGTTCAATCCCCGCACGTCCTCGGTCCATTCGGCGCCGATGTTGACCACCGCCGGGCTGACCTTGGAAGCCACGTCAATGAAGGCGTTCTGCAGGGCCACGGCCGCGCTGTTGGCGCCCGTGAGGGGGGCCGCCTCCTCGGTGGGAAGCTTCAGGCCCGAAGCGGTCGCGGCCACCGGGGCCAGGCCGGGAAACAACAGGAAGGCCGCGACGAGAAACCGCAGGGCCTTGGACCAACCCAAACCGCGGAGAACCGAAAAGTTTAAAGATGACATAATTCTTCCTCCTTAAATTCAACAGTGCGGCAAATTCAAACCTGGGTCGGGCCTTCCAGGTCCTGGGGGTGGAACCTCCTGGTTTTCAGGAGCAGTTCGATCTCCGGGTGCTGGCATGACAGGGTGATCACGATTTTAACGCCCGAAAGATTGACCCCGCAGGTTTTGACGAGGTAATTGATGCATTCGAGTCGTTCGATGTCGTTCTGCGAATAAAGCCGTGTTTTTCGGATGGTCCGGCAGGGCGCAATAAGGCCGAGCCGCTCGTATTGGCGGATGGTCTGTTCGTGCAGTCCCAATAGCTGGGCCACCACACTGATGGTATAGGCCGGATGTTCCGGGTTGAGTTCCATTTTCTTCCCTTCAGGCTTCCGGCACCCCCCAAGCGCCGGATTTCAATTACGAAACGACGGATAAAACAGTTGAACCACAGAGGGCACAGAGTTCACAAAGACGGCAAAACCCAAAGGGTTTTAAAATCATCTTAAAATCTTTACTCTGTGTTCTCCGTGGCTCTGTGGTTCAAGTTGCCTTACGCCACGAACTCCTTCAGGTCGTCCGCGTCCTTCGAACCGCGGATCTTTTTCATGGCCCTCTCCTCGATCTGGCGCACCCGCTCCTTGGAGATGCTCAGGCGCTTGCCGATCTCGTCCAGGGTCTGGCTGCCCTTGCCGTCCAGGCCGTAGCGCCAGGTGAGGATCTTCTCGTCCCGGCGGTCCAGGGTCTTGAGGGCCTTCTGCAGCTTCTCGGCGAGGTCCTTGTCCATCAGGGACTTCTCGAAGCTCTCGTGGTCCTTCGGGTCGCTCAGGAACTCGATGATGGGCTTTTCGCTGTCCCCCACCCGGGTGGTGTCCAGGCTCATGTAGCCGTGGCTGAACTGCTGCACCTCGTCCAGGGTTTGGCGGTCGATGTCGGTTTTTTTCATGACCTCGGCATCGCTCACCTGGCCCCCGGCTTTCTGGCGCAGGGCTTCCACCTGCTTGTTGATCTTGCGGATCTTCTTGGTCTGGCTCTGGGGGATCCGGACGATATCGGCCTTGTCCAGGATCGCCGCCAGGATCGACTGGCGGATCCACCACACGGCGTAGGACACGAACCGAACCCCCCTCTCAGGGTCAAAGGTGCGGGCGGCCTTCATCAATCCCAGGTTGCCCTCATTGATCAGGTCCAGGAAGGAAAGCCCCCGGTTTCGATAGGCCTTGGCGATGGAAACCACGAACCGCAGGTTGGATTCCACCATCTGGGTCAGGGCCTTCTCATCGCCCTTTTGGGCGGCGCGGCTGATGGTTTTTTCTTCTTCCGGGGTTAAAAGGGGGATCCGGGCGATCTCTTTGAGATAGGTCCCCACCGATTTTTCTTCACTCACGAATGGTAGCTTTTCCATGACTCTCTCCTTTTCAAAGACACTTACAAAACCTAACCATTTAGGTTTAGATAATCTTTAAATTTAAAAAGATTATATGAGTCAATTCGGATCATGTCAACAAAAGGTTACACCTAAGTGGAAATCGGTCTTTTTAGGCCAATTTTAGGAGGTTTTGGGGGCTAGGGGATTCGACGCTTAAAAGGTAGGCTTAGGACCGGGTGCTTTTGATGGCCCCTTCAATGTTCTCTTCCTGCTTGAGGAAGGTTCGCATGGTATCCAGGTAAAGGGCGGTCGAAACGGCCATGGGCAGGAGGTAGAAAACAAAGCGGAAAAGCAGGGCGGCCGCCAGGGTCTGCTCAAAATCCACCCCCAGGCGGCTAAAAACCCCCGCCAAGGCCACTTCGCTGATGCCCAGCCCCGCCGGAACGGGGTTGATGGTGGAGGTGAGGAACATAACGGTAAAGCCCACCATTAAAAGCCCCAGGGGCAGGGCTACGCCCACCGCCCGGAAGCAGAAATAGAGGGTCAGGGCCGTGAAAACCCAGTCCATGACGACCCAGAAAAGGACCCCCAAGAGCCGCCACCAGTCCCGGTGCAGGAACTGCATGGTTTTTTCCATGTTGTTGCGGATCTCTACCAGCCTTTGGTAGCTGGTCTGCTTGCGCAGGAAGGTCTTCCCCAGCCAATTGCCCAGGATGATGCTCCGGCGCAGGAACCACTTGCGGAAGCGCCGGTTCAGGAAGATCAGCAGCATCACCGCCACCACCGCCGCCAGGCCCAGCATGAAGAGCAGGACCAGGACTTCCCTTTCGCTGCCGATGAATTCCGGGTGCTCCCTCAGGAAGATCAACCCTCCGAAGGAAACGCAGGCCAGGACCAGGTTGAAAACGGTGTTTTGGGCCAGTGAAACGGGCACGGTCACCGAATAGGGCACCTTTTCGAACTTCAATAGGTAGGCCCTGAGCATCACACCCGTCCAACCGCCGGAGGAGGCGATAAAGTTGATGGTGTAGGAGATGAACATGATGGAATAGAAGCGGTTGAAGGGCACCCGGTGGGGCGTCATGGTGAAAAGACCGTTGAAGGAAAGCACGAAGGCCGTATAGGCCGTGCCCGTGCAGGCCAGTGCAAAAAGCATCTGGACCATCTGGATATGGTGGAAGGCGTCCATCAGCTTGGTCCGGTCGGTCTTGAAGGCCAAAACCAGCGCCAAAACCATGAAGCCGACGATGAAAAACGAGAGGATGACCAGGACCTTACGGTTGGGTTGTTTCACAAGCCGCTCCGCATTTCATATGGATAAACCGGAATTGCCGTTAAAATAAATTGCATGTCCCTCAGGCGCTTTATCAACCGGCTTTGGCCTTTCCTGTTCCTGGCCCTGGGCTGCGCCCCGGTGCAAAAGCTTGTCCAAAAACCCGGGGAAGCCCCGTCGGCGGCCCCTTCGACCCCCATGCCGGCCCCAACCCCATCGCCCATGGCCGTCTCCAACGAGCCCCTCACGCTGGCCTTCACCGGGGATATTATGATGGGCGGATCAGCGGCCTACAAACTGAAAACCGAAGGGCCCGACTCTTTTTTCACCCATACCGAGGTTTTGTTGAAGCAGGCCGACATCGCCATGGGCAATTTGGAAGGCCCCTTGGGTACGGGCGGCGCGAAGTTTCCCCATAAAAAATACAATTTCCTGGTGGACCCCTCGGCGGCCACGGGGCTGGCCCACGCGGGCTTCAAGCTTTTGACCCTGGCCAACAACCACACGATGGATTTCGGCGAAGAGGCCCTCCAGTCCACCCTCGCGGCGCTGGACCTTCAGGGGCTGCAGCATTGCGGCGCGGGCATGGACGACGCGGCGGCCCGCAAACCCGCCTGGTTCGAGATCAAAGGCCATAAAGTGGCCGTACTGGCCTATTCCCTCACCTATCCCACCGAATACTGGGCCACCGCGGCCCATCCCGGATGCGCGGCGGCCTCGGGCCCCGACATGAAGGACGACATCACGAAGGCCCGCCGGCTGGGGGCCGACATCGTCGTGGTTTGCTGCCATTGGGGCCAGGAAAAGCACACGCGCCTGCGCTGGTACCAGCCCACCCTGGCCCACCTGGCCATCGACGCAGGGGCGGACGCGGTGGTCTGCCACCATCCCCATATCTGGCAGCAGTTGGAGGTCTACAAGGGCAAGCCCATCGCCTATGCCATTGGCAACTTCGCCTTCGGCACGGTCACTTCCATCAGCCAGAGCGGGATCCTGTACCTGACCTTCGGGGAAAGGGGCAAATGGCTGGGCGGGGACATCGTGCCGCTGGACGTCTTCAATTCCCAGGTGGCCTTCAATCCCAGGCCCATGAACAAAGCCGGGGCGGTGAAGTTTTACCTATATTTGAAGAAGCTTTCGAAAAGAAACGCGGATTTGAAGCTGGTGGAAGGCAAGGTCCCTGAAATCGAATGGACCGCTCCGGCGGATGCCCGGGAGGATGAGCCCCTGGCGGCCCCCAGCGCGGCGCCTTCCTCCCCACCGACAGTCGTTCCCACCCCGCCCGTCACGCCCGGCCCCGCCGGTAACCCCGAGGGTTCGGTCCCTGGAACGGGAAAACCCGGGCCTTAGGCTTCGGCTTCCGGTTTGGAGGCTTCGTCCTGCGCCTCGGCCTGCTCCTTTTTCTCCTGGGAAATGTCCTGGATCAAAGATTGAAGGGCGTTCCAGCATTTCATCAAAAGGGCGATTCCGATGAAGACGAAGAAGACATCCAAAACCACGATGGCGATGGGCTGGTTGATGTCCGCCAGGAGGAAGTTTTTCTTTATTTCCGGAACGACCAACTCGTAAATGAACACCAAAGCGAAGAAATGGATGATGCTGATGAAAAATTTCAGGTCGCTTTGGGTGGCCTTGTAGGCCACCAGGTGCTGGAGATAGAAGGCCGAAATTTCGTGCAGGATATGCTTGTAGTATTTCCAAAGCAGGAAAAAGACGACCACCTTGAGGGCGGTCTGCAGCACGTCAAACAAGGTGAACTTCAGGAACAAAACGGTGTCCGATTCGGGGACCAGTTTCAAGACGTGGAAAACCAGTGCGAAGAGGCCGGCCGTGAGGAGCGCCATTCCTTCCATGAATAATTGAAGCTCGCTTTTCTTTTGCATAGGGTCCCCGATATCCGATGAACTTAAGAATAAAAAAATTTATTGGAGCGAGTATAAACTTTCGCCGGACCCGGGTGAACTACTTTTCAACCTGGGTGCCCCAGCCGTCGCACCAGCCGCCCAGGGATTGGGCCAGCCGGTTGAGGCTTTTTTTCGTCCTTTGGATGGCCTCATAGCGGGGAAGCATTTCCTTGATCGACAGGCAGATCCACCGCTTGGCCGACGAATCGGTCAAGAGCTCCACGTGGAAGCCTTTTTGGCGCAGGAGGGGCCGGGCCTTGCCCGCGGCGGTCTTGGTCTTGAAATAAACGTAATATTCGACGGCATGGGGCTTCCGAAAGTTGGACCCGCGTTTCTTGAGGAGCTTCAGGATATGCCGGTCGAGGTTCATGGCTTTATTTTAGGTAGGAAAGAAGCAAGGGGGAATGAGCTCCCCTCGGAGCCGGGCTTTTTTCGGGGTAAAATAGGTTCTCTTCATTTGAAATCGAAGTATGGAAAATCCTATGAACCCCCGTATGAAAGTTGCCTTGGCCTTGCTTGGCGCCGCCTGGCTTTACGCTTTTTTCTTCGGTAACTTCCTGCACGACAAGCCCCACGCCAATACCGAGGATTTGGCCACCGAGGTCAGCATTTTCCGGGATGTCCCCCTGACCATCGTGCAAAAAGAATCGCATCCCGACGGCTCTTGGAGCTTGAGGGCGCAAACCGATTTTGGAGGTAACCTTGCCGGTCTCCAAATGGACACCGGCCCCCAATGGAAAAAAGTCACCTGGAATGGATTCCCGAATGGCTTCATTTACCACGGCAAGGTGACCCTGCGGAGCCTGGGGGAAGAGAGCGACCGATTGGCGGAAATGTTGAATCAGCTTTACATCACCGGATTTCCCCCGAAGATGATGGCACCGGAGGTTGAATTTACGGCCGCCAGCGTGGAAGGCGATCCCCGGGTTTTGGGACCCAACCCGGTGAAGATCGAATTGTTCTACGAAACCCGGAAGTGGGACCATGTTGCGGAGTTTTATTTGGACGTGGACCCTGCTGCGAACCGTCTGACCCTCATGGAAAAGGACACCGGCTACCGCAAGCCCATTCTCTGGGCCCTGCGGGGGGAATAGTTGCCTTTTACTTAGCTTGAAACGGTGACAGCCAGGTCTTCAAACGCCTTGGTTAAGTTTGGTTTGAAATTTTCCTTACCGATCTTTTCCACCTTCTTGGCCTTGCGCAGGACCGCAAGGGGTTGGGGTTGGACACTGGAAAGCATCAGGCGGGTGCCACGGGAAGCACACCGCTGGCGGATGTCCCGGATGGTTTTGAGGCCCGTGGCGTCCATGTAGAACACCCCGGCCATGTCCAATACCAGGGCCCGGGGAGCCTTGAAAAGCGACTGTTCCACTTCCATCAGTTTTTCCACCGCCCCGAAGAAGAAGCTG
The DNA here is from genome assembly GCA_021324075.1 of Pseudomonadota bacterium. Taxonomy (GTDB): domain Bacteria; phylum Oederibacteriota; class Muellerivitia; order Muellerivitales; family Muellerivitaceae; genus JAJPJW01. The sequence goes on along the minus strand of JAJPJW010000188.1, from coordinate 2,244 downwards.
CCGTTGATGGAATAAACCTCCACACCCGGCGGGGCCGGCGTCTTCCCCATCCTTTCATCGTCTCTTTCTTGGGCCAGGGCCTTCACTTCGCTCAAAGCCGCCACATTCCTCATGAAAAGGAAGGCCGCTAGGACCATGCCCACGCCCACCGCCACCGTAAGGTCCACGAAGACGGTCAGCAGGAAGGTTGTCAGAAGCACCGCGATGTCCGTCACCGGGCCGGTGAGGATGAACCGGAAGGAATGCCACTCGGACATGTGGTAACAAACCACCACTAAAACCCCCGCCAGGGCGGCCAGAGGGACATGGGCCGCCAGGGGCCCGGCGGAGAGCAGGATGAGGAAAAGCACGATGGCGTGCACCATGCCCGCCACGGGGGTACGGCCGCCATTCCTCACGTTCGTGGCGGTGCGCGCGATGGCGCCCGTGGCCGGGATGCCGCCGAAAACCGGGGAAAGGCAGTTGGCCACTCCCTGGGCCACCAACTCCATATTGGACTTGTGCCGGCCCCCGATCATGCCGTCTGCCACCACGGCGCAAAGGAGCGATTCGATGGCCGCCAAGGCTGCTACCGTAAATGCCGAGGGCAGCAACAGCTTTATCTGTGCCCAGGACTGCAGGACAAACTGTGGATGGGGCAGGCCCTGGGGGATTCCCCCAAAGCGGGTGCCGATGCTTTCCACCGGCCAACGCCAAAGCGCCGCCGCGAAGGAAGCCAGGACCATGCAGACGATGGAGGCCGGGACCTTCCAGGAACGGGGCCAAAGGAAGATGCAGGCGACGGTGAAAACCCCGATGCCGAGGGCATAGGGATTCCAACTGGGCAGGGCCTTGAAGTAGGCGCCCCATTTGTCCGGGAAATCCGCCGGGGCCGAATCCATCTTCAGCCCCAGGAAGTCCTTGACCTGGGTGCTGAAGATGACCACGGCGATGCCGCTGGTGAAACCCGTGATGACCGGGAAGGGAATGTATTTGACGAGCGTGCCCATGCGGGAGAAACCCATGGCGATCAAGATGAGGCCCGCCAGGCCCGTGGCCACCGCCAGGCCGTCATAACCATATTTGGCCACGATACCCGCCACGATGACGATGAAAGCGCCCGTGGGTCCGCCGATGGCCACCCGGCTGCCACTGAGGGCCGAGATGAGGAAGCCGCCCACCACCGCGGTATAAAGCCCCCGTTCCGGCGGAAGCCCGCAGGCGATGGAGAAGGCCATGGCCAGGGGGAGGGCCACCAGTCCCACCACCACCCCGGCGGCCAAATCGGCGCGGAACTGGCGCCAGGTATAGTCCTTCAAACAGACGATGGATTTTGGGATGAACATAGGAAGCCCCGACGATCAGGATTCATGGCCATTTTATCAAAAGAACCCTTCAGCCTTTAGGCTTTCAGTGAAAACCTTTCCTGGAGCCTTTTGACGATCTGGCCCGCTTCCGCTTCGTCGATGCCGTAGCCCAGCCGGACGGTTTTGGCCCCGTAGTCGAAAGCGATGGAAGGCCGGATATAGGTGCTGGAATAGGAACCGAAATACCCGCTATAGGAATTCACCCGGAGGTTGCGGATATCGGCCATCCGGTACTGTTTGGGGAAGCCGATGGAGAAGATGGTTTTGCCGCAGGAAAGGAGGGATGAGTCCACCTCGAGGATTTCCTTCCCAAAGCACATCCAAAGAACCGTCAGGAAGGCGAAGATCCCCCCTAGGGTCCAGCCACAAAGCCAAAAACCCATAAAAGCCAATCCCGCCGCCGGCGCACGGCCGGAAAAAAGATCGCGGATAACCGAAACTTCCCCCATCGTCCAGCCGCCCAGCCAAAACAGCAGGAAAAGGACCACGAATAAATTGAACTTGGAGGGTATGGCGATCCGAAGCCGGCTTCCTTCATCCTCGATCGAAGCTCGGCCCTGGGTGGGTTCGACCAACATAAAGGCTCCTCAAATAAAAGGACGGCTGAAGGGGACGGGTCTCCCGGATTTCCGGGTTAATTGCTGAACTGCGCCTTGACGGCCAGGATCTTCTCCAGGTTGTTGTTGAAGGAGGCGACCACCTTGGGATCGAAATGGCGGCCCGTGCCTTCCTTGATGATCTTCATGGATTCTTCCAGCGAGAAGGCCGGCTTGTAGCAGCGCTTGGTGGTGAGGGCGTCGAAGACGTCCGCCAGGGCCACGATGCGCCCGGACAGGGGGATGCTTTCCCCCTTCATGCCGCGCGGGTAGCCCGAGCCGTCCCACTTCTCGTGGTGGGT
>JAJPJW010000178.1 GCA_021324075.1 Pseudomonadota bacterium | reverse complement strand
GCCGGGATCGGCGGCCAAAGCGGCGGGTGGAGGCGGCGACGGGAAGATTTGGTCGTAATAAAGGGCGGTGAGCCCCGAGGTCTCCGCCAAGCCAAGGGCCGCCAGGGCCAGCAGGATCCAGCCGCCTTTCCGTCCGATCTTGGCGATGCCCAGGATGAGCGAGGCGGCGGCGAAAAGAATACCCAAGAACGGGATCAACGAGGCGAAACCCACGCCGTAGCACCAGCCCTCCAATTTTTTGGAGGGCTCGCCACCGGCTTCAAAATGGACGGATAAAGGGGACATGGAATAATTTTACCTTACCTTTGCCCGGCGATTCTTTATACTTTTCCTGTTTTTCATCCAAGGGGGATCCATGAAAATCTTCTTAACCGGCGGAAGCGGTTTTATCGGCCATTGGGTGGTGAGGCAGTTTTTGGAAAGCGGCCACCAGTTGCGGCTCCTGGTCCGCAACCCTAAAAAGATCCCTTCCCTGCAAACCATGCCCGGTGTGGAAGCCGTCTCGGGCACGATTTACGACAAGCCGGTCCTGTCCAAGTCCCTTCAAGGCTGTGACGCCTGCGTGCACATCGCACTGGGGTGGGGGGAGACCCCTACGACCATGCTCCAGAACGATACGTCGGTGACGGTTTTCCTTCTGGAAGAGGCCGAAAAAGCCGGGGTGAAAAAATTCATTTACACTTCCTCGACCGCCGCCATCGGCAAGTTCCGCCGCATCATGACGGAGGCCATCGACCCCCGCCCTGTGGACCTTTACGGGGCCACCAAGGCGGCTTCCGAGGCCTATGTCCTGGGTTTCGCGGCGAAGGCCGAGATGCATTGCAACATCATCCGGCCCGGTTATACCTTCGGCAATCCCGCCTTCCCGGACGGGGTCATCCAACCGGACAAGCGGTTTTCGAATATCGCCGCGGCGGCCCAAAAAAGCGAACCCATCACCCTCACCAAGTTCGACGGTACCCAGTTCATTTGGGCGGGCGACCTGGCCAGGCTTTATGGCGCGGTTTTGAACAGCGACCGCCGGCGTAAAATCTACTTCGGCCTTTCCTCCGAGTTCGTCACCTGGGACTCCGTCGCCCGGAGGGCCGTGGAAATGGCGGGCTCCAAGAGCGAGATCGTCCTGGAGGATAGGGGCTGGGACCCGGAACCCAATCTTTTCGACATGAGTTCCATTAAGAATGATTTTGACCTCGAATTCACCGCCTTTGACGAAATCGAGCGTCATTTAGAGTACCTCATCGGGAAAAGTTAAGCCCATCTTGCGCCTCCCCGACGATCCCCGAAAGCTCCTCTTCCCTTTTTTCCTTATTTGCGCCGCTGTCTTCAGCGCCCAAGTGGTCCCCCGGTGGTGGGGCGATTCCATCGTCATGGATGAAGAATGGGAAATTACCTGCGCCTACGATTATTGGTCGGAAGGCGACTGCATCACCAAAAGCGGCACCACCGCGCCGGGGGCGCTTTGCGGCCTGCCCCTTTTGTTCCTGCATTTGAAGGCCTATCCGAACGACGTCCACGACTGGCGCACCAAATCCCTGGGCCTCCTTTACATGGACAATCCCGGGGCGCTGGAAGAAATAACCGTTTTGAGCCGTGCGGTTGATTGGCTGATCGCGCTTGTAATCGGATTCCTGCTCTACTGCTGTGTCAGGGAAGGTCCCCTGTCCCTGGCCTTTTCGACCCTGGCCCTTTGGGCCTTCGAGCCCACCCTTCTTTTTTTCAGCGGTACGGCTAAAACCGACCTTTCCATCGCCCTTTGGCTTTTATTGACGGTTATGTCGCTTGCCCGCGCCCAAGCTTTGGGGAAAGCGCCGTCTTACATCATCGTCGGAGCCCTGGCGGGCCTGACCGCCGCCGCCCGTTACAACGGCCTCCTGGTCCTGCCGGTCCTCTTCGTCCTGGAAACTTTGTTTTTGTTTTCATCCGGCAAGACGGGGAAAACCCTGAAACGCCAGGTTCCGCTTTGGTTTTGGGCTGGGGGAGCATTCCTGTCGACGATTGCGGTCTGCTACCTGCCGGGAACCATCGTCTGGGCGGGTGTCCACCCGGATCCCTGGTCCCTTTTTTACTACAACGACGCGGTTTATTTGGCAAATCGGGGGGCGATCGGCAGCCACGGCCTTTATTTTGCCCATGATTACTGGCCGGAGGGATCCTACCTCAATTTTCCCTACCACTTTTTTTTCAAGAACACCCTCCCCTTTGATTTCCTCCTCGTTTTGGCGGGGTTTCTCTTATTGCGGGGAAAAATGAAGATCCCCCACTGGGTCTGGGTGCCTCCCACGGTTTACTTGGGCCTTTTTTGGCTGGGTGACAAGAGCATGACGATCCACCACGCCCTGCCCGTTTATCCTTTCCTGGTTCTTCTCTGTGGATATGCCTTTTATGGGATATGGGAATGGAAGAAAGTTTCGGCTGCCTCGGGGCGCAAGTTTCTCCGTGCCGGCGCCGTCGTGCTGCTGGCCTGGCATGGCATCAGCGTATTGTCGGCTTTTCCCCACCACATCGCCTATGCCAATGAGCTGTTGAATCCCCAAACAAAATACCAGCTCTTGAATACCTTCAACTGGAACTTAGGACAGGACATGAAGAGGCTCGCCGAAAAGGCGAGGGAAAAAGGTTGGAAACGGGTGAAACTCTTGACCGAACAAAGGACCGACCCGTTCTTTTACGGCCTTTCTTGGCTGCCCTGGACCCAGAAAGACCTGGTGGAGCCCCAGCCGGGCACCGTCTATGTGGTGGACCCTTCTATCCTCTACGACATCCCCTTCTATGGGCATTTGTTGCTGGACCCGGGAACCTGGATAAACCGGCTGGGGCTCCACCAGGATATCGGGGGAACCTTGTATTACTATGAGTCCCCGGGTGTCTGGGATCCCTCCCTGAAGGACGATTCCCCGGCCATCAACTCCTTTGTTTACTACGCCAGGGGCGTCCCTCCCTACCAGTCGAACACGCCAAGACAATTATGGATAGCGCGGTAATTTTAGGGACGGGCCTTATATCTCCGGAAGCTTTGGCTTGAGCCGGTAAAGGGGCACCTTCTTTGCCTTGCCCTTGAGGGCCACCCGGCCCACGGGGGCGAAATATTCCTTGTTGCCGATCTGGTCGTAGGTGGCCTGGGTCATGTAGATCTCGTCCGGGCCGGCCTTGGATTGGACGCGCGCCGCGGTATTGACCACATCCCCCATGACGGTCAGTTCCTTGCGGTAAAGGGTGCCGATCTCGCCACGGATCAAGGACCCCGTATTGAGCCCAATGCGGACCCGGATAGGTTCCTCCCCCTTCCTTTGGCGGAGGATGTTGAAATCCACCAGGGCGGCGCGGATCTCCAGGGCCGCCCGCAAGGCCGCGTCCGGCTCCTCGAAGACGGCCATGACCGAGTCCCCGATGAACTTGTCCACGTCCCCGCTGCAGTCCCGAACCGCCTCCCCGCAGATGCCCAGGAGGTCGTTGAGGGTCCGAATCACCGTTTCCGGGTCATGCCTCTCGGCGAAAGTGGTGAAGCCCACCATGTCCAGGAAAAGCACCGTGCGCTCGATGGTCTCGGGCTTCACGGCCCGGCTGGAGACGGACTTGTAAAGGGCCTCTTGATAGGTGGCGTCGGATACGTATTTCTTCAGGTTGTCGTTGACGCTGCGCTGGGCCTGGATCATGTCCTCTTCCCGGCTGACGTCCTGGAAGAAGACGGCCACAGACTGCTGGCTGGAGGGGCTGGTGACCGGCAGAACGCTCATGAGGACGGTCAAAACCCGGCGGTCCTTAATACCCATCCTCACTTTTTGGGTGGATGGGGTTCCCGTCACCAGGCAGCGCTCCAAAAGGCCGTCCCGACCGATGAGGCTGGTACCTTTGAAATCGTGCAGGGGCAGAAGTTCACCGATGGCGGCTTGGGCGGCCTCCTGGGCGCTGTAACCGGTCAAAAGCTCGGCCCCTTTGTTCCAAAAAGTCACCCGGCCGTTGGAAGTCACGGCGAAGACGCCGAAATGGGGCATGCCCCAGAGAAGGCCGCCCAAGGGTACGGACCAGGCGAGGGCATTCAAGCCGGCAGGTGCAGGAGGTTTTGGCGGTGCGGATTCGTCCATGGCGGTCTTATAAAGAATTTAATAGGGTGCGTCGAAAAAACTTGAGCGGATTATATTCAAAAGACCCGTGAAAAGCACCGACTGGTGAAGAGGTTTTAGCTTAGCCGGGAGAACGGCTGTAGGGGGGCCTGCCGGTTGGGCCTGCATTCAGGCAAGTGCGCTACTTTTTTTCGACCAGCCGGGCACTGATTTCGTTGATGACGGACGCCCAATCTCCCGCTTTTGGCTGGCGGAAAAGCCGGGCGGTGGGATACCAGGGGCTGTCCGACCGGCCCAAAAGCCAGCGGCAATTGGGGATGGCGGGCAGAAGCACCCACACTTGTTTTCCCAAAGCGCCGGCGAGGTGGGCAACCGAGGTGTCGGCCGAAACCACCAAGTCCATTGTATCCACCAAGGCGGCGGTATCGGAAAAATCGCGCAGTTCCCCGCTGTGGTCCTGAATCGGCAGGCCTGCAAGTAATGGTTTATCTTGAGGCCGGTATTCCTTTTGGAGTGAATGAAATTCCAACGGCAGCCCAAACAACGGTTTCAAGGACTCGAGGGCCAAGCTGCGTTTGGAATCATGGATGTATTGCGCCTTACCTGACCAAGCGAGCCCGATTCGGGATTGGGTTTTAGGGCCCAAGCGCTTTTCCCAGGCGGTTTTTTTGGCCGGATCGGCCCAAAGGTAGGGTGTTCCACCGGGGATGGTTTTAACCGTGGTCTTGAAGGACAGTGGAAGGGTTAAAAGAGGACAGTAGGTGTCGAAATCAGGCAGGGGTCGGCCCTTCTCGATAAGGGTTGCCCCGCCGGGCAGGGTTGTCAAAAGTGGGATTAACGGTTTAGGCACCTCGAAAAGGATCTGGGCCGCTTTGTCCTTGAGCAAAGGCACATAACGGCAGAATTGCAGGATGTCCCCGAAACCCTGTTCGGATTGAATGAGGATGGTTTTCCCCTTCAACGAATCACGGCTGAACCAGACGGGTTTTGAAAAGTTACGGTATTCACCTTGCAGGTCGGCTTTCCATCGCCATTCATAAAGCGGCCAGCCTTGCTCGAATTGCCCCTGCAAAAGCAGCAGTTGGGCCTTGTTCTTGTAGGCCATGGCAAAGCGGGGGTTGAGGGCGATTGCCCGGTCGAAGTTTTGAAGCGCCTCCTCCATGCGGCCCAGTTCCACCAACGCCGCCGCGCGGTTGTTATGGGCGTCGGCATTGGAACCATCCAAGGCCAAAGCCCGGTCATAACTGGCCAGGGCTTCCTCCATCTGGTTGAATCCCTTCAGGATATTGCCCCGGTTGTTATGGGCCGGGGAGAGGTTGGGATCGAGGTTGAGGACTTTTTCGTAAGCCGCCAGGGCCTCCAAGGGCCGGTTAAGGCGCTCCAGGACCAAGCCCCGGTTGTAATGGGCCGTGGCGTCCCCAGGCTGAAGAACCAGGGCGTGGTCAAAGGCTTCCAGGGCCAGATCCAACCGGCCTGACAGTCCGAAGAGAGTCCCGATGTCGCAAAGGGGCTGGAATTGGTCCCGGGAGAGCTGTAAAGAGCGCCCTAAATAGTTGAGTGCCTCCTGAAGGCGGCCCTGGGTAAGGGCTGTGTGGCCCAATTCATTCAGTTGTTGGATCTGGTTTTCAAAGGAAGGCTCGTTAGGGTTCATGGATGTCATTTTGAAGGAAGAACCGTACCTGCCGGTTTAATTACGTTTGAGCACAACAATCTGGTTGTGGCTCCCGTCAGCAACATAGAGGTTGCCCGAAGCGTCGAGGGCCAGGTGCCCAGGATTGGAGAGGAGCCCGTTAGCGTAGGAATTCAGCAGTCCGCCTGAAGGGCTGTATTGATTGACCGAGGGGGTCGGGATAATGCCCGGGCCGATTTGGGCGACGAAGAGATTTCCTGTCCCATCCACAGCGACACCACCGGCGGCGGCGATGCCTTGGGTGACGGCCATCTGGGAAACCCCTGCGGAGGTATATTTCACCACTTCTTGATCCTGGGGGAGGAGGACGTAGGGATTGCCGCTGGTGTCCAGTGTGATATCGCTGGTATAGGCGTTCGGGACCCCGTTCGCGGAAAAGGTGATGGGTGAACCAAAGGTTTTGGAGTTGCCGCTGCCCGCGATCGTGAAACGGATGACGCCATTGATGATCTCGTCCGTCACAAAAACGTAAGTGGAATCCACTGCAACGCCATAGGAAGTGTCCGTGCCCAATTGGGCGGAGCCGAAAACCGTCACATAAGCCCCGAGGGGGTCGAATTCCACGATCCGGTTATGGCCTGAATCCCCAACGTAAACATAGCCGTCGGGCCCGATGGCCAAGCCGTAGGGACGGCTAAAATTGTCGCTGGTATTAAAGGTGATGATCTGGGTGATGGCCCCGCCCGTGGTGCTCCAAGCCTGCAGGCTGTTGTTGCCATTGCCCGAATTACCCTGGTTAGTGACCCAAAGGGTGGCCCCCGATATTGCCACACCCTCGGGGCCATTCATGGTAATGGAACTGCTTAAACCGAAAGAAATGCCTAGGCTATAGGGAGCGGTTGGGGTCGATGTGGGCGCGGAGGGGCTGGTGGAATTGTTGCTCGGACAGCCCAGGCTGATGAGTCCCATTAAGGGTAGGAGGGCCAAAAGAAAGGTGAAGTGGTAGCGGTTCATGGGAATCCTTGGGTTGGATGGAAGCTCCAATATCCTAAGTGGAAGTCGCCCCAAATTCCAATGGCTTTCCAACCCCGCGAAACAACCAGTTTATGGGGAAGTCCTATTGCCCTTCCGAACCGGGGAGTTTGGAATTGGCCTCGCCCCGTTGCTGGTAGGCTTCTTTGATCTTAGCGGCGATGGTGGGGTTGCGCATGAGGATGCTTTCGAAGCTGCCCTTTTCCAGCACGAAAAGCTCGGTCAGGCCCTCGGCCATGACAGTGGCGGTGCGGGGTTCATTCGAAATCAGGGCCATTTCCCCAAAATACTTGTCCTGCCCCAGTTCGGCCACCTTGGTGCGGTAGGAACCCTTGTTCACGTAGACCGAAACCCGCCCCGAGGCGATGAGATAGAAGGTGTCCCCCGGATCGCCCTGCTTGATGATTTCATATCCCTTGAAGACCCGCATGGGCTTGAGGCTGATGGTGAGTTTGTCCAGTTCGCTGGGGCCCATGGACTGGAGGAAAAGGGCCTGTTGCAGCACCCGGCGAAGGTGCTTGAAGATCGCGGAAGTGGGCTCCAGGGTCAAACCGTACCTGCCTGTTCCATAGCGTTCTTGGCGGCTAACATCATGTCACGGGTCATGTCGGCGATGGCCGGAAAGGCCTTGATCTCCTTGCTGGTGAGGGCCCGGCCGTAATAGTTGCGGGCTTCCTTGTAATTCCCCAGGCGGCGGTAAAGCTCGCCGATAAGATAAAGCACGCCCGGCTCACCCAGCTTTTCGGGCAGGTCGCCGCCCTTTTCGTGGAATTCCTGGTAGGCCTTTACGGCCTCGGCCATGGCGGCCATTTCCTTATCACGGTTCCCCGCCAGGCGGTAGATCCAGACCAAGTGCATATAGAGGCCGGCCAGGGTGCCCAGTTCGGCGTAGGTGCGCATCTTGGTGAAGGCGACGGCCAGTTCGTGGCGCTTGGCGGCCACCTCAACGGTGGAACTTCCCAGGGCAAATATATCCGGCTTTTTCACGTTGGCGGCACGGATCTTCTTGGTGGCCTCGAAGACCTTGGTTTCGTAATCGGCGCGGATGGAATCGAAGTCCTTGTTCAAAGCGGCGAAGGTGCATTGGGGGCAGACGGTCACGGCGTAGAAGTAAGCGCATTCGCCGTCATAGATACTCCCGAAATCGGTCATCTTTTCCTTGATCTT
>JAJPJW010000169.1 GCA_021324075.1 Pseudomonadota bacterium | reverse complement strand
GGTTCTGTGCAATACATCGCTGAATTTCAAAGGGAAGGGTTTTATCAACCGCATGTCGGACCTGGTGAGATACACGAAGGAAGACGGACTAGACGGGTTCGTGGTCGGCGAAAAAATATACCTCAGGAAGTCTTTTGACTATAAAAAGACTGCATCATCGGGTGAAGTACCCGCTTCTAGAGCCTATATGGACCTGGAAAAAGGGAACCTGAATTTGGATGACTGGGTCTGGCTGGAAGAGGGCAAAGGCGGGAAAACAACCGCGAAAATAGATGGAAAAGAATTGGTCTTCCAGTTCGGTGAGGAAGTCAAAGAGTTCTACGCTGACCTTTCTCCCAATGTGGGGCCCTTTGTTGCACCGCGGATTGTGGACATGGCAGGTTACCATTTTCTTCAATTTGAGGCTCTGCTGCCCCGCGACACAATTTTCACCGTTTCAATGACCGAATCCGGCGCTGGTCCGGTATCAAACCCATCATTCTCGGGGGCGAACGGAGCGGATGGGGAATCCTACGGTTTTCCCGAACTGATCGGTAGAGGCGAGTGGAAGACCTACCGGGTTAATCTGTCACAACTGGAACTGAATACGTCTTGGGGAAATCAAGAGGGAAACAGAATATTGGATCTCCAGGGGTTGGCGGGCATTGGATTTTATGTTTTGACTGATAACAAAGACGGCGAAATGCGTTTGAGAGAATTGGCATTTACAGTTTAGCGCTATTCGACAGAAGGATAGAAAACTGTCTCAAAATGGAGCGAGGCCTGATTGTATTTAAGGGCCGACAAGGTACGGAATGTAGGGGTTCTTTGGTTGCTCAGGAACCTTGAAATACCCGGGTATTTCAAGGTTCCTGAAGTAAAAGCATCAACCCAGCTGTCATGGGCCCAAGGACATCTCCATAACGACCATCTCCAGGTTTGATACTTCACGCCGCAGGAGCTGTAAGGTTCTTTTTGTTGGTCGTTTTCTCGACTTTTCCGGGGGGATCTGCTTCCTCGCATTGTTGACGCTGTTGACGGGTTGCCGCCAACTTACATTTGAAAGTTTTATCGTTTTTTTTCTCGAGGTCGTTTAAAAATCCAGGTCTGGAAAGGTTTTCATTCCTGCGTTCTGTAGTCAGCTTTCCTCCTTGTTTGACAAAATCCTGGCTTGGCCGCTGTTTACTGTGTGGCGGCGAATGGTACAGCACTAAACTTTCGACTTGTGAATTTAAGCGAAGGTAGAAAACCGATTTCATATTGAACCGGCCGTTTGTAGTGCAACTTTCAACGGGACTAGGTGTTGGAACGCGAAACTGAGCGGACCTAAATCCATCGACCGCATGAAAATGGGCAAAATTTTCTTCCGCCGTTGAATTAGGAGGAAGAATAGCTTTAGAATCCAACCAATGCCTGCGATAGTATTTGGAATTTAATTCAAAAATTTACAAAAAATTAAAGCTTAAATTGAAACTTTCCAGCCCCAATTTGTTTACTGTTTTATGAAAAGCAGCGCGTCATTTTGGCGCCTCTGCAGAACGCGACTCCAAACGCTTCGGGTGTTATTTGAACCCTTAAACCTGGAACTGGATAGCCGCTTTAAACTAAACGATAGGCCAGGGTTAAAATTTTTTGGGCGGCTTCTAAATAGAACTGCAAAGACATTTAATTTGATTACGTTTTTTCCAGTCCGCGGGGTGATTTTATGAAATTGTTTACATTGAAGGGGCGGGTCGCAATCATAACGGGCGGGAACGGTGGTATAGGGTTTGGCATTGCAAGGGGATTCGTGCAAGCGGGGGCTTCCGTTTTAATTGCGGCGACAAACAGGGAAAAAAATGATTTGGCCGTAAAAACATTGAGGAAAATCGGCGGCAAAGTTGCATCACTTGAAGTGGATGTGACGAACGAGAGACTGGTTGAGCAGATGACGGAAACGACTTTAAAACGCTTCAAAGATTGGATATTTTAGTTGCGAACGCCGGAATCAATATTCGTAAGCAGCCGGAAAACTTCAGCCTTGAAGAGTGGCGTTCGATTTTAGACGTGAACCTCACAGGAACTTTTATTTGTGCGCAGTCGGTCTATCCGACTATGAAAAAAATGGGTGGTGGAAAAATTATTACTATGGGATCGGGGACGTCGTTGTTTGGAGCCCCTGGAATGGCACCCTATGCCGCGTCCAAGGGTGGCATCGTGCAACTTACAAAAACCCTGGCCACTGCCTGGGCTAAGGACAATATCCAAGTGAATTCGATTTTGCCGGGGTGGATCGACACGGAGCTCACTCGCAGATCCTATGAAACGACCCCGGGGCTTTATGAACGGGTGGCTTCCCGGACCCCGCAAGGACGCTGGGGCGTACCCGATGATCTTTCCGGAGTGTCTGTGTTCCTGGCCAGCGAAGCTTCCAATTTTGTCACTGGCACAGCATTTCCTGTCGACGGGGGATTTTCGGCGCTGGGCGGATATTCTCCCCCTGAAGTACTGAAATCGGACAAGAGGGCGAAGGGATTGAAACTGGTCGGGCGGAATTGAATGTATAGGCGCCCAAGTTTAAATGGTTTAAGGCGGTAAAATCTGGAGGGGAAAATGGTTTCGAACGAGGAAGAATATGTGGATTGGCAATCCGGTGAATTGACGGTGGTCAAAAGCATTCAAGGCCATTATTCAATTTGGCCTACCGACAAGGATATACCGGACGGTTGGGAAGAGATTGGCTTCAAAGGTCAAAAGGAAGCCTGTTTGAAGAAAATTGAAGAGATTTGGGACGGAAATGTGGTTCCGAACAAAAAGACATAAGTATCTTCAACCATAAGTTCGGGAAAACTTGCCATTGTACTGGTGCTGCGGCCCCTTTAATTTAATCTTTGGAAAAAGGGACGGCGCAGTTGAAACGGGTTGTAATGATGCTTCTTTGGACGACCTCTTCCTTAAGCACTTGCCCCGTATCCCGCTGGTATCTTAACCCCGCTAGGGGTGGAAAAGTTGAAATGCATCTCGATCACCCAGGATATCTCTTAAACCCAAAACTTGAAAAGATGGCTTGGCGGTGATGTTGATAAAAGGGTATTTGCACATGAAAAAATGGCAATTTCTTCTCCCGCTCCTTGGATTTTTATTTTCTTTGTATTCCCAGCCTTCCGCGGGAGCTGCGGATGCCGTACCCTCTCAAACCACCTCCGCTACTAATAGCGAAATGAACGTTGATAATTCCGTTTTCATCCCGCCAACCGATCCCAATATTCAATATTCGGGTCGTTTTGACTTTTCAAATCCTTCGGCTCCCCGGTTTGACTGGCCGGCAGTTTCAATTTCCGCTATTTTCCAAGGGACCGCAGTTGGAATCCTCTTGGATGACGGAAACAATGATTATGATGTTTTTATCGATGGAAATCTCCAAAAGGTCATCGTGACGGGTAGTTCCGCTGAATATACAGTAGCCGGGTTGAAAGCCGGTCTTCACGACCTTCTCCTGGTGAAGCGAACGGAGGCTTATTTTGGAGCGGCCACTTTTAAGGGCCTGCTTTTGCAAAAGGGAATGGGATTATTGAAACCTCTTTCCCCCGCTCCGCGTCGGATCGAGTTCGTCGGCGATTCCCTGGCTTGTGGCGCAGAAGTTGAGGATCCCAATACGGACTGCGACCCCGCACATTTTCGGCCAACTGCAAATTGCTACTTAGCCTTTGGTCCTTTGGCCGCCAGGGCTTTAGGGGTGGAAAGCCGCGTAACTTCTTTTTCTGCAACAGGCGTTGTGAGGAATGTCGGCATGGCAAAAATGCCCATGCCTGCCTACTATTCCCGGGTTCTGGCTGGCTTTGAAAGCCCGGTGATTGACCCCCGACAATGGATACCTGACGCCGTTGTAATTGAACTTGGAGGGAACGACTTCTTTTCAGGTGCTCCCCAGCCGAGTGGGGAGGAATTCGAGGGAGCCTATATAAAGTTTTTATCCACCTTGCGCGCCGATTACCCCCACGCCCATATTTTTTGCCTGACCTTCGGAACCTCACCACCCGCAGGGAATTTGATACAGGATGTGGTAGCACGGGAAAAGAAGGCGGGCGACGACAAGGTTTCCCTGATCGTCTTGGATTACCCGGCAAACCACCTGACAGGTTGTTATAAGCATTTTGACAGGGAAGGGCAGCGCCAAGTGGGGGACCAACTGGCGAGAATGCTGGCTGAAGACATGGGGTGGAAGGCGGATTCCTCCAAGCCGAAGAACAGTGGCGAAAAGCCTTCCCTGCCTTGAGCCCTTCGACACGTCGGGCGGCCGTCCTCCCATATTTCCTATTTTTGATTTCGGCTTTGTCATTAAGCCCGCTTCATGCCGCCGCGGCGAGCCAGGGAATAACTTCCCCCACCTCTCGCAGCGCCTACAACATCCTTTTCTATTACAGCAGTGCTTCCGATGAAAAGGGATATATGGCGGAAGCCGCTCATATTTTGCAAAGAGCCGGTAACCAAGTCACAGTGATCGATGTGGGGACGGAGTCCCGTGACCCCACCACGGATCATTGGGAAGCATATGACCAGGTTTGGGATGCCCGAATACTGCATTACGGAAGTTATGGATGTGATGGCTCGCCCGGTTCTGCCGACTATTTCGGAGATCGCTGGCAGGTTAAGGCCGTTGATTACTTGAACCACTGTGGAAAACTCTTCCTTGTCGGTGAATGCTGCCATTTTGTGGACCGGGACCAAGGGCTCTATGAATTCCTACAAAAGATAAATGCAGTCGAGGCGGGTTTTTCGGCCTGTGCACCCTCCGCTCTTGGGAACGATGAGACAAAGGGACAGGCCTTTTATCCCGTCGAGAACGGCCTTGGTCCCGTCTCTGTTTACCTCGGTTGGGCGGGCGGAATCCCATTAAATTTTTTGACGGGATCCAGCTATGTCAACGTCGATAATGATTGGAAGTTCAACAACGGAGTCAACCGCTCGATTCTTTGCAGTTGGACAGGCGACCAATTGGGGGGGGCCATCCAGGCCCCTAATTGCACAAGAGGGAAGCTTTTTGTAGTTTGGGATACGCACCCATGGGTTTGGCCCAAATGGGTCCCGGCCGGAAGCACAGAGGCCGCTCAAATCGCGGACATTTCCCGGGACCTTACGCTTGCCATTGCCCAGTGGTTGGGGAGAGATGCTTGTCCTTGCGCCTCTCCTGTGCCCAAGCCAGTCCAAATAAGTACTCCTTCCTCAATTGTCCCTGAAGTAAAACCGAACAAGCTTGATTCGAGGCCAACGCCACCCCCATCTTTCCCCGTCCTTTTACCAACCGCCATTCCAACTCCCACACCGCGCCCAGTTCCTTCATTCACCCCATTCCAACCATTTACTCCTACGCCTTTTCCCGTTCCAAGCCCATTAAAAGTTCCGGTCCGCAGTCGCAGCGTCAAAATCAAACCTACACCTACCTTTGTGGCCCTGCGCCCAACGGCCACTCCACGCCTGGTGATACGGCCCAATTTTACAGCTACATGGCCAACTCGATCAAAGCCCACTTCTGTTCCGACTTGGCTCCCTCCATTGGATTTGAACAACCGTGTTGAGTTGAATTCTCCTCCCGCCAATATCTACTTCAACATCGCCGATGGCCCCGGCCGCTACCAGGTGGAGGTCGTGGACAGCGCGGGGAATTTGTTGGTATTGATTTTCGACGAAAACGTCGTGAGGCAGGGCGGAAAATGGCTGGAATGGAACGGCCAGGACAGCAAGGGGCGGGATGCCCCGCCTGGCCAATATTTCGTTGTCATTTACAAGGATGGAAAACCACTGAAAAGTATTTCGGTGGTCTTCCATGCGAACTCACAAAAGTAAATTGTTTCCTTGAATTCCTGCGGGATTTTTTGCAAAAGGGGTGGACGGTTATTTTTTGGCGTTTGAATTTTACGGCGACGATTTATTTTCAAACGAAAACGAGATGATGATTTCCTTCCCTGTGTATTCCACGTTTTTATCCACTTTCGGTTCTGATGAAAATCCAGCCTCCTTGCGCTTGGAAACCAAAACCAAGTCGAAGCTCCGTTTGCCCGGCATTTCCCCAAACTGGCCGTTACAGTCGCGAAAAGTCAGGGTTCGGTTGGCATCGTCCCAATGGATGGGAATTTCAGAATAGACGCCCCTTTCATAACCATAAGTCAGGCCATCGTCTTCATATAAGGTGAAGTCCCCGTCAGCTCCCTCATAGATGTAGAGGGTGATGGGGTTTTCGGGTTTTTCGCCGATGTACTGAAGTTCGGGGCCGAGCGGAATGATGGACCCGGCCCGGACAAAGAGGGGAATGGCGTCATAGGGGGCTGGGGTGTCTATGGAACCCGGCTTGACCTGCCGGCCCGTCCAAAAGTCATACCACGTATCCGAAGGCAAATAGACCCGACGATTCCGGGCTTTGTATTGGGTGATGGGCGCCACCAGGAAGGCTTTTCCAAACATGTATTCATCACTCAATTCCCGGGCTTGACTATCGCCGGGGAAGTCCATGGCCAAGGGCCGCATGAAAGTTTCGCCATTCTTCGTTACAGCCCAGGCTGTGGAATAAAGATAGGGGAACAGCCGGTAGCGGAGGCGGTCGAACTTTAACTCCGCCTGGTAAGCGGGGGAATTCTCGCCACCGAGGGTCCATATTTCCCGGGGCCTTAGCTCGCCGTGCACCCGCAAGAGGGGGCAGAAGGTCGAAAACTCGAACCAGCGGGTGTTCAGTTCCCGCCACTCCTCCTCATCCTCCGGTTTTGGGTTCTTGTTGGCGAATTTCCATTGCAGGGTATAGCCGCCCGTGTCGGTGGTCCAATAGGGGATGCCGGAGAGGCTGAAGTTGAGTCCCGCGGGTATCTGCTTGGCTAGGGCGGTCCAAGTAGAGGTGATGTCTCCCGACCAGACGGCGGATGCGGTGCGCTGGGAACCGGCGTAACCGGACCGGGTGAGGATGAAAACCCTTTGGCCGGGTGCGGTGGCCCTTTGGCCCTCATATATACCAATGCTGTTTTCCAGCGGATAAGCGTTCAAGACCTTGGCGCCGGGGCCCAGGGCGGTGGGGCTCAGGTGGGCCTCCTGGCCTTCCAGGGTGGGCGGGGAAGGCATGAGGTCCGGTTCGGTGGCGTCCATCCACCAGGCGTCGATGCCTTTTTGGAAGAGGGCCGAATTGATCTGTCCCCAGAAAGCCTTGCGGGCCTTGGGGTTGAAGGCGTCGTAAAAGGTATAGGGGAACCCGAGCCAATCCTTGATGCCTTCCTTAAGGTCCGGCTGGTAGAGGAACCCGTGGCTTTGCATGGCCTTGAAGTTGTCCGTTCCGGGATAGTACTTGCCCCAGACCGAGATCATGACATGGGCGTGTTTTTCGTGAAGGGATTTGAGCCATCCCTCGGGGTCGGGGAAGCGGTCGGGGTCAAACTGGTGGGAACCCCATGAATCCTTCCGCCAGTACATCCAGTCCTGCACGATGTTGTCGAAGGGGATGCCCCGCTTCCGGAACCCGTCTACCACATCCAGGCTTTGCTGGGCCGTCTCGTAGCGCTGGCGCGACTGCCATAGGCCGAAAGCCCAGGCAGGCATCATGGGCGCCTGGCCGGTCAGGGCGCGGTAGCCCGCCACAACCTTATCCAATTTGGGCCCATAGACGAAGTAATAGTCGATGCCATCGCCCGCTTCCGACCAAAGGGATGTTGTGTTTTCGGGGGACGGGGTTTTCCATTTGAGGCCCAAGACGGTCCCTTGCTCGGTCATCCATTCGATCTTGAGGGTGTACCGCTTGCCGGCTTCCAGATGGACCTTCACCTGGTCGTCGGCGGCCAGCCATTTCTGCCGCCAGTGATCTATGGCCGGGTTCCCGTCGATCCAAAGCTTGATGCCACCGTTGGAAGTACAACGGAATTGGTAATCGCCCGTTTCGGGGGCTTCCAGGAATCCCTCCCAACGCGTGGCCGGTGCGTGGTCATTCCAGTTTTTTCCATGGAAAGTCACGCCGATATCGGCGGTTGTGGTAACGGAGGAAGAACCGTCCATGGGCCCGACCGAAAGGCCGCCCGGATGACCGTCCTTGTCCAGTAGGTCTTCCGCGGGAATAGGGACAAAGGGCCTTAAATCACCAAAGTGGGTATAAGAGGGATTGTCCCAGAAGATGCCGTAGCCGAGGCTGGAGACCAGGAAGGGAACAGCCACGTTGGTATTGTGCTGCCAAAGGTCCAGGTCATAGCCTTTCAAGTCCATGGCGCCGATTTGCTCCTGGCCAAGACCGTAAAGGGATTCGTTGTCGCGGGGTTCCCATTGCTGGCGCAAGTGGAAGGTTTTTTCTCCCTGGATTTCCGCGGGGTCCAATTGGCGGCTGTTTTCCGCAAGGATGGGATTGCCGGTGGAGTTCAAAAAGCGGAGAGCCCCATTTGACTGATCGATGGAAACGGTTACTCGATCGCCCTGAAGATTCCAGGAGGAGCCGGTAGTTTTAAAGGTCCAGCCGACTTTAGGATAGGGCCGACCCACTACGTCCAGTGTTTTCCGGTGGAAGAATTTTCGGTCTTTGGCGAATTGGACGTGAACGATACTTTCGGAGAAAAACCGGACATTGAGATACCCGTCCGGCAAGTGGACGATCACCCCATCCTTTTGTTTTTGAAGGGTCGGCGCTTTATCCGCGAGGGCTGGGGTTGGCACCTGCGCGAGAATCAGCATAAGAATCAGGTAAAGAAGCAAGTGAGGAAGCTTTTGCATGGCCCGCCTTTTGAAAGGTTAAATCCTGCGGATTATCTTAACCTCTCTATTCCAATTCACGCCGCCCTTTGTTTGAACCGATGAAACGGGTTTAAACTGAAATCAAAACGTTTTGATTTTGGGGACGAATCGCCCATTCCCCCCGTGACCTTTCAACCGACCGGGGCGATAATAGCCACCTTCGTCGCAAACTTGTTCGCAGGAGGTCTTTCATGCGCCTGGCGGGAATTCTTTGTGTGTCGGCGGGAATCCTTTTGTTACTCTATGTTTTTTTGCGGCCCAGCCAAGCCCGCGCGGGCGAAACAATTAAGACCTTCCGCAACCCCATCCTTGCGGGTTTCCATCCCGATCCCAGCTTCTGCCGGGTCGGGGATGACTTTTACCTCACCAACTCCACCTTCGAGTATTTTCCAGGGCTTCCCATTTACCATAGCCGTGACCTGGTGCATTGGAAGCAGATCGGCAACGCCCTTGACCGGCCCAGTCAGCTGCCCTTGAAGGGGGCCACCGATACCGCCGGCCTTTACGCCCCTACGATTCGCTATTGGAAGGGGCTCTTCTACCTGACCTGCAACAACGTGAGCGGCGGTGGCAACTTCATTGTGACCGCCAAAGACCCGGCGGGGCCATGGTCCGAGCCGATGTGGATGGATGACCACCATATCGACGGCTCGATGCTTTTCGACGACGACGGCAAGGCTTATTACACGGTCCATTTCGGCGAGGATAAGGGCGGCATCGCCCAGGCCGAATTCGACCCGGCCACGGGCAAAATTCTCACCCCCCTAAAGGTCATCTACAACGACCTGGACGAGGTCTGGAACGAAGGCCCCCATCTTTACAAGATCAAGGGACGTTACTACCTGATGCTGGCCGAAGGCGGCACGGCCGACCGGCATATGGAGGTCATTGCCCGGTCCGATTCGCCCTGGGGCCCCTTTGAACATTGCCCCTACAACCCCATCCTCACCGAACGCGACGACCCCCAAAGCCCCATCCAATGCACGGGCCACGCCGACCTCATCGAGGCGCCGGATGGCAGCTGGTGGACGGTGTTTTTGGGAGTGCGGCCGCCGAAATCGGGCCATTCGGTCATGTGGCGCGAAACTTTCCTGGCTCCGGTTTCCTGGACTTCCGACGGCTGGCCGGTCGTGAACGGCGACCACCATGTCGCCCTGGAAATGCCGGCCCCCCAACTCAAACCCTTTTCGACCAAGCCTCTTCCAGTGAAGACGTTTTTCAAGGTCCCCCAACTGGGCCCCGAATGGATCCACGTCCGAAACGCCGACCCCGGAAATTTTTCACTTTCGGCCCGCCCAGGTTACTTAAGGATCAAGGCGGCCAAGGACAGCCTGAGCCATCAACAAGAGGAGCCCGCCTTCGTGGGCCGCCGCCAAACCGATTTTCGTTTTACCGCCGACACGGCTATGGAGTTCCAGCCCACCCAGGAAGGCGAGGAGGCGGGCCTTTGCGTGAGGGCCAACGACGGCAACCACTACGAAGTGGGGGTGGAATTTTCAGAGGGGAAAGTCCAGGCCTTTTTCCGGAACACCCTTAAGGGCATCCCATTCACACCGCTCCGCCAACCCCTGGAAAGCGGAAAGGTTTACTTGCGGGTCACCGCCGATGAAACCCAATACCAGTTCGCCTGGTCGCCGGACGGAAAAACCTGGAACACCCTAGGGGCTTCCTCCACCGGGGACCTGTACGGCGAAAAGGGGCTGTGGTTTACCGGGGCCGTGATCGGGCTTTACGCCAGCGCCAACGGCAGGGAATCCCAGGCCGCGGCGGACTTCGCCTGGTTCGAGATGGAAAACGGGAAGGCGCCCGAACCCATCGCCCTTTCGCCCAAGCCCACGCCGGTCCCCCTCCCGCCCTCCGATACCTGGAGGGTGCGGTGCGGAGGCGATCCTTTCACCAACTCCCAAGGCCAGGCCTGGTCCATGGACAAGGCTTACGGAGGCGGGGATAGGGCTGGAGCG
>JAJPJW010000120.1 GCA_021324075.1 Pseudomonadota bacterium | reverse complement strand
GCTGACCCCCGCGGTGCAGACCAAATTGTTGAAGGTGCTGGAGCAGAAGACCGTCCGCCACCTGGGCGGCAACCGGGAGATCCCCCTGGACGTGCGCATCATCGCCGCCACCCACCGTAATCTGGAGAAGGACGTGCAGGAAGGCCGGTTCCGCGCCGACCTCTTCTACCGCCTGAGCGTCATTCCCCTCACCCTCCCCCCCTTGAGGGAAAGGCCCGACGACGTTGAGCAGCTGGCCAACTTCTTCTTCAAGGAAGCCTGCCAGTCCTTCGGAAAAAAACTGGGCCTGCTTTCGGGCGACATCCTGGAAAAGCTGCGGGTTTACCACTGGCCGGGCAACGTGCGGGAGCTCAAGCACGTCATCGAGCGCATGGTCATTACCGGCAAGGGCACCACCCTGACCGTCAAGGACCTGCCCAAGGAGATCATGGAGGCCAAGAAGCAGTCTTCCTCGGCGGCGAAGGGTTCCATGAGCAAGGAAGACGCGGAAAAAGAGAACATCCAGAAGGCCCTGGTCGAGACCAACGGCAACCAGTCCAAGGCGGCGGATAAGCTGGGCGTCACCCGCAAGACCTTGTTCAACAAGATCAAGAAATACGGCTTGGAGCTTCCGGGCTGACCACGGCCAGGATTATTTTTTAAGCAAGGCCGCGGCGGCGGCGTCCATGGCGAAGAGGAGCTTTCCACCCGGGGGCCGCAGGTATTGGACCGGGTAGCGGGGCGGCTCGGAAGAACCCTCCAAAACATCCTTCAGGCGTTCGGCCTTCTTTTGCCCTTCCATCAGCACCAGCAGGTTCCGGGAGGCGTTCAAGACCGGGAAGGTCAGCGAAACCCTTTCCTTACGGGCCTCATCCACGAAGTAACCCACCACCCACTTGTGCAGCTCGTTCACCTGGGGCATGCCCGGAAAAAGACTGGCCGTATGGCCGTCGTCCCCCATGCCCAACAGGGTCAGGTCGAAACGGGGCAGGGCCCCGGCCCCGAAGAACTTTCCCATCTTGATTTCATAAACCGAAGCCGCCCTTTCCACGGGCTGGCTGCCGTCGGTCATGGGGAAGACATTGGCCTTGGGGATGGGCGCCTTGGCGAGCAGGAACTCCTGGGTCATCCGGTAGTTGCTGGTGGCATCGGTGAGCGGAACGTGGCGCTCATCCACCCAGAACAGATAGGTCTTGGCCCAGGGGATCAGGGTCCGGTAGGGTTCTTCCGCAAGCTGCTGGAACAATCCCTTCGGCGTGGAGCCGCCGGAGAGGGCCGCCACGAAACGGCCCCTTTCGTTCACCGCCTCCCGGGCGATCTGCATGAACTGGTGGGCCGTTTCCTGGAACAGGGTGTCGGGGGTGGGGTAAACCCGGACTTCGGGCTGGAAACGCAGGGCCTTGGCGGACATGGCTTTCACCGGCTTAGAGGGCTTGGCCTTGAGGGCTGTTTTTATTTTTTTGGCGGCGGCTTTGGGCTTTTTGGCCTTAGGGCGGGTAAGGGTTTTTTTCTTGGCGGCCATGGGGACCCCCTTCAAGGGAAGCTGGCGGTTTTTCTCTTTTTGAAATTCAACAAAGCGACGGCTTCAACCGCGATAGGCCGATTCTAACCATCCCCCGGGATGGAATCCAAGTGGGGTTTTTAATCGATAACATTCTGTTTGCATTGAACGACTAAAGATCCCCCTCACCCTCCCCTCTCCCGCAAGGGGCGGGGGTTTTGCTGCGATTTCTCCCTCTCCCTCGACGGGAGAGGGCGGGGTGAGGGTGAAGTGATGCTTCAGCCAAACTGAAACAGCGCCCGTCAATCCAGGGCCAGCTTGGGCTTGACCAGGACCGAACCGGCCATTTGGAGGGTTTTTTTCCACATCGGATCCTCCTCCAAATGCTTGAGGCCCAGGCCCAGCAGTTCGTTCGAATGGAGGTGGTCGAAGGAAACGGTGCGGGAAAAGGCCAGCTTGTGGGCGATCTCGGAGCGGGCCACGACGCAAAAGGGGTCCTGGTCCCGGATCACGGTGAAAAGTCCCTCCGGGTCCCCCTGGGTGGCGATCCCCACGGCGAAGATACGGTCCCTTTTGGTGTCGTGGACGGGCACGGCTTTCAGGTGGATCTCGACCTTCCCCTGGGGCGCCTCAAAAGTGAGCCGGTCGGAAAATTCCGATATCCGGGGGCCCAGGTAGTTCCAACCCAACTGGGCGGCCAGCCAGCAGGCCAGGAAAAAGCTCCGGGTGGGCTGGGTGCCTTCCCCGTATTCGATGCTCACCTGGCGGATGCTCTTGAGGGCCTTGGACCATTCCCCGTCGAAGAGCTCGGCGATCAGCGACCGCCACCTCTGGATGCGGATCCAATTGAGGTCGGCCAGGTAGGTGTGGGGGTAGCGGCTGTGCCAGAAGCTGGCCAGGCGGGCGAGGGACTGCACGGGCTTTTTGAACTTGGAGGAATCCACCCAGACGCGGTTGGATTCCTGGGCCACCTTCTCGAAATAGGCGTTCTCGTAGGGCAGGTCGCCGGGCCACCAGAATTCCACCGGCAGGTCGGGCATGAGCAGCGAGAAGGTGAAGCCGTAGAGGTTCTCGATGACTTCGGGCTTGGCCACCAGCTTGATCAGGTCGCAGCAGACCCGTTTTTCCCGCCCGGCCCCGAAAAGGCAGTGGCCGGAGATAAAGGAACGCAGGGAGGCTTCGGTCATGTCTGCGGCGGGGCGCACCAGGATGTAGCGGCCCGGGTGCTTT
>JAJPJW010000187.1 GCA_021324075.1 Pseudomonadota bacterium | reverse complement strand
TGTCCGGAGAAACCATCGTTGTCACCAGCCTCGACAGTCTTGAGAAGTTCATCAAGTTCCTGGAAATGAAAGAACAATTCGGGGAATAAAATCCGGCCCCGTTTATGACCTTCGACGCCTTGTTGAAAATTCTATTTAACCGAGTAAAAGCGTGATACTGGCCGAGCTGACCGCCCCGATTCAAAAAGACTTAAAGCGCGTCGAACAAACGATCGCGGAAACCCTCCGGACCGACAACCTTTTCATCCAGCAAATGGTCGATTACCTCGCCGACTCCAGCGGCAAAAGGATCCGGCCGGCCCTCGCCATTTTGTCGGCCAAGTACTGCGGCGGCGTGACCGAAGAAACCATCGCATTGGGGGCTGCCCTGGAAATGATCCATGTGGCAACCCTGATCCATGACGACATCATCGACAATTCGGAAGTGCGCCGCAAACAAAAAACCCTGAATTTCAAGTGGGGCAATGAGGTCTCGGTTTTGATGGGGGATTATATGTTCGCGTCCTCCTTTTATTTGATGGCCAAAAAATTGCCCAAAGACGTGTTGGGAGTCCTGGCGGATACCACCAACATCATTTGCCGGGGTGAAATTTCCGAAACCTTCCACCGGTTCAACGCGGGATTGACCGAAAGCCAATACCTTCAAGTCATCGAGGAAAAAACCGCGAGTCTTTTCGCGGCCAGCTGCCGGACCGGCGCCATGCTGGCGGAAGGGGACGAGACGGTTGTTGAGAGCCTTTACCATTTTGGCTGGGGCATCGGGATGGCTTTCCAAGTGATCGACGACACTTTGGACTTCGTTGGAAAAGAAACAAAGGTTGGAAAGCCCGTCATGAGCGATTTTCGGGAAGGCAAAATGACCCTTCCGGCGATCCACTGCCTGAATTCCGCCACTAAAGAGGAACGTGAAAAGCTGGTCGAAATCGTCTTGAGCAAAGTGAAGGAAGAAAGCGATTTCGGTTATTTAAATTCACTCATCGAGAAATATAAAGCCATTGATTTTTCAATCCAAAAAGCCCGCGCCTTTGTTGAGAAGGCGAAGCGCGCCCTTTCATCCCTGAACGACAGCGGCATCAAAGCGGAACTCCTCCAATTTGCCGATTTCCTGATCGACCGGGATTTCTAACCCGGCGCCCTCCGGTTTCCGGCCAAAGTTATTCCTTGAAATTTAATCTTTGGGTGTGTATAGAATAGTCTGCTTTTTCACCCCCTATTGAGAGAGGCGCATGCTCGAACAATACGGTTACGTTTTGGTCTTTCTCCTTGCCGGTATTTTTTTCATTCTCGGGGCCTTCATCACCGGTTGGGTCCTCAGCCCCAACGGGTTGCTGGGCGTTAAATACAAATATAAAAAAGAAATCATGGTTGATACCTATGAGTGCGGTGTGGAAACCTACGGCACTTCCTGGATCAGGTTTAATGTCAGTTTTTACCTTTACGCACTTCTTTTTGTCATTTTCGACATTGAAACTGTTTTCCTTTATCCTTGGGCCGTTTCTTTCAAACAACTGGGTATGAACGGCTTCTTGGAAATGATCGTCTTTATCGCTATCTTGTTGGTAGGGCTGGCTTACGCCTGGAAAAAGGAGGCCCTCAAATGGGAGTAGGTTTAAAGGGCTTATCCAAGCCTGAAATCGAGCTGATGGAAAGCGAAAGCAAAGTCCCCGGATTGTGGACCCTGGAAAAGGCCGTGGGGTTCATTTTCCGTTGGGCCCGAAAGAATTCCTTGTGGCCCCTCCAGTTTGGGACGGCCTGCTGTGCCATTGAAATGATGGCGACGGCCGCCGGACGTTATGATATTGCCAGGTTTGGGGCCGAGGTTTTCCGCCCTTCACCGCGCCAGGCCGACCTGATCATCGCAGCCGGGACCATTACCGAAAAGATGGGCTACGCCCTCAAGAGGCTTTATGAGCAGATGCCCAAGCCGAGTTGGGTTATCGCCATGGGAAGCTGCACTATTGCCGGCGGCCCTTATTACTACGATTCCTATACGGTCGTTAAGGGGATCGACTCCTTCGTGCCGGTGGATGTTTACGTCCCGGGCTGCCCCCCCCGTCCCGAATCCCTTCTTCATGGGCTGATGGCCATCCAAAAAAAGATCGAAGACGAGCCCATCTTCCGCCGCCGTCGAAACGCCTGAAGCCTGAGCTTCCTCTTTCGGGTGTTTGACCCGGAAGCAAAAATCGTTTGGTGTTGAAAGAGTCATTGAAATGACGAACGAAGAATTGAAATCAAAAATCGAATCGGATTTCAAGGATAAGATCCTATCCGTCGTCCTTTCAGGACAAAAAGAAGTCCTGGTAACGGTCAAGCCGGAAGCCTATATCGCATTGTGCCGGGACTTGAAAACCAAACCAGATTACGATTTCCAGCACCTCTCCTGCCTGACAGCGGTTGACTATCCCAAGGAAAACAAAATTACCGTTGTTTGCCATCTTTGGTCCTACAAGAAGTGCCATCAATTGACGGTCAAATTGGATGTGGACAGGGCCAACCCCAAGGCGCCCACAGTGGAACCCATTTGGAAGGCCGCCAATTGGTTTGAAAGGGAAGTATTCGACCTTTATGGGGTCGTTTTTGAGGGCCATCCAGACCTGCGCCGAATCATGATGCCCGAGGACTACGCCAAGTTTCCATTGAGGAAGGATTTTACGGATGACGGATTTATTATTAAGCCAAATTAAGCCCGGCGGCGAATCCCCCTTCGGGACGGATGAGTACGTCGTCAACATGGGTCCCCAGCATCCCGCGACCCACGGCGTTTTGCGCCTTGTGGTTAAGCTTGACGGGGAAACCGTCAAGGAGACCATGCCGGTCCTCGGCTACCTGCACCGGTCCATTGAAAAAATCTGCGAAAACCGCACCTATCCTCAGTGCATTACCTACACCGACCGGGTCGATTACGTTTCGGCCATGAGTGTCAATCTGGCCTTTGCTTTGGCCACCGAACGGCTGATGGGCTTGGAAGCGCCTCCCAGGGCCCAGTGGCTCCGGATGATTTTTGTCGAACTTCAGCGCTTGGCCAGCCATCTTTTGTGGATGGGGGCTTTCGCGGGCGATATCGGCGCCCTGACCCCCTTCCTTTACGGCCTGCGGGAACGCGAACGGATATTGGACTTGTTTGAAATGACCTGCGGGCAACGGCTCACTTACAATTACATCCGGATCGGCGGGGTCATGATCGACATCCTTCCGGAGTTTATCCCCAAATGTAAGGCCTTCCTGGATTATTTCGAACCGAGGATCGTCGAATACGAAGAACTGCTTACCTACAATCCTATATTCCTTGAGCGGACCAAGGGGGTCGGTGTCATTAGCGCCGAGGTGGGGATTAACTCCGGGGTTTGCGGCCCTTCCTTGAGGGGCTCGGGGGTTTCCTGCGACGTCCGCAAACAGCAACCCTATTTGTTTTACGACCAAGTGAAGTTCACCGAATGCCTGCAAAATGACGGGGATTGTTGGGCCCGATACCGGGTCCGGATGGACGAGTTGCGCGAAAGCATTTCCATAGTCCGCCAGTGCCTGGAGCGCTTGGAGCCGGGGCCGATCGAAACGAAGCTGCCGCCCATCCTCAAAGCACCGCCGGCCAGCGAGATTTACTCCCGCATCGAATCCTCCCGTGGAGAGATGGGGATTTACCTTGTCGGTGATGGGACGGCGAAACCTTATAAGGCCAAATACCGTTGCGCTTCGTTCAGCAACACTTTCGTCTTGGATCAATTGACCAGGGGTTGGAAGGTAGCCGACATCATGGCTGTCTTGGGAAGCCTGGATATGATCGTGCCCGAGGTTGACCGCTAGTCGGGCTGTTTGTTCAAAATGCCGAATAAAGGAATATGATTTCAAATGGGTGACCAAATCGTTCAATGGGTGGCGGGTCTTTTGCGGCAGGCTTATGCCATGCTGGGCCTTTCCCCAATCGCCGGTATCCTGGACCGGATTGTCTGTGCCGTAGCCATGTTTGGTTTCGTTTCCGTCTTCGTCATGTTCCTGGTTTGGATGGAACGGAAGGTTTCGGCCCATATGCAAAGCCGCATCGGCCCCAACCGGGTCGGACCCTTCGGCCTCCTTCAGACCCTGGCGGATGCTGTTAAATTGACTACCAAAGAAGACGTTCACCCCGTCAAACGGGATAAGATTCCCTATTTCATCGCCCCCATCCTGGCCTTTGTGGCCACTTTCATGGGTATGGTGGTGGTGCCTTTCGACAACAAAGTGGTCGTGGCGGATTTGAACATAGGAGTGCTTTACATTATTGCCATCACCAGCTTTACGGTAATTGCCATCCTCTCCGCGGGCTGGAGCTCCAACAATAAATACTCTCTTTTAGGTGGATTCCGCTCGGCGGCCCAAATCGTCAGCTATGAAGTCCCGTTGGTCCTTTCAATCGTTCCCATCATCATGATTACTGGAAAACTTAATTTTTCCAGCATCGTTCAATACCAACAGCAAGCCGGATATTGGTTTGTCGTCCCCCAATTCGTAGCTTTCTTTACCTTTATTGCTTCAGCAACAGCGGAAGCCAACCGGGCGCCCTTTGACATTCCCGAAGCCGAATCGGAACTCACCGGCGGGTTTCATACTGAATATTCGGGCGTGAAGTTCGCCATGTTTTTCCTGGGGGAATATGTGGCCGTGGTGGTTTCCTCGGCCGTGGCGGCGACCATCTTCCTCGGGGGCTGGCTTCCCCTGCCCTTCTTCGGTTTCCTGCACCTGCCAGGGTTTATCTGGTTTATGGCGAAGGTTTTGTTCATCATCTATCTCATTATGGCCTTTCGTTGGACTTTCCCGCGCTTGCGGGTGGACCAACTCATGGATTTCGGGTGGAAAGTCCTGATCCCGATCACCATTCTTAATATCCTCATAACTGGATTTGTGGTTCTGCTTTTAGGGAAGGGGGCCTGAGCATGGGCGCGATCTTCACTTACTTCAAGAATATCCTGACGGGTTTTTGGAACCTGCTTCTGGGCCTTTCGGTCACCACCAAATACCTTTTCAAGAAAACCAACACCCAACAATACCCTGAGGAAAAAATGCCCCTGCCGGCCCGGAGCCGCAGCATGATTAAACTCATTTACGACGGGGAAAAAGACCAGTTTAATTGCGTGGCTTGCATGATGTGCGCCAAAGCCTGCCCTAACAGCTGTATTAAACTCGAAGGCGTCCGGGGGCCGGACGGGAAACGCCGGATGACCACATTCAAACTCGATTTTTCCACCTGTATTTTTTGCGGTTATTGTGTGGAAGCCTGCGGTTTCGACGCCCTGACTTTCGTTTCGGAAGAGTATGAAAACTCCGTCTACAAGCGGGGAAGCCTGCTCCAGGACGAACAGGCCATGAAATGGAACCGGCCCGCCCATTTGGCGCCGAAACCCGAAGAGCCCGCCAAGGTTGAGGCGGCGCCCGCGGGAGCCAAGGCATGACCCTTACCCTTTTTTACATCCTGGCCGGCGTCATTGTGGCTTCGGCCCTCCTGGTGGTGACGGTCCGTAACTTATTCCACTGCGCATTGGCCTTGGCCATGACCATGTTCGGGATCTCGGGCATTTACCTTTACCTCGGGTGGGAGTTCCTGGCCGCTGTCCAGGTGCTCATCTACGTCGGGGCAGTAACTGTCCTCATTATCTTCGGCATCATGTTGACCCGTAGGGTTATGGACGATACGGCACGGGTGATGAACAATCAGGTCTTGATTTCGTTCGTTGCGGCTGCGGCGGTGATGTTCGTCTTGTTTATGGTGGTCGGTAATTCCAGTTTCCAAAGCAACAACCACCCCCCCGAAGCCGCGGTTTCGGCCCCGGTGAACGAAACCCAAAACCCGGAGCCGTCGGCCCCCTATGTGGATGAAGTGGCTTTGCTCGCGGGCGGGCTCCTGAAACCACAGAATGGATTTGCCTTCGCCTTTGAGTTCGTTTCCGTCCTGCTGCTGTCCGCATTGGTCGGCGCGGTAGTCGTGGCCCGAAAGGATCCGTCATGAGCGAAGTCCCCATTGTCCATTTTCTCTACCTGGCCGCGATCCTTTTCGGGATCGGCCTCTTCGGTGTTTTGGTCCGGAAGAACGCCATCTCGGTCCTCATGGGAATCGAGCTGATGCTCAACGCCGTGAACATCAATTACCTTGCCTTCGCCAAGTACTGGGGTGGGAGCAGCCTGACCGGTCCTATTTTCGTCGTTTTCGTCATTACCATTGCGGCGGCCGAAGCGGCCGTCGCCCTGGCCATTGTGATTTCCATCTACCGGCAAATG
>JAJPJW010000196.1 GCA_021324075.1 Pseudomonadota bacterium | reverse complement strand
CGCCCGCCGTGGAAACAGGCTGGCCGTTGACCTGGAGCGCCAATTGGACATAGAAACCCCCCGGGTATTCGCTCTCGACAAAGGCCGAACCCCACACAATGGACCCTACCGTGGGCGTGGCCGTGGGGGTGAGGGTGATCGTGGGGGTCAGGCTGGGCGTTAAGCTGGGCGTCAAGGTGGGGGTGAAGGAAAAAGTCGGCGTCGGACTCAACGTGGGGGAGAAAGTCGACGTGGGCGTCGACGTCGGGGTCGGGCTGTTGACGCCGTAATAAACGGGTATCTGCGCCGAATCGGTCCAAAACAAGAGTGAACCCGCCGCCGCGCCCGTGGGGGTTACCTGGGCCGCGGCGCGCACGTTCATCGAATAAACACCTGGGGTCGTGTAGAAGCTGGCGGGGATCGACAAGGGGGAGACCAGGGCCGTGCCGCTGGGGCATCCCTGGCAATAAACGAAGTTGTTGGAGGGACCAAGCAGTTCTGCGTACACCAGGTTACTGGAGGACCAGGAAACCGTCGTCCCGGCGGAATTCACCGTGATCCCCCCCGGTACCACCACTGAAGTGGTCACCGCACCCGCCGTGGTGGCCAGGGTGAGCGTATAAGTTTGACCGGCCAGGTAGGCGGCAGTCGGGTTATTGATTGATAGGGAGTAAAAGGCCGACGGACAACCGAAAAAACTGGAGTCGATCGCGCCAAAGGGGAGGGTGACCGTTCCGACCCCGGGGCCGCTGAGGGTCACTCCCGCCGTGGTTTGGGGCTCCCCATTGACGTCCAGGTAGACCCCCAACTGGAAATCTTTGGCCCCGTTAAGTTGCAGTTCGTGGTTCAGCTGGGCTTGGAAATAGACGCCCGTTGGGACGCAGGAGGTCGGAGTGATGGTCGGGCTGTTGGTGGGGCTTGCGTTCGTGGGAGTGGGAGCCGTGTTGCCGCCGGAAGCCGGCGTTGTGGGATTGCTCTTCCCCGGGCAGCCGGTCAGGACCAGTCCCATTGAAACCATCAGCATCGCCACGGCCATCCATCCCTTTTTCATCGTTCAACTCCTCTTTTGAATCTTCCGCTTAAGGTCCGAAGACCTCGATGCGGTCGTTGTTGGAATCGGCCACGTAAAGCTTGCCCGAGGCATCCACGGCCACGCCCACGGGTGTACTGAACTGCCCCGCGCCCGATCCGGGCCCGCCGATGGTCACCCAGTTCGTGGAAACATTGGCCGCCAGTCCCGCCCCCAATTCCTGGATGCGGTTGTTGCCGGAATCGGACACGAAAAGATTCCCCTGGGAATCCACGGTGACTTCCTGCGGGGCATTGAACTTCCCCGGCGTGGTGCCGCTGGCCGTCCCACCGATCGTGGTCCAGTTGCCCGAAACGCTATACGAGTCCGGCCAGGGCAGTTCCTCGATACGGTTGTTGCCCGAATCCGCCACCCAAAGGTTGCTGGAGCCGTCGAAGAAGAGTCCCTTGGGGTTGCTGAAGGACCCCGGGGCCGTACCCGCGGCCGTGCCCCCCGCCGCCGCCCATCCGGAGCTGTTGGTGAAATTGGCCGAAAGCAGCCTTTGAAGCCGGTTGTTGGAATAGTCGGCCACCCAAAGGTTGCCCGAGGCGTCCAACCCCACCTGGGTGGGGTTGTTGAATTGGCCCGCCGCCGTCCCCGAGATTCCCACTGTGGCCCAGTTGGAGGAGGTTGCGGGGGAGAGCCCCACGGGGAGTTTTTGGATGCGGCTGTTGAAGGTGTCGGCCACGTAAAGGTTCCCGGAGGAATCCACCACCAGGCCCTGGGGGTCCGAAAACTGGCCTGCCACACCGCTGGAAGCAGGACCTCCATCGGTCACCCAGTTGCCCGCCACCGAGCCGTCCAGCCCGGCCGGAAGCTCCTGGATGCGGTTATTGTCCAGGTCGGCCACCCAAAGGTTGCCGGAGGCGTCGAAGGCGATGCCCTGCGGCCGTCCGAACTGGCCCTTGCCCGCGCCGGCCGTGCCCCAGGAGGCCTGGTAGGTTTTGGGGCAGGGAATGTCCCCGCCGCCGATGCAAAGGCTGGTGATACTTTGGTAGCTTCCCATGGCGCTGAACCCGTTGTCGGACATCACCGCGTTCACCGGTGTGGAATAGCTTTGGAGGTTGATGTTGGCCTTGTAGCTGCCGGCCGCCGCATAGACTGAAACAGGTACTTGTTGGGGGGAGGTGGTCAGAGGTTTGGAATAAACCGAAGTCACCCCATCCAGGATGGAAAGGGTCATGAAATCCCCGCCCTGGCCCCAGCTGACGGTCAGCCCGTTGGAGGAGACCGTCGTCGGCCCCGGGGCCGTGACGGTCACGGAAGCGTTCCCCGCGGTGGTATGGCAGTAAAGCGCGTAGGTTTGGCCCCCCTGATAAGTGAAGGCGGCGGTGCCATAAGCCGAAAAGACCTCAGAGTTGTCCGTGACGGGAAAGGCGTAGGCCAGGGGGATTCCTGAACCCAAGCCCGGTCCGAACAAGGTGACGGCCGCGGTGGATTGGGGCGCCCCATTGACTTGGAGGTAGAGCTCCGCACCTTGGGGGGTCGACGATGAACCGTTATAGAACACCTGAGCCTGGTCGAACACGATCACAGGCGTGGGGGTAGGCGACGGCGTGACGGTCGGCGTGGAAGTCGGCACCACGGTCCCGCAGGGGAACCCGGCGAACTCGCAAAAACTGAAGGTCTCGAAATCTTCCCCCTGGGGAGGGTTGGCGGGATCCAACACCGCGTTGGAAACCTGGTTGGAGGTCAGGATGACGTCCACGTCCACCTCATAGGTGTCCTGTGGACCGAAGACCGAGGCCGGGATGTTGAAGGGGGAAAGGGCGTCGGCGGTCGTGTCGGCACTGTCGAAGACCTGATTCAGGCTGTTATAGACCGTCACTTCGTCCTGGTTGCCCGCATGGTCCCAGGTGGCGGTCTGGCCATTGGGGCTCACGCTCACGTTGCCTCCGGGCGCTGTGATCGTGACCGAGCTAAGACCCGCCGAAGTAACGGCCGAGATCACGTAGGTTTGGCCCGCATGGTAGGGGAATCCGCCCTGGGCTAAATAAACGGCGTAATTCACGGATGTTTCATTGGGAAAATAACCGTTGAACAAGTAAGGCAATGCGACGCTCCCAAAACTTCCTGAAAGGGTGACGGAAGCATCCGTGACCGGGGCGCCGTTGACCAAGAGGGCCAGTTGGGCGACGGGCGTTCCTTCCTGGTTTTCCACCATCGGCTGGCCGAAAACTACTTGCACCGTTGCCGTGGGGCTAGCGGTTGGGCTGGAAGTAACGGTCAATGTTGGGGAGGCGGTGGGGGGGAAGGTACCCGTGGCCACACCGGTAACCGTCGGTGTGAGGGAGGGAGTGGCGGTTGCGGTGGCGGCCCCGGTAATGGTCGGCGTGGCGGAGGAAGTGGGTGTCCGGCTCAGGGTTGAAGTAGCGGTGGAGACGGGGCTCGTGGTCGGTGAAGGACTGGCCGTGGAAGTGGGGCTGGCCGTGGGGGAGGCGGAGGGCGCCGGGGTGGAAGGGGTGCCGGCCGTCGCGGTGGGCATGTCCCCGTTCCCGGAGGTCGTGGGAGTGGTGGGGCTGTTCTTGCCGGGGCAGCCGGTCAGGGAGGCCAGGGACGCGGCCAATAGTAGGAAGAAAACAACTCTATTTTTTTGCACGGGCCTCTCCCAATCGAAGACAAAGGACAGGTAATGGGATGAATTTGAAATGGTGTGAATTGTACGGGTGGGCCATCGGGCCTTATTGGAGATTTCCGACATGGCCTCCAGGGAAAACGGCGCGCCCGGAATTTTTACCTAGCGTTCATCTTCCTTCCGCGGACGATCCGATGGACTTTCCGGCTTAGCTGAACCTTTTGT
Organism: Pseudomonadota bacterium; assembly: GCA_021324075.1. Classification (GTDB taxonomy): domain Bacteria; phylum Oederibacteriota; class Muellerivitia; order Muellerivitales; family Muellerivitaceae; genus JAJPJW01. The sequence continues at coordinate 15,840 of JAJPJW010000196.1, read as the reverse complement.
GGAATCTTTCAAGGAATGTTTTTGGATTTCGGGAAAATCGGCGGACTGCCGGGCTACCGACTCCACATCGATGGGGATGAATCCCTCCGGAGGCCGGGGGTCCGATTCCTCTTCGTAGCCCAGGAAGGCCGTTTCGTCGCGCACGCCGGGCAGGGGGCTTTCCAGAATCTTTCCCTTGGCGTCGAATTTTTTCAGGAACTTCTCCGGGGACATGCCCATGAAGGCCTTGAATTCGTTGATGAGGTGGGCCTGGTCGAAATAGCCGTAGTCCGCCACCAGGTCCGACCAATCCTTGAAATCCCGGTTGAGCATGCGCAGGATCAGCATCCGGCAGCGCAGCACCCTCTGGTATTCCTTGGGCGTGAGGCCCAGCCCGTCCTCGAACTTGCGCTCCACCTGCCGGTCCGTGTAGCCCAGCCGGTAGGAAAGTTCTTCCAATGTCATCTTCCCGTCGGCTTGTTTCATCAGGTCCACCGCCTTGGCCGCGTAGGGGTCAGGCGCCTTGAACTTCGCGCGGTGGCGGATGAGCCCTTCCTCGAAGACCTGGATCCGGGTGGGGGTGTCGGGCGCTTCCTTGAGCCGTTTTTCCCAGGCCTTCCCTTCCGCCCCCCAAAGCTTGTCCAGGTAGATCACCTTGTTCTTCACCTTGTGGGCCGGAATGCCAAACATGGCCTGGAAGGCCCCGGGCTTGAGGCGCATCAGCAGGACCTGGTGCGGGGTCACCATGACGCGCATGAGTTTGGACATGGCCCCGGCCACGAGGAGGAAGGACATCCCCGCGGGGCCCTTTTCCTCTTTCGACCAGGTGAGGATGGGGAAAGTGATGCAGACGTCGCCCAGGGGGACCACGTCGTAATTAAAGGAGGAATCGGGGGTTTTCGTGTCCTCCAGGACCGTGGTGAACCAGACGTAGTCCTTCAAGGCCTCGTGGGGGTCCTGGATGATGGAGAATTTCAGCATGGAATGCCCTTTGGGTGCCTCCGGGATGGCGGACGGCAATGCGGCATTTTCACAAGGGGCTGAAAAGTTATCGTGTAAATTTGCGACATGCAGGCGCCCAAGCTAAGGCGGGGCTTGGCGGGGATATTGGAAATTTACGACATGGGGATTAGAAACAGGCCAGGGGAAATGAAAGTCTTAAGAAACCTTGGCCCGGAACCAATCCTCGGGCGACCGGTTGGAGAAAAGGAGGACTTCCGTTTGGGGCGTCCCCGGCATGGGGATTCCCCTCTTCCTGTAATCTTCCACGAAGGCATTGGGCGACTGTCCGATTAATTTTTGGAAGTCCTGGAAAAAATGCGACTTGTCGAAATAGCCGAAATCGACGGCCAGGCGCGTCCAATCCTGCTTTTCTCTTCCCAAATCAATCGCGCTGAACAACCGCTTGAACCGGGAGATCCGGGCGAACTCCTTGGGCCCGAAGCCCATGCTCTCGTTGAACTTCCGCTCGACCTGGCGCCTGGAATAACCCGTGCGGTTGAAAAACGGGTTCAAATTGTTCCAGTCCCAGCGGTTCTCAATCATTTCGGCCGCCAGCAGCACGAACCGGTCCTGGCGCGGCAGGCCGAGGACCCTTTGGAGGAGACCCTCTTCCAGGACGCGCAGGCGCTCTTCCAGGTTCCGCCCCAACACGATCCGCTCCAACAAATCGCCGGCTGGCCGCCCCCAAAAGTGGTCCAAGGACAGGATTTGGTCGGTCAATTCGCTGGCGGGAACACCCAAAAGGTCCCGGATTCCCCCGGCCTTGACGGTCACGACGATGAATTCGCTTCCCTGCCCCGGAACATCCTGGAGGGTTTTCATCGGGCCCATGACCACCAGTTCAAATCGCCTCCAGCCGCCCGACGGGTTGGCGGACAAACCCGGGTAATTCACCCGGAATAGAATCCGGGCGCTGCCGTTGGGGATTTGTTTATAAAGATGAAAAGGCCAATCAGTCGGGGCGTCACCGGTGGAAGTGTAAAGGGTCACATATTGGACATAGGGGGCTAAAAGGGGCGGGGGCGGCTTGAGATGGATCTTGGCGTTTTCCATTCATTCTCCTTGCCGCGGGGTTCCCTATAGTACCGCCAATCCCGGTCGAATGTTTCTCCCTACTCGAAACTGATGATGTTCTTAATCCCACCCGGATCGCCTAAAAGCAAGTCTTTATGCTTTTCCGGCGCGAAGCGGCCGGTGATGAGGGCCTTGACCGCGTTGGGCCAGCGGGCCTTGAAGGTGGCCAGGTCCTCGATGGCCTTCACATAGGCGTTCTTCCCCGCGTTGACCGAGCCCACCACCACCTGGTTTTTCAGGACGATATCGCGCATCAAAAGGTCCGTGTCCACCTCGATGGGCGCCTTGCGGCCCGGCACGCCCGTGAAGACGAAAACTCCGTTGGTGCCCAGGTACTTGAGCATCTCGAAGGCCAGGCGCGAGGCGCCGGTGGCCTCGTAAACCAGGTCTACGTTGCCGATGGTCTTGGCCATCTGGTCCAGGGGGGTCGTCGAGCCGGAGATGTAAGTGGCCCCGATCTGCTGGGTGAGGTTGGCCTTGTCGCTTCCCAGGGGTTCCTTGGAATAAACGAAGGTCTTGAAGCCGTTGGCGCAGAGCAGCATGGCCCCCAAAAGCCCCACCGGTCCAGCGCCCAGGACCACCGCGTTGTGGGGATAGCCGATCTCGGCCGCGGGGATCTTCTCGCCCTTGCGGTGGGGGTGCTGGTCGTGGCGGCAGGCCCAGGGCAGCCGGGCCTGGATATCCCAGACCTGGAAGAGGGACTTTTCGGCGATGGTCAGGGGCTCCGTCAGGACGCCGATATCCCTGAGGTCCGCCGGCACCGGGTTCATGTATTTCTCGTCGTCCACCACCGTTTCGGTCATGAAGCCGTGCAGGCCGTTGATGCCCCGCTCCTTGAACCCGCCGGTCACGCAGAAATCCTGCCGCATCACGCTGCAAGGCACGCAACTGGGGTCGCCGCAGGGCCGACGGACGATGGTGACCACCAGGTCGCCGGGCTTGAGGGTCTTCACGCCGGCGCCGGCTTCGACCACCCGGCCCAGGGATTCGTGGCCCAGGATGAGGTAGTCGGACCCGGCAGGCGGGTTGCCGTATTCAAAGGAACAGATTTCCTTGTCCGTGCCGCAGACGCCGATATCCAGCATCTTGAGTTTGACGTCGGTGGGGCTCTTCAGGGCGGGTTCGGGGGCGTCAATGAGATTGACCTGCTTTTGGGACGGGAATACGGCGATGGCTTTCATGGAATCTCCTTCGCTTTTTAAATACACCTTATTTTGCCCGATATCCGGAAGGCCTCAAGGTTACTTCTATGAAACTCTAATCATAAGGGTGTCATTGTTTTTTGGGGAAGGTTGTTTTAGCTTACCCTTCGTTGAAAATAACCGCCCTTGAAGGAGACCCCTAAATGCCCGAACCGAATATCGCCCATAAATTCCCGGCCAAGGTGGAGCTGGAAGCCGGAAAAACCTATGCCTGGTGCGCCTGTGGTCATTCCCAAAACCAGCCCTTCTGCGACGGTTCCCACAAGGCCCACCCGCCCTTTTCGCCGATCGTCTTCAAGGCCGAGGAATCCAAGACGGCCTTCCTTTGCCAGTGCAAGCATTCGAAGAACAAGCCCTACTGCGACGGCACGCACAAAACGCTCTAACGTCAGTTGGCAGCTGGCGGTTCACAGTTCACAGCAAAGGCTTAAAATCACAACATCCAATCCTTGCTGCCAACTGTGAGCTGTTTTATCGAGCCCTTGCGTACTGGTTCGGCCACTTCACCTCCACGCCCAACTCCTTGGCGGCGTGGAGCGGGAAGTAGGGGTCGCGGAGCATCTGCCGGGCCAGGAAAACCAGGTCGGCCTGCCCTTTTTGGAGGATCTCTTCGGCCTGGGCCGCGCCCGTAATAGCCCCCACCGCCGCCGTGGGAATCCCCGCTTCCTTTTTTACCTTCTCCGCCAAAGGCACCTGGTAGCCGGGCACAACGTTGATTTTGACGCCTGGCACATTGCCCCCACTGGAACAGTCGATCAGGTCGACCCCCTCCTTTTTTAATATCTTGGCCAGTTCCACCGAATCCTCGACGGTCCAGCCGCCCTCTTTCCATTCCGTCGCGGAGAAGCGGCAGAAAAGGGGATATTGCCCGGGCCATTCCACCCGCACCGCCTTCACCACTTCCCTCAAAAGCCGGATGCGGTTCTCAAAGGAACCCCCATATTCATCCTGCCGTTGGTTGGAAAAAGGCGAAAGGAACTCGTTGATCAAATAGCCGTGGGCCGCGTGGATCTCCACCACCTGGAAGCCCGCTTCTTTGGCCCTCTTGGCCGCCGCCTGGAAGGATTTCACTACCCGGGCGATGCCGCCCTTGTCCAAGGCCTCCGGCATGGGATAGCCTTCGGCGAAGGGAACGGCGCTGGGAGCCGTAGGTTTCCACCCACCCTCCTTCTCCCCCAACGGTTTCTCGGTGATCCAGGGTACGCCCGTGGAAGCCTTGCGGCCCGCGTGGGCCAGTTGGATGGCCGGAACCGCGCCCATGGAGGCCACGAACCGGGTCACCCGGGAAAGGGGCTCGATATGGCCGTCCTTCCAGATCCCCAAGTCGCCGGGGCTGATACGGCCCTTTTCCTCGACCGCCGTTGCCTCGGCGAAAACCACCCCTGCCCCGCCCGCCGCCCGGCTGCCCAGGTGCACCAGCTGCCAGTCGTTGGAAAAACCGTCCTCGTAGGAATATTGGCACATGGGGGAAACGCCGATCCGGTTCCGGAAAGTAATGTCCCGCAGCTTGAAGGTTTCGAAGAGCATCTCCATCTCCTGTCTTGTGAATGGCCTTCGTTTTTGGAAGATAACTGACGGAATCTTACGGGTTCTGACACCTTCCTAAAAACAAAACCTCAAAATCTTTAAACCCCTAAAAACAACCGGCTAAAACCAACAATAAAAATTGCAACTAAGACCTTTTGGAGCGGAAGGCCTCTGGTTTAACTCGCTTCTTTAACGTTATCCGGAAAAGCTTTGTGGCATTTTTTTTGCATTTAATTTGACCCGAATTTAATCCCGCTGCGTGGAGTGCCACATGAAAAAGAGCATTCTCCGTAAAAACAAGTGGATGTTTCTGGACTCGGTGGAGGATTTCGAGAAGTTCCTCGACGACCTTGATTCGGACTGGGAAACCAAGGGCGGCACCAAGGAAAACACCTTCAACGACTGGGTGAACCATTATTACCAGCACCTGTTGAAGGACCTGGGCCCCTCCAACGGCGCCTTGTTTTCTTAAAACAGCCAAAATTTCACCGCCAAGGCGCCAAGTTCGCCAAGAACACCTGAACAAAATCTAGAAATCCAAGACTTCGGTTTGCCTTTCCTTCCTTGGCGGTCTTAGCGTCTTGGCGGTGAAAACAGTCTTTTTTTAATGACTATCCCTCAAATTTAACCCACTCCCCCAGCCTTTTGAAATAACCCCTCACCTTTTCCTGCGTCATCGTGATGCGTTCCAGTAACTGGTCCGCATCCGGCTTGGCGTGGCCAAGGCCCATGCGCCAGGCGAGCCGCACCAGCCGGTCCGGGTCGGTCGGAAGTTCGTCATCGGCTGTTTCCCGTACCATGCGGTGCCGGGCCTCAATGAGCCGGAAGAACCGGTAGGCCTCCAAGAGGTCCTTCACCACCTCCCCTGGGAGGATGCCGTCTTCCTTGAAATACCCCATGAGGGTGGGCAGGTGGGGCATGCGCAAAAGGGGGCGGTCCTTGCCGTAGGACAGTTGGAGGGTCTGGACCAGGAATTCAATGTCCACAATGCCCCCCGGCGACACTTTCAGTTCCAGCCCCTTGGCCTTCTTGGCCTTCTCCTCCATTTGTCCCCGGATATCCAGGATGGAATCGAAGTCCGCATGGTTCACTCCCCGGCCATAAACGTAGTTTTCGATGACTTCCTTGATCTTCAATCCCACTTCCCGGTCACCCGCCATGAAAACCGCGCGGGTATAGGCCAGCCGCTCGGCGGCCTGGCCGTAGGTGGTGAAGTACTTCCGGTAGGCTTCGATGGAATGGACCAGCATGGCCTCCCGGCCCATGGGCCTCAAACGGGCGTCCACCTTGTAGGCCATTCCATGGGTGGTAGGCGAGGCCAGGGCCTGGGTGAAGGCCTCGGCCAGCTTCACGTAGTTCTCGAAACCCACATCCTTGCCTTCTTCGTCCCCATAGATAAAGAGAAGGTCCAGGTCCGAACCGTAGTTCATTTCCCTGCCGCCCAGCTTGCCCATGGCGTATAGGCAGAAACCCTTCGGCAGGACGGGACGGCTGCCGGTGGCGGAAAGCTTTAATTCTTCCGTCGCCACGCCCAGGGCCGCCCGGGAGAGGGCCTGGGCCAGGCGGGAGAGTTCGGCGAAGCTTTCGAAAAGGTCCCGCTTGCCCAGGAGGTCCTGCAGGCCCACCCGCAGGATCTCGCTGTTGCGCGTGTCCCTGAGGCGGTTGAGCCTCTCCTCCCAGTCGCGGGACTCGGCCAAAAGGTCTTCCAAGGGGTCCAGGTAGTCCTGCAGGGAGGTCGGTGAGGCTTCGGAGAGCGCCTTGACCACGATGTCGAAGTTGCCGGGCTGGAGGATGAGGATCTGGGATAGGAAGAGGCTGTTGGAAAAAAGTTCGAGCAACAGGTTGAGCAAGGAAGGTTTTTCCATCAAGTATCGCGCGTAGAAGTCGGGCAAGGAGGTGGCCCTCAGGAAACTTTCCATCTGGTTCAAGGCCCGGTCCGGGTGGGGCATTTTTTGGAGCCCCTTCAGGAGCACGGGCCCGAAAGCCGCCCAAAGCCTTTCGCCCCGGTCCCCCGCCGCGCGCTTCAAGCGCCCGCCCAGGGCCTTGAGGTTGACCGCCGCCTGGTGCGGTTCGAAAAAGAAGCCTTCCCCGAGCCGTTTCTCCAGCCCCTCGTCGTCCCCCGAAAGGGTGTCCTCGACGATCCGGGAAAAAGCGTCCGGGCGGCCCTTGATCTTGAAAACCTCCTCGTACAGGGCCCGCACCCGGCGGGTGAGGCCGCCGTAGTAAGCCCTGAATTTCCGCGCCGCCGAAACCGCACCGTCGCCTTGGAACCCCAGGGACCGGGCGAAACGCTCCAACTCCGCGGCCTTTTCAGGCAGGGTGTGGGTCTGGAGCCCGTGCACCATTTGGAGGTGGTGCTCGGCGTTGCGCAGGAACCGGTAGGCCTCGGCCAGGAATTGGGCGTCAGCCTTGAAGAGGATGCCTTCGGCGCCCAGGATTTGCAGGGCCTCCAGCGTATTGGCGTTCCGGACCTGGGGCCGCCTTCCCCCTTCCACCAGTTGCAGGAACTGCACGATGAACTCGATCTCGCGGATGCCGCCCCGGCCCAGCTTGACGTGGGTCTTGACCCGCCCCTTGGACTCCATCTTCCGCTTGATGAGCCCCATGATCTCGCGGATTTCCTTCAGGTAAACCGCGTCGTAGTTCTTGCGGAAGATGAAGGGTTCCACTTCCTTGAGGAATTGGCTCCCCAATTCCACGTCTCCCGCGCAGGGGCGGGCCTTGAGGAGGGCCTGCAATTCCCAGGGCTGGCCCCGGGTTTCGTAATGCTCCAGGTAAAGGTCCAGGGACTTGGCCATGTCCCCCAGCCCCTCGGGCCGAAGGCGCATATCCACCCGGTAGAGGTTCCCCAAGGGGGTCGCCTGGGTCAGGGTCTGGATCATCCATTCGGCCAGTTCGTTGAAATACCGCCTTATCTTTTCGCGGCCTTCATCCCCGCACCGGGGGCATTCATAAACGAACAAAAGGTCGATGTCCGAGCTGTAGTTGAGTTCCTGCCCCCCCAGCTTGCCCATGCCCAAGACGGTGAAGGTCCCGCCGGGTGGATTCCCGAATCTTGCTTTCCCGATTTCCAAGACCTCCTCCAGGATCAGGTCGGCCGTCCCGGAAAGCTCGAAGGTGAGGTCCTTCACGTCACACAGGCCCAAGAGGTCCCGCCCCCCCAAGCGCAGCATCTGGCGGCGTTTGAAGCGGCGCAGGGCGTTGAGTTCGCCCTCCTCACCGGCCGCCGCAGCCTTATCCTTCGTCAGGGTGTTTTTGAGCCGGTCACGCTTATAGGCGCTGTAAAGGCCGTCTTCGTCGAAAAGCCAGTAAAGCAACCCCGGCTCCCGGCAGAGCGTGGAGGAAAGGTCGGGGGAGAGGCCCATGACCTGGGCCAAAAGCCGCCTGGCTTCCGGCTTCCCCTGCAGGTATTGGAAGAGCTGGGACGCGTCGAAGGCGGCTTCGACGAAAGTGGCGAAATGGTTGGCCGCCATGTCGTGGTCGGGCGCCTTGGAGAATTCGGTGAGGATGGAGGGAAGCAGCGCGGCCCAGGAAGGCCGGTCGATGGGGTCCTTGCCGAAGCCCGAAAAAGCCTTCCAAACCTTCGCCGGATTGTGGAAGCCGAAAGGCTTCAAAAGCCGGTTGAGTTCGGCCTTGGGCGGCGGTTCGGGACTGAGGAAAAGGTCGGCAAGGGGGGAATCCATTTGGAAACCTCAGGAAGAAGTGTTGGGTTCTGAGTGCTGAATTTTGAGTTAAGGAAAGTCGTTTTGAAGGGGCGTTAAAACGACTTTTTCAACAACTCATAATTCAAAACCCAAAACTCATAACTGTTTTTATCGGACAGCGCTTTCGCCCTTGTCATTGGTGCGGATGCGCAGCGCATCCAGGATGGGGGAAACGAAGATCTTGCCGTCGCCGATCTTGCCGGTCTTCGCGGCCCGGGCGATGGCGTCCAGGGTCCTGTCCTTTTGCTCGTCAGGGCAGACGATTTCGATTTTTAGTTTGGGGAGGAATTCGATGGTGAGGGTATCGGCCGCCACGTCCTCGTGGCCCTTCTGCTTGCCGAAACCGCGCACTTCGGAGACCGTCATGCCGGCCACCCCGGCCTTGACCAGGGCCTCTTTCACGGCGTCCAGCTTGTGGGGTTTGATAACCGCCTCGATCTTGACCATGGCGCCACTCCTTCAAGTCGAATGGCTTTCAGGATACACCCGCGCCTTGGCCGGGAACAACGAGGGCTTAAACGAACGGAGAATTAGGACTGGTAGCCGGGGATGCCGCTGGAGGGATAGAAGGAAAGGCCGAAGAAGTTTTCCTTGGCCCAGACGATTTTGCCGAAGGCTTCCACCCTCTGGTCCTTTTCCAGCTCGAAGCGCAGCTTGAGGAAGGAGCCTGCCTTGAGCACCGGGTTGGCCTTGAAGGCGATCCCGCCGCCGCTGATGTCCTGGGAATGGCCCGAAAGGGGCAGGTCGGAAAACTCTTCTGAATAGGAAGGGAACACGGGAAAGATTTCCAAGTCCCGCTTGAAGGATACCCTCTCGAACTTTCGCTTTTCAGCAACAGTCCCCACGACGACCGCCTTTGCATCAGGAAGGATGCAACATCATAAGTTAAATTCCGGTTTTGTCCGAAAAAAGTTACCGGTTTTTGTCCGAATGGGTCACGGCGCGAAAAGCATGGGCGAAAATTTTGAAGCGTGAAACTTCCGGTTGCAAGAACTATTGGGATAACGACCGGTTAGGTCGGCTTACTCCACCTCGTGCCCCAGGAAAGGCACGTTGGGCAGGGGGATGTTTTGGTAAGCCTTTGGCAGGGCGGGTTCAATGAAGTTTTGGATGACATTTTGATGAAATATTCCTAACAAGATCACTAAAAGCGCCAAAAGGAACATCGGAGCCTTGGCTGAAAACGGTATCGGGGCCTGGAAGGATTCGGTTTTTCGATGCTCGAACAAAAGCCAGAGGAACCGCGCTGCAGGCCAAAGGTTGAAAAGAAGGGTCGCGACCAGGGGCGCCAATAAAAACCAGTCCTTTTTCTCCCAAAGCCCCTGCAAGAGGTAGTACTTGCCGAAACATCCGCCGGTGGGCGGGACCCCTGCGATGGAAAAGGCGAAAACGATCAGGGCCAGCGCCATGCCGAAGTCCTGCCGCCCCAAGCCGGCCAGCTTGGAAAAAGGGTGGGAACCGGAAGGTTTCAGGCTGAGGACTCCCACCGCCAGGAAGAGCCCCATCACCGTGACCATCTGGCTCAAAAGCTCCATCAGGGATCCGGTGAGGGCGCTCTTGTTCCCCGCCTCGAATCCGATGAACAGGAAGGCCAGTTGGGCCACGCTGAGGGTGGCCACCGAATGAAGGAAGTCTTTCTGACGGGCCGCCATGAAAAAATCAAAAAGGAACACCAGGGTCAGGAGATAGGCTGATCCCGTCAGCCACGAAGGCTGGGCCAGGCCCGGAACGTCCAATACGAAAAAGAGGAAAAGGAACAAAACATAGGCCGCGACCCGGACCATCACGGAGGAAAGAAGCCCCAAGAGGAAGGGCGGCGCCAGGTTGAGCAGCCGGCTGAAGAAATAAGGCGAGGGAAAACTGAAAAGGAACCCCATGCCCCCCACCAGCAGTATCCCGGCCGTAAGGGCCATGGGGAAGTTTTTGGCGATGAAAAGCTGGGCCAGCAGGTCGTCCAAGTGCAGGGTCCCCGTCACCGAATAAAGGAAAAGAATCCCCGCCAGGAAGAGGGAGGCTCCCAGGCTGCCTCCTAAAAGGAAGTGGAAGCCGTCCGGCCAGCCCTGGCGGATGGTGCAAACCAACAGTCCAGTGGCCGCGACGACGGCGATTTGGAGGAACAAATAAAGGGTAAACCCGTCCCTTACCCAAAGCAGGGCCAAAAAGGCCGAAGTCCCGGCCAGCAAAAGGGCGCCGCCGAGGGATTCACGGCTTTTCAAAAGGCCCGCGACCAGGCTGAAGGACCCCAGGGTGGACAAGGCCGCCAGGGCCATGAGCAGGAGGAAGCAGGCCAGGAAGGCGGAAAAGGGGGTGATCACCAGTTCGATGCCCCAAGGCGGCGCCCAGCCGCCCAGGAAGTAATGCCACGGACCCTCTTTTAAAACCTGGGGGATGGAAGTGGCGGTCCCATAAAAAGTGAGAAGCAGCGCCAGGAAGGCGGTGAGCCGCGATAACCGATGGGAAAGAAAACCCAGTAGGAAGCTGAGCCAGGCTCCGGCCAGGGGCAGGATGAGGAGCAGGGCGGGCAGGTGGTTTTTCACCGGGAACCCCGCTTGGAAGTTTTCCCGCCTTCGGAAAACTTGGGCCGGCCGCCCCATTTCACGCAGAAGAGGGCCAACAGGATTCCCAGGGCGGCGGTCACCGCCAGGACCAACCAGGCCAGGGCCAGTGGAAGGGGATTGGAGGGGGAGGCCAATTGCAGGAGAAATACCGCCAGTCCCAGTTGGAAGGAGCACCAGGCGCCCGTTTTTCCCCAGGGCGAGGCGTGGAACAGGACGCCGTGGAAACCGATGAGGCAAAGAAGGAACGGAATGAAATAGTGAAAGGCATTGCCAAGGTCAACGCCCACCGGAACCTCCCGGGGTGCGCAGACACCGCACCACGATCAATAAAAACCCGCCCAGGGTGGCCAAGGCCCCGCCCAAGAGGGCCCAGGCGCCCTCGGGCCGGGCCCTCCAGGGTCCGGTCCAGGACGCCAGGCCTTCGTAATCCAGGAAATTGCTTCCGTTTGCTGCGCAGAAACTGCCCGTTCCAAGGGCCAACAACAAGCCCAGGAGGACCAGCAGCAGGGCGGGAGCAGGGTCCAAGGCGCGGGGCGGGTGGCTGAAAAACAACAGGACGCAGAGGGCCGCGGTAAAAAGAAGGGCGGCGGCCGAAAGCAGGTCCATGGAGCGGTAGTCCACCGCGACCGCCCCGGCTTTGGAATGGATGCCCGTTTCCGCTTCGGAGCGCTGCTGGTAGCGGCTGGCCACGTGGAGGGACAGGAGCCCATCCCTTGCCGGGGCCTGGGCGAAGGCGTAAAGCAGGAGCCCGGCCAGCAGGAGGCTCAAAAGCCAGGAAGCGGTTTTCAAGAACGGATCCTTAAGGTGAATTTCGGCTTATCCTAACAGGTTGATCTTTCCCGTTCATCTTGGAAATGGGCACCGCTTCCCGGCTTTGAAGTATGATAACCGGGCAGGTGAGACGGCCCGCGAGGTTGCATTGCCCCATTCTCCTTCCACCCGACATCCCTCTTTTCCCTGGAGGGTTCTTTTATTGTCCGTCTCCGGGCAGTTTTTCCTCGCCCAAGCGGGCCAAGCCTGGACCCTTTTCCCGGGCCTTCTCTTGTTTGCCGGCGCCCTGGCGCTTTGGAATCCCTCCCTGGCTAAGTCCGAAATAACAAAAGGTTCCAAGCCCCTTCCCTTCCAGTGGGAGCTTTCCCTGTTTCTCTTGGTCCTCTTGCTGGCGGGATTCTTCCGGGCTTATGCGATCGATTCCCTTCCGGCTGGGATGCATACCGACCAGGGCCTGACCGGCCTTTGCGCCCTGCGCATCCTGCACGAGGGCTGGCGGCCCTTCGGCGAGGTCTTCGACTACCAGGTGCCCGAACTCCTGCTTTTCTACCAGTTGGCGGCCTGGTTCGGGCTCGTCGGGTCCTCCTATTTCACCTTCCACCTTTTTTTCATCCTGCTTTCCCTGGCGGCCTTTCCACTTGTTTATTGGACGATCCGCCAATGGGCGGGGCCGCGCACGGCCCTCCTGGCCCTCTTCATCCTGGCCGTCATGCGCTGGAACTGGATCGAGACCCGCAACGGCTATCCCAGCATCCAGGTGCCTTTTTATCTTTTCGGAGCCCTGGCCTTTTGGACCTATTGGGTCCAAAGCCGGAAGAAATGGGCCCTGCTTCTTTCAGCCTTATTCGTCGGGGTCGGGTTCTATACCTATCAAGCCTTCAAGATCGTTCCCTTGCTCATGGCCGCTATCGCCCATTTTGAGTACTGGAGTGAAAAAAAGAAGAACCGTTCCCTCAAACCTTACCTGGCTTACTTTGCGGTGGTCCTTCTTTTGATATTGCCGCTCTTAACGGTCATGGCCCAAAGGGGGATCCTGGGCCACCGGGAAGCCGATTTGTTCATTGGGACGAAGATCGTCCAGGAACATAGCCTAAAACCCCTGTGGGACGTCTGGACTGGGACCCTGCTCATGTTCAACCGCTCCGGGGACCCCAATCCCCGGCATAACATCCCCGATCATCGGATGCTGGACGATGGGACGGCGGTCTTTTTCATTCTTGGGCTTTTCCTGGCTTGGCGAAAACGCAAGGAACCGGCGGGATTGGTCCCGTTCCTGGGCTTCGGGGTGATGCTCTTGACCGGCCTTTTATCCACCGACCCCGCCCATTCCAACCGGCTGGTATCCCTCACGCCTTTCGTGGCTTATTTCGCGGCAACCGCCTTTGCTTTTTTCTGGGACCAAGCCCAAGCTTCCTTCAAGAAGTCCCTTATCCCCGCGATGATCGGGATCTTGGTATTGGCGGCGATGGCGGCCCAGAATGCCTACGCCTATTTCGTTATCCAAGCCCGAGACCCCCAGTGCCATGAAGCCTTTGGTTTGGAAGAAAACCATATCGGACGCAATATTGAAGTCTATGAGAAATCACTTCCCCCGCTTCAACATTACTTCATTGACCCTTCTTATTTTGGGGAACATACCATCGCGTTCCTTTCCTATCCCGATCGCCAGGATGTTTTACCGATGAATATTCAAGATTGGGTTCAAAATAGGGTTTCGAAAGATAAGCTCGCATTTGTCTTCTTGAATCCGCAAAAGTCAGGCTGGGTGGATTTTTTAAATTCTCTTTTTCCAGAAATGAAGGTTGTCAAAGATGAAAAATTGGGCGTTTGGGATTACGAATGCATTATTCAAAAAAAATGGCTGTTGGAAGCCAAGCCATGGCGCAGGGGGCTTGACGGCATTTATATAAGTTCATCGAACTGGGATTCCAAACCCGTCATCATCCAATCAGATCCTGTCTTAAACTTCACCTCGAAGTTCGACTTCCCCTTTACCCAGCCGCCGCCTTTCCGCATCCGCTGGACGGGGACCCTTGACATTCCGAAAACGGGTGATTATCAGTTCCAGGTCCTGACAACCGATCTGGTCCAATTGAAGCTGGATAGAAAAGAGGTGGCGTGGGAGAAGCCCCTGCGCCTGGCGGCGGGACCGCACCAACTCAAGTTGGATTTCGAAAAAGACTCGGGCGACACCCTCGCCCTGAGCCTGATCTGGAAAAAAACCGGGGCGGATAACTGGGAAGTCGTGCCGGCCACGGCCTTCGGCCCCCTCCCCCTCAAACCGGCCTTGCCTTAATCCGGTTTTGGATTCTCAAGGCCGTCAGGGAAGGTATTTGACGATCTGGTGGTTGGTCGTATCGACCACATAAATATTCCCCGAGGAATCCACCGCCACGCCCGCCGGTTGGGCCGTGTTGAACTGGCCGTTGCCGAACTGCGCGACCGCCGAGAAGCTGGAATTCACCTTTTGGACGTAGCTGCCCGGGAAAATGTTGACCGGGATGAGGAAATTACCCGATCCGTCGGGTTTCACGTCCTCCGCGGTGGAACCGGAAGCGACGTTGAACTGGCTGCCCGCCGCCCCCGCCTTGGTGTACCAGGTGACATAGCCCAGGTCCGTGGAAATATAGACGTTGGTGGAATCCAGGGCGATGCCCGTCAGGTCATAGGTGAGGGCCGCATTGAGGTTGAACTCGGTGGAGATGGACGTGCTGCCCACATTGAAGACCACCACTTGGTCATGGTTCGTCCCCCCGGTGTTCTCACAGAGGGCGTAAAGCTTCCCCGCCGAGGAATCCAGGGCCACGTCGATACCGATGGGGTTTCCGGTCAGGGACTCCAGCCCGGTCTGCCGCACACCCGCCGCCGTGTAATATTCGACATAGGAAGCGGTTCCCGACGCTTCCTCCATCACGTAGAGGGTCGTGCCGGCGCTGTTGGCGGCGATTCCCTGGGGAAGGTGGAGGGTGGAAAAGGAGGTGATCAGGGCCCCCGTACCGCCGTTCAAGACGACCACCTTGTTCAGGGTAGTATCCGTCACGAACAAGCTTACCGGGCTGGAACCGACGGCCACGATGTGGAGGGGGCTGCTAAGGCTGGCGCTTCCAAAGCTCGTGGAATAGGCGATCGTGGCTGTGGGCGTGGAAGTGATGGTCGGGGTGGCGGTATTCGTGGCCGTGCGGGTGGCCGTGGAGGTCGTCGTCGAGGTGGCCGTGGACGTGGGGGTGGAAGTCGGGAAGGTATTGGTGGGGGTCGCGCTCACCGTAAGGGTCGGGCTATTGGTGGCCGTGCGGGTGGCCGTTGAGGGAAAGGTGGCCGTGAACGTGGAAGTCGCCGTGAAAGTCGGGGAAGAGGTGCTGGTAGAACTGGCGGTAAGCGTCGGACTGGACGTGGGAGTGCCGGTGGAAGTCGGGGTCCCCGTATGGGTGGGGGTGCCGGTGGCGGTGGCTGTGGCGGTGGACGTGGCCGTGGGCAGCGTCCCCGTCACGGTGGGAGTGGAGGTGTCGGTGGCCGTGGAACCGCCCCCCGACGAAGTGGGGGAATTCTTGCCGGGACAACCGAGGGAACCGGCCATCAACAGGATGAGAATCGGGATAAATCGCAGGTTGTTCTTCATGGAATCCCCTTTAGAGGTTTGGATAAAAACCTGGGAGAATCCTACACTAACTAATGGTTTGGTTGTAACCCCCCAAATCCTGCGCCCTCGGGGCCGATAATGCGCGGAATCCCGCCCACCAAGGCCTTCGGGATGGCCCCCGGGAGGCCCATCGATAGCATCCTCAGGCTTCCCAGCCTTCGGCGCCGATCAGGGGCACGAACCGGACCGGAAAAAGTTCCTTCTCCTGCAAATGCCCTCCCGGATTTTTTACGATGCGAAGGAGTTTCTGCTCCTCGCGTTTTCCCAAGGGGATCATCAGGACGCCCCCGGGTTTGAGTTGCCTTAACAGCGCCTCGGGGACCCGCGGACTCCCGGCGGTCACCAGGATCGCGTCGAAGGGAGCCGCCTCCGGCCAGCCCAAGGTG
>JAJPJW010000214.1 GCA_021324075.1 Pseudomonadota bacterium | reverse complement strand
TAGACAAAAGATCCACCGACATCCTTTTTTCAAAAATGAAGTTGTATCAATTTGTTGCTTTTGGTTTTGAGCCATCCCATGAATCCCATGCATCTGTGGCAAAATTGCCTTTTAGTTTAAAGCCGCAATAAACTTCACTCTCATTGAATCACCGCTAGTTAGCCTGAATTTTTTGGCATTTCGTTTTTTTCCGGACTTCACGCGAAATCTCTTGATGAAAGCCCTTTAGTTTCATTTTAAAAATCCCCGAAAAGAAACCGGTTCAAGTCCATCCCGTCCACATCCGGATGAAATTTCAGTGATACAATTCGGGATAAGGCGTCCGTGCGGCGCCGTTTATTCGAGGAAGAACTATGACCCGGGCAAAAAACGTTTTTTTGCCGGATTTCCGAAAGAGAACAAGCCTTGCGAAACCGATACCTTCCAACTTCCTTATTCGCGTTCCTTTCCCTCCTTCTCTTGGGAGCCGCGGGGCAGGTCCTGGCCCAAAGCGCCTCTTCCTGCGCCCAATATCAAAGCTGGAACATCGGCAATTACACCGTCATGACCAACTATTGGAATCAAGGCGGCTGCGGTGGAAGCCAGTGCGTGACGGTCAACACCTCCACGGGCGCCTTCGGGGTTACCCAATTCACGGCCAATTGCGACCCCAATGTGGCCAGCTATCCCGCCATTTATTACGGCTGCCATTACGGCGCCTGCAGCCCCGGCACCAACCTGCCCATGCTCCTGAGCGCGGTCACTTGCGCCACTTCCAGCTGGGATTTCACGCCCACGACCACCGGGCAATACGACATCGCCTACGACATCTGGTTTTCCACGACCACCAATACCAGCGGGGGCTACGGCGGCGGGGCCGAGCTCATGATCTGGCTCAACACCACCGGCAACCCGGGACCGGCCGGGACCTTGAAGGCGTCCAACGTCTCCATCGACGGCTATACCTTCAACATCTATGAGGGGAATATCGGCTGGAACTACATCGCCTATGTCATCTCCGGCAACGTCACCTCGGTCTCCAACCTCAACCTCCTGAATTTCTTCAACGATTCGGTGTCGCGCGGCTATATCAACACTGCCTGGTACCTGGCGGCCGTCGAAGCCGGCAACGAATTCAGGACGGGCGGCGCGCCCTTCACCAGCAATTCCTTCTCGGTGGCGGTCAACAGCGGCTGTGGGACCGGCGCGACCTCCACTTTCACCTCCACCCCCACCAACACCACCACCTCGACGCCCAGCAGCACCCCCAGTCCTACCCGCAGCTTCACGCCCAGTGCCACGGCTTCGGCCACACCTACGAAGACAGCGACGATGACGCCGACCGGCACGGCCACGCCCACGGCCAGTTCCACCCCGACAGGAACCCCGACTTTAACGGCCACCGGAACCCCGTCTAATACATTGACGGCTACGCCGTCAAGTACTGCTTCGCGAACAGCGACGTCCAGCGCCACGACGACTCCCACGGCCACCGTGACCTCCTCGCCGACGGCCACGAAGACGGCCACGCCTTCCGGTACATCCACCAGCAGCCCCACCTCTACTCCCAGCGCCACGGCAACCCCCACAGGCGCCAACACGGCAACCTTGACGCCGACGAATACGCCCACGTCAACGGCCACTGAAACCCCAACCCCGACCGTTACCTTGACGCCAACCCGCACGATGACCGCCACGCCCTCCGGCACCCCCACGGCCAGCCCCAGCTTTACCGCCTCCGCCACCGCCACTTCGACGGGTGCGGCGACGGCCACGAATACGTTGACGGCTACGCCGTCAAGCACTCCTTCGGGTAGCCCAACCTCCACCCCCAGCCCCACCGCTACGCTTTCGCCCTCGGCCACCCCTTCCCCCAGTCCCAGTTCGACGGCGACGCCAACGCTGACGCATACGGCAACCGCCACGGTTTCCCTCACCGTGACGGCCACCCCGACCGCCTCACCCACGCGGACCCCCTTGGGTACGGCCACCTTCTCGCCTTCCCCGACTTCCGCTCCCCTGGGCCAGCCGACGGTGGTCCTTTTCCCCAATCCGGTCTTCGGCCCCGGGCCGGTCACCTTGCGGGTGACCCTGCCCGCTCCGGCGGATGAAGTGACCGTAACGGTTTATACGACCGCCTTCCGGAAGGTGAACACGGTGACCGCGGTGAACCTTCCCCCGGGCCCCAGCGACATCGCGCTTCCACTGACGGACAAGGCGGGGGTCCCCCTGGCCGACGGGCTTTATTACCTGGCGGTCAAAACGCCCCAAGGGCGGATTCTTCTCAAGCTACTCATCCTTCGGTAAGGCTCGGTGGTGTAGGTGTTTAGATAAAAGCCCCCTTTGAAAAAGGGGGAGGGGGGTATTAGAAGTTTTTCATACCACCCAAAAGTCTAACTCCCCCTTGTTCCCCCTCTTTCAGAGGGGGAAGGGGATACCACCTGAGATTCATTAAGGTTGTGGAATTCATTTAACTTTCATCGTTTTTGGAATCACATCCTCTTTCAATTAAACCGAGAAACCTCGGCGGGTAACCGTTGGTTCGAAAGGGTCCTTTCCGAAGCTTCCCTTTGGCCGGGGGTGGGCTTATAACATTGCCACCCTATGAAAAGCGGTTCCCTTAAAAAACGATTTTTTTGCCCGGAGTGGACGGTTCTTGTGGCGGCCTTCCTTCTTTCGGGCGCGGCCTATTCCCAAACGGCCGGGCGGCAGCAACTCCAAGGCCATCGGACCTTCGCCGCTTCCGGAAGCGCCTGGCTGGGACGCCATCGGGGTGATTCGACCCTCCGGCTTTCCATTGTCCTGCCTCTTCACAACCAACAGGCCTTGGACGAACTGCTTCAGGGGCTTTACGACCCTCACAGCCCCCTTTACCGGCATTTTCTTTCCCCCGCCGAGTTCGCCCAAAGGTTCGGGGCCACCGAATCGGATTACGCGGCCATCCAGGATTTCGCCGCCACCCACGGCCTGAAGGTGACGGGGGCCTTCACCAACCACCTGGCCTTGGGTGTGGAAGGGAAGTCATCGGACGTGGAAAAGGCCTTCCATGTCGAGATCCACGACTACCGGCGCTTCGACGGCAGCGTCTTTTTCGGGCCCGACCGCCAGCCGTCGCTGGACACCGACGTGCCGGTCGTGCAGGTGGCGGGCCTGGACAACGAAGAGGCGCCCCGGCCCCGGCTCCATAAGACCACGGCCTTCGCCGGGGGGGCCTCCCCCCGGGCCGGGGGATCGGGGCCGGTGGTGGCCGGCACCAGCACCTTCATCGGCAACGACTACCGCAACGCCTACGCGTCCGGCACCACGCTGACGGGCGCGGGGCAAAGCCTGGACCTGGTGGAATTCACCGTCTACACCCCCAGCGACGTCACCACCTATGAGGGCCAATGCAACCCGCCCTTAAACGTGCCGGTCTCCAACGTCTACCTGGACAGTGAAACCTCCACGACCGCCATCGACTGCACGGCCGCCGACGGCTTCCCCGAAATCGAAGTGGCCCTGGACATGGAAGTGGCCATGGCCATGGCGCCGGGCTTGAGCCAGGTGGTGGTTTATATGGGGGACGTCCCCACGAACGTGCTCAGCCGCATCGCCTCGGACGACAACGCCCGGCAGATCAGCTGTTCCTGGGGATGGTCGTTGACCAACGCCGACCGCACGGCGCAGAATTCCATCCTGGCGGAGTTCGCGGCCCAGGGGCAGTCCTATTTCCTGGCCTCGGGGGACGGCAGTTCCAAGGGGGTCGGGGGTTTTATCGGCGACCCGCCTTACGGACAGACCAGCCTGGAGAACGACAGCCTGGTCACCCAAACCGAGGTGGGCGCCAATGAGTTGACCATGACCGGAACGGGCGCCAATTGGTCGGCGGAAGTGCCCGTGCCCAAATCGGCGGGCTGGCAATCCACCGGCGGGATCCTTCAAGGCACTAATACGGGCGACAGCATCCCCGGTTACCAGGTGGGGATCAGCATGACGGCCAACAAGGGATCCACCGTTTTCCGCAACATCCCCGACGTTTCCTGCGTGGGCCTGCAGTGCTACGTCTTCGACTGCACGGGGCAGGACAGCGTGGGCGGCACCAGCGCCGCCACCCCGCTCTGGGCCGCCTTCATGGCCCTGGTCAATCAGCAGGCCGCCGCTTCGGGCCTGGGCCCGGTGGGTTTCGCCAATCCCTCCCTTTACGCCATCGCCAAAGGCCCCAATTACACTACGGATTTCCACGACATCACCACGGGCAATAACGGCACCTCCACCCAGTTCCCGGCGACGATCGGGTTTGACCTGGCCACCGGATGGGGAAGCCCAAAGGGCCAGCCGCTCATCAACGACCTGGTGGGCACCATCTCCACTTCCACGCCCACCCCGACCGGGGCCTTCACCGCTACCGTAACGGCCAGCCGTACGCCCACGAAAACGGCCATCCGGACCCCAACGTCCACTCCCAGCTTTACCGTGACGGCCAGCGCGACATCCTCCCCGACTTCGACGCCGACAAAAACGGCAACGTCGTCGGCGACGTCGACGGTTTCCCTGACGCCGACCGGGACGGCCAGCGCCACGCCCTCCGCGACGGCCAGTTCCACGGTTTCCCCCACGGCGAGCCTGACGCCCAGTTCGACACCCACTTCCACGGCCACTACGACCCCTTCGGCCAGCTTGACGCCCACGGCCACCAGCAGCCCGACTTCCACCCCCACCTCGTCGGCCAGCTTCACTCCCAGTGGAACCCCTTCCTCCACGCCCACGTCCAGCGCGACGCCGTCCAGCACGCCGACGGGTACGGCTACGTCAACGGCCACTTCTACGTTGACGGCTAGCGCAACAGCCTCCAGCACACCGACAGCTTCATTTACACCAAGCTGGACGCCGTCAAGTACTCCTTCGGGCACCCCCACTGCCTCCGGCACTTCCACGCCAAGCTTTACGCCGTCCAGTACGGCCACGTCGTCGGCGACGCCGACGGCGTCTTTAACCCCCAGTTGGACGCCCAGTGCAACAGCCTCCAGCACCCCAACGGCCTCCTTGACCATGAGCTGGACCCCGTCCCTCACCGCGAGCCGCACGCCGACTTCGACCGCCACTTCTACGTTGACGGCTAGCGCAACAGCCTCCAGCACACCGACAGCTTCATTTACATCAAGCTGGACGCCGTCAAGTACTCCTTCGGGCACCCCCACCTTGACGGCTACCACGACGGCCAGTCCCACCCCCACCCCGTCCGCCACCTCTACCCCCACGTCCTCGGCCAGCGCCACACCCAGCGATACGGCGGTGAACACGTCCACGAAAACTCCCACTTCGACGACGACCTCAACGGCCACTCCGACCGCCTCTTCGTCGACGACTTCCACCCCCACTTCGAGCCCCACTTCCACCACCACCGCCACGCCGACCTTGACGCCGACCCCTACGGCCACGCGGACGGTAACGTCGACAAACACGGCTACCGCCACGTCATCGGCTACGTCGACGACCACTTCAAGTCCCACTTCTACACCTAGCTGGACGGCCACTTTGACGCCAACCCTTACTTCTTCATCCACTTCGACTTGGACGCCCACATTAACGGCATCCAATACACCTTCTTCTTCACCGACATTCACACCTTCACACATTTTCACTTTTACACCTTCTCCCACACCTACATCGACCGCTTCTGCGACCTTTACACCTTTCAACCTTTCTACTTTTACCCCTTCTTTTACACCCGCGCCTTCCTCCGGATTCTCCGTTGTGGTCATCCCCAACGTCGGGCCGGGGCCCTTCCAATTCCGGGTGAACCTTCCCGGACCTGAGGTCATCATTCTTTCGGTCTACGACCTGGCGGGGGAGAGGGTTTACGGCGCCACCGAAGAAGGGACGGCGGGGATCAACCTGATCGTTTGGAATGGGAAAAACCAGCAAGGAAAGACGCTCTCGAGCGGCCTCTATATTTATAGGGTCCAGGCTGGCACGGACCAAAAAATGGGCAAGATCCTTCTGAAGCGCTAAAAAGGGGGAGGAACCCTCCCCATGAAATCAGCTTTGTTTGATGGTATAGTCAAATTCCAATGACCTCCAAGTCCGGTTCCTTCCGCTTTTATGCCGTTATTTTCCTTTCCTTTACCGTGCCTGCGGTATGGGCGACGGCCCATTGGATGGGTCCTGGGGAAAAACGAGAGAGGGTGGAGCGGGAAGGAAAGGGAGGGGGTAACGACGCCCTCTATCCCAAGCTTTGGGAACAGATGTTCATGCGCGGCCGTAAAACCCGTGACGGCCGCCCCGCCGCGGCCCACCGCTTTGAAGCCAAACAGCACGCCTTGAAAATGCCGATGGTAAGAGGGGGCGGAAACCCTCAGGCCCTCGGTCTGAAACCTTCTTCGCCTGTACCCCGGTTAGGATCTTCCTGCGATTGGACTGAAGTGGGCCCTTCTCCCGAGGCCGACAACGTGGACAACACTACGGCCTATCTATATGGAAACGTCTCGGGCCGTGTGACGAGTCTGGCCTTGGACCTTACCAACGACCCCAGCGGGAATACCCTTTATGTCGGTGCCGCCTATGGCGGTTTGTGGAAGACCACCAACGGCCTTTCAGGGTCCCCATCCTTCACCTTCATCGGCCCCGCCGACCAGAGCCTGGCCATGGGCGCGGTGGCTTTGGATACTTCTACCAACCCGCCGGCAATCTACATCGGTACGGGCGAACAGAATATGGACGGGGATTCTTATTATGGGGTAGGCATCCTGGAGTCCCCCGACGGGGGATCGACCTGGAACTTGGTTTCCACCGCCAACAGCGGGGCCATTCCTTTCCTGGGGATGGGATGTTCGAAGATCCTGGTGGACCCTTCCAACCCGGCGACGGTCCTGGCGGCCATGGTGGGGACGGCCTGCTGCGACAACGGCCTGACGGTCAACCAGCAAGGGCTCTACCGCTCCACCGACAGCGGCGCTACTTGGAACCAGGTGACAACGGTCATCGGCGGCGGGCAGGCCATCACGGGCCATTCCTTTACTGACATCGTTTATGACGGCAGCGCCACCTTCTACGCAGCGGTCCGGGCTCAAGGAATTTATTACTCTCTGAATCACGGCGCCAGCTGGACACAATTGCCTTCACCCTTTCCTAGCGGCGCTCCAGTTACCGCTGCAGTTAACGCTTTTGGAAATCTCGTTACCGATTTTGCCCGCGCTTCTTTGGCTTCTCGCGGATCGACGTTATGGTGTTTGATCGCCGATACAAATGATGAACCCGCTACGGCAGGCTCTGGAGATACGGGTTTTTCCCAATCTACGGACGGTGGCCACACCTGGACCTCGATTAGCCTCCCTGTACCAGGATCACCCTGCCAAAATTATCCGACTACAATTCTTGAAAATCTTTTTGAAGAATGTGGAGGTCCACAAGGTACCTATGACCAGTATGTGGCGGCGCCAGCCGGATCGGTTTCGCTCATCGTCGGTGGCATCGATGCCTTTATTGCCCGATCCCCGGTGGCCAGTTCTAGCAGCTGGAAAAACCTGACTAATGCTTATTTAAAAACGGGCCCCACGGCTTTCAGCCATCCCGACCAACACGCCATCGCCTTCGTCAACAGCGACACCTGGTACATCGGCAACGACGGCGGGGTCTGGTGTACTACCAATAACGGCGGTTCCTTTACCAACCTGAACAACAACCTGGGGACGATCCAGTTTTACAGCGTCAGCCCCGACCCCTCGGCGGCGGGGAAGTTCATCGGCGGGTCCCAGGACAACGGCACGGCCCTCAACCACGGCAACAGCGGACTCAATTGGACCCTGCTGGACGGCGGCGATGGGGGCTACAACGACGCCAGCCCCTCCGTATTGGGGCAGTTTTACGATGAGAATTTTGGGATTGGGCTTTTTAGGTCGGATAACTATGGGGCGGATAATTTCCAGAATGGTGTTATCACTTCGGGTCCCATTACTCTGGACAACTCCAGTGTTCTGGTTCCTTATGAAGTTCTCCCGGGCTCGCCTGTTTCGGTCATCTTAGGAACTTCCCATGTCTGGAAAGGTCCCGGCGTCCCCAGTTCGGATGGCCACGGATGGAATCCCATCGGAACTTATGTCACGGGGAGCAATAATGGCATCATTCTGTCTCTTCAAGCTGCGCCAACTAATCTTTCCGATATTTACGCGACCACCTTCGACAGTAGTACGACGATTTATGGGGTCTACACCAACAACGGCGGCTCCACCTGGAGCAACGTTTCGGCCGGCCTTCCCACCGGCAGCCCCATCCAGGGCCTGGCCATCGACCCCACCAGCCCGGCCACGGTTTACGTGGGGGTGCAGGGCTTCGTGGGCTCCCTGGGGTCCGGCCACGTTTATCAAAGCACCAATAATGGGGCCAGCTGGACGGATATCACCGGCAACCTGCCCGACGCCCCGGTCAACTGGCTGTTGGTGGATCCCCAATTCCCCGGGGATCTTTATGTGGCCACGGACGTGGGGGTCTTCGCGACCCAGGCGGTCAATGGGGCTTCCACCAGCTGGGCCCAGATGGGAACGGCGCTGCCTGATTCGACCGTGCTGACGATCAAGATGTCCACCACCTGTCCACGGATGATCGTGGCCGGAACCCACGGCCGGGGCGCCTGGACCATCTGCCCGCTGGACTCCAGCTGTCCCCCCACGGCCACGCCCACCGTGACCTCCACGCCCACTTTAACCGGAACCCCCACCGCCACAGCGACGAAAACTGCGACTGCCACCATCACCAACACCCCCACGCCCACTGGAACCCCCACCCTGACGGGCACGCCTACCTTGACCCCTACCATCACCTTAACCCCAACGCCCGTGGCGAATTTCGCCGCCGCCGCCGAGCCCAATGTCACCGACGGTCAATCCCCGGTCCAATTCGGGGTCAACCTGCCTTCGCCGGACCAAGTGGCCCTTTCGGTTTACGATTTGGCAGGGGAGAGGATTTACGGCACTACCCTGGAAGGGGCGGAGGGTGAGAACCGGTTCAACTGGACGCCGAGGAACCAGAATGGCCAGGCACTGGCCAGCGGGATTTACATCTATGTGATCCAGGCCAGTAGCGGACAGAAGATAGGCAAGATCTACCTGCACCATTAGGAACATCCAGCAAAAACCCAAAACAAAAACGATTTTCACCGCCAAGACGCCAATGCCGCCAAGAAAGCAAAAACAATAGAGGTTCACAAGGCTTTGGCCACAGATATATGGGATAAATGGGATTAGTCAAAGGCGCGAACGAAAACCTTTAGTAAAATAATTTCAGTTTTGGTTTATCCCATGAATCCCATGCATCTGTGGCCCAAAGATTTTTTCAGCCTTTTGAATTAAATGATCCGATGAATTTTTTTGAAAGGATTTCCATGAAATTCTTCGCCCTGGCAATGGGTTTGTTTTTAGTTGCACCTCTTTTCGCGCAGGAAGCCACTCCCAGCCCCGTCCTGGAAGCGACCCAGGCCCAGCCCGTCACCCTGGAAGAAATCGTGGTTCAGGGAAATCCGGTCGGCCTGGCGGTGAAGGAATTGTCGGGTGACGACATCCAAACTATCCGCGATACAGGCAACCTGGGGATGGCCTTGGACGAGCAGTCCGGCGTGGAAACCCAGGGGGAAGGCATGGGCAAAGCCTGGAACACCCTTTCCATCCGGGGCCAGTCTTTCCGGGAAACGGTGGTCCTGGTCAACGGCCAGCGGGTTCCGGAGAGTTTCAACCTGGGCACCCTCCCCACGGAGAACATCGAAAAGGTGGAAATCATCGAAGGCCCCCAGGCCCTCGCCTACGGCTCGGATGCCCTGGGGGGGCTCATCAACATCGTCACCCGCAAGCCCGGGGAAGCCACCGGCGACTTTTCGGCCGGCGGGGGCGACTTCAACACCTACCAGTTCCAGGCGCAGACGCCCGCCTTCGGCGATAAGGCTTTCCAAAACACCTTGAGCGGCAGTTGGTCCACCACCGACGGCTACCTGCCCCCCGTGGTGGACCCCAGCAGCGGCATCACCTACGGCTTCACCGACGAAACCCATTGGGACGTGGGCCACAGCGCCTTGTGGCAGACGGGCGGGGGGGAGATCGGCCTTTCCACCGGCTTCTTCCGCCAGTTGGGCAGCGCGCCCGACGCGGACAACGTGATCGCGGCGGGGACCGACCAGTACGACCTGGACGGGCGGCAGGACGCCTGGGGAGTACAAAGCCTCCTGAAAACGGAACAACAATTGGGGGGATGGCGCATGGTGCTCTCCCTTTCGGGCAACTATTCGGACGTCCTGAGGTCCAACCCCATCGGGGCGGACCCCACCTCGGGCGTCTACGAGCCCTACCGCAACCAGTACCTGGATTACGCCGAGCAAGCGTATTTTTCGGGATCCTTCGACAACTTCCTGACCCAATTGACCCTGGGCGCCGACGGGCACAATGAGCAGATTTGGAGCGGTCTCTACGGCAATTATTCGCGCTGGACGACCGCCTTTGTGGCCTCGGGAACCCTTAAGTTCGCCGAGGACCTGCACCTGGACCTGTCCGACCGTCTGGAGACCTACAGCGCCAATAACGTCGTGGACAACCCCACGGGGACACTGGTCTTTTCACCCGCGGCCGACTGGCAGTTCCACGCGGGGGCGGGGAAGGGCACCAAGCTTCCCAGCTTCGATGAGCTTTACCTTCCTTATACGAGTTTCACGGCCCTTCCGCCGGACCTTCAGGCCCAGTTCAGCGCCTCGCCTTTCGCCTCGGTTTGGGCGGGGGACAAGGGCAACCCGACCCTGTTGCCGGAACAATGTGTCGACACCGAGGTGGGGGTCGACGGCAAGATTGGGACGCTGTCGCTGCAACTGTCCGGCTTCGCCAATTTCTACCAAAACCTCATCAACCCCGCCGTGGACCCCAGGGACAATTTTTGGACCTACGTCAACCTATCCCAGGCCCTCTTTATCGGCACCGAGGACAGTCTCCAAGTGTCCCTGGCCGACTGGCTGGAGCCCCATTTTTCAGCCACCTGGATCAGCGCCACGGACCAGGACGGCAACGCCGTCCAGGGACGCCTGCGCCTGAAGCTGGCGGGCGGCGTGGAAGTGAAACCGGAGAAGGAGTGGTCCTTGGGCGTCGAGGCCCGCTATGTGGACCGCAATCCCGTGGATGTCCTATATCTGACCGACCTGGGAAAGCCCGCGCCGCCCACCGACTATTGGAACATGGGGCTGGAGGTCAAGTACAAGGTCTCGGACCACCTGAAGGGGTTCCTCAACGTGGAGAACGTGCTGAATTCCCAGATGGCTTCGTTCCAGGGCATCCCCCTGCCGGGACGGTATTTCGAGGGCGGTTTACAGGGGACGTTTTAGGCGATTTGTTAATAGTTATTCCCCCCTTTGAAAAAGGGGGGGCAGGGGGGTATTAGGTGTTGCCCTATCGAAGAGGCATGACCCAAGTTGCCCAGAAACTCCGACATGCCATGACGGATGCAGAACGCCTTCTTTGGTTTAGGCTTCGACGTAAGCAGCTTTCTGGATATTGTTTTTATCGACAAAGAATAATCGGTGAATACATTGTGGATTTTTACTGCCGAGAAGCTTCATTGGTCATTGAAATTGATGGTGGGCAGCATTTTCACGGAGAAAAGAAGAAAAAAGACATTGACCGAGACGCTTTTTTAAAAGGACGTGGATTAAAAGTACTCCGTTTTAACAATCAGCAAGTGTTGAAGAATACGGAATCGGTTTTAGAGGCAATACTTCATACAATCACAAAAGACTAATACCCCCCTGCCCCCCTTTTTCAAAGGGGGGGTGTAAGAAAAAATCTTGTTCATCGACCGGTTGAAACATAACCCCGGCGCTGTTGGTAAGGCACCGAGGACAGGATGTTTCCCCGGTCCGGCTGGGATGTGCCGGGAAAGCGGTAATAGTACCAGGTGTCACCCACCTTGCCCGAAGGCGCGGCCTGGCTGAGCCAGCCGGTGGCGATGGGAAGGCTCTCGGGGTAAAAAGCCGGGGCCAACTGGAAGAAACTGGCGTTCACCGCGTAAACCTCGCCCGGCCGGGGGGCTTTTAAGTCCTCCTCCCGCCAGGGTTCCCAGGACAGCCCGTAAGCCGAGGGGTCCACCCCGCCCAGGTAGGCCAGCTTGACCTTGCCCCAATCCTGTTCCCGCGCCAGTCGGGAAAGACGGCCCAGGTCCTGGCTGATATCCAGGTTCGAATCCCCCAGCCAGTAAAACCTGCCTTCGGATGACACCGTCTCATTGAAGTAACTGACGGCATGGGGAAAGTTGAGCCCCACGCTGGCCATCTGGGACAAGGCCAGGCCGATCAGGGTTATTTTCCACAGGGGTTTGGAATCCGCCTTTTGCCAAAGCCATCCAAAGGCCCGGGCCGCCACCAAAATGAAAAAGGGATAGGCCGGAAGCAGGTAGCGGATTCCTAAGTCCTGCGTGGGCAGGATGGCGGCGAAAAAGAGGAGCCCTGGGGCCCATTGCCACAAGGGAAGGGCCAAACGTCGCGAGGCCGCCAAAACAAAGCCCAAGACCAGCAGGCCTAGGAAGGGAAGGGGATTCTTCAGGAAGAAGGCGACGGGGAAATAGGCCCAGTGGTTTTCCGGGCCCACCCGGCCCATGAAATAAACGGGGTGGCCGTGATAGTGGGCCATGTCCTGGAAGCCGTCCCAGAAATAACGGAAGGGCGAAGAATGGTCTGGGAGGAGCAGGGTACCAGGAAGGTAGACCAGGAAAACCCATAGGGCAAATCCGCCCAAGCCCCAAAGCCACCTGGAAGCAATATTTGTCCAAGAAGGTATGAAGGCATGAAGACTTGAGTGTTTATTTTCTCCCCCTCTGAAAGAGGGGGAATAAGGGGGAGTTAGCTTTATCAGTTGGTGTAGATAACGGCTAATACCCCCCTGCCCCCCTTTTTCAAAGGGGGGTGTGGACTTCCACACCAAGGCGATTAAATCCAGAATTAAAAACAACGGCAGGAGCACCAGGGCGGAAAACTTGCAGGTCACCGCCATGCCGGAAAGGATGCCGGCCAAGAAAGAAAATTTTCGCGAGCCCGGTTCACCAGACCGCCGGAAGGCCAGCACGGCCGCCAAAAAGAAAAAGGAGACAGGGACATCGGCCATGGCCAGCCCCGAAAAGGCCGAAAGGGTCGGGTCAAAGGCCCAAAGCCCCAGGGCGGCCAGCAGGACGGGCAGGGGTCCCGCCTTCAGCATCCGGAAGAGGAGGAACCCGATCCCCCAACCCAAGAGGAGGGAGGAAAGGCGGCCGCCCAGGGTCATGGCCCGGAGCCGGCCGGGATTGTCCCGGAAGAAAAAGGCGTAAGCGCGGTCGATGGCGTCGCCCGGCCCCTGGGGTTCCTTCAGCCGCAGGGCCAGGAGGGGCAAGGCTTCCAAGGCTTTGGAAAAGGGCGGGTGCTTGAAATGGGAAAGCACGTCCCCATGGGTCAGGTAAAAATACCCGTTCGTGATTTCCATGGGTTCGTCATTGGTCAGGGAATCCCCCCCGAGGCGGGGGATGATTTGGGCGGCGAATACAACCGAGAAGAGGACGAGCCAAAGGCAGGAGTGTGGCTTCATGGCCTTAGTTTACCTTTTTGGAAGCCACGGCCTGCTTACCAATTCAGCGGATTCCCGTCGTTGTAAAGAAAGAGGGAAGTCTGCTTCATCGTCAGGCCCTTGAGCGTTTTGGCGATGGCGGTGGCCGATTCCTCGGGCTTGAGGGGCGCATTGGGGCCGCCCATGTCGGTCTTTACCCAACCCGGATCCAGGCAGACCACTACGATCTTCTCCGCTTGCAGGTCGAAGGCCATGGTGCGGGTGAGCATGTTCAGGCCCGCTTTGGAGACCCCATAGGGATAGAAGGCTCCCTCGTTCTTGCCCGAAAGGGAAGCCAGGCCGGAGGTCATGTTGGCGATCCGGGGATTGGCGGCATTCCTCAAAAGGGGAAGGAAGGCCCGGGACACCCGAAGGGGGCCCAGGGTGTTGACCTCGAAGGAGTCCCGCATCTTGGAAAGCTCCACCTGTTCCAAATGGGCATTGTAAGGCTGGGCCTGGATGCCCGCATTGTTGAAGACCACGTCCAGGCGCCGGGTTTTGGCCGAAACGGCCTTCACGGCCTCGGCGATGGAGGCATCCGAAACCACTTCCAGGGGTACCAGTTCCAGGGCACCGGAGTGGCTTTTTTGGAGGGCCTTGAGTTCGTCGGCTTTTTCGGGTTCCCGGCAGGCCGCGAAGACCTTGTCGCCCTGGCTTAAAAGGACCTTGGTGACGGCCAAACCGATTCCACGATTGGCTCCGGTAATGAGAAATACCTCCGACATGGAAAACCTCTCTAAAACAGGGAATGACCGGCAGAAACCTTGGAAAGACCGGGGAATGATAATGGAGAAAGCTCTAGATTCTGAATAGTTTTCCCTACCCAGCCTGATTTAGGGGATTTTCACCCATAAAACCCGGAAAAAACCTAAATTTCCGCCACTGAAAATTGTTAAAAAGCGGTTAAAAGTAGTAAAATTCCCGAATCCCCGATTTGGTTGGAGCCAAAAGCGGCTTTATGAAAATGCGACTTATAACGATTCCCAAAAACGGTTTAAACAAACTTTTAGTCATTCCCGGTTTGTCCAATCCTTTCCAGGACTTTTTTTTGGCATCCTCCCTAAAAACGTTTTTTATTAATGGCCTGTCCCGGGTCCTCCCGGTATTGCTGCCTGCCTTCTTCCTGAGTTCACTGACCCTGGCGGCTCCACCGGCCTTACATGTTTCCGGAAACAAGCTCGAGACGGCCAGCGGCTGTTCCATGCTGTTAAAGGGCGTGGATGCGGACGGCTTGGAATTCTCCAGCACCGGGGAAGGCCCTAGCGGCGGCAATGGGGGGAATACCTCGGCCATGGTGGGGGAAGCGGTCACGGTTTGGAAATCCAACATCATCCGGCTGCCGATGAACCAGGACTACTGGTTCGGCTGCGAAGGCGGGGACACCAACGGCACCAACTACCGCAGCATTGTCAGCAGTGTGGTCAGCGTTTGCTCCAACAATAACGCCTACATCATCTTGGACCTGCACTGGTCCGGGCAATCCTCCACCGCCACGACTCCCTGCGGAAGCGGCTGGGGCAGCGCGGC
Source organism: Pseudomonadota bacterium (assembly GCA_021324075.1). Lineage (GTDB taxonomy): Bacteria > Oederibacteriota > Muellerivitia > Muellerivitales > Muellerivitaceae > JAJPJW01. The sequence continues at coordinate 849 of JAJPJW010000214.1, read as the reverse complement.
CAGCACCAAGCAACAGCCCATGGCCGACGCCAATGCGGTGACCTTCTGGAGTTCGGTGGCGGCCGCCTATGCCAACAACCCGGCGGTGATCTTCGACCTTTACAACGAGCCCTTCGACTCGGGGAACGACAACATCAGCCCGCCGGTCACGGATAGCACCGGGTACAACACCTGGCTCAAGGGTGGGACCTTGGGCGGGGCCAGCTTCTCCACGCCCGGCATGCAGGCCCTGCTCAATGCGGTGCGTTCGGCCGGCAGCAGCGGCGCCGCCAACGTCTGCCTTTTGGGCGGGCTCCACTGGTGCGCCAACTTGAACGGCCTCCCGGCCTCTTCGGTGACCAATACGGGCAACGGCGTCATGTTCGCCGCCCATCTTTATGGGGACAACGACGGCACCTCCTCCTCAAGCTGGAGCGCCGAAATACCCAGTTCGCTCCTGTCGAGCTACCCGGTCTTCGTGGGGGAATACGGCCCCTCCACGGGCTGCAACTCGGACAATTCCACCTTCGACAACAACATGTTCACCTGGCTCACCAGCACCTCGGGGATCGCGGGGGGCACGGCCTGGTCCTTCCATAATTCATCCTGCCCGAACCTGCTGACCGATTGGAGCTTCACTCCCTCCACCTGGGGCGCGGCGGAAAAGAACTTCTTGGCCACGCCGGTGGCGACCTGCGCGGCCGGCTCGCCCGTGCCCACGGGCACCCCCACGGCCACGGCCACTTCGACCCCCACCACCGTGCCGCCCAGCATCACATTGACCAAGACCACCGGCGGGCCCACCTCGGGCTACTTGGAGAACGGTACGGCGATTCCCATGACCCTGATGGTCTGCAACTCCACGGGCTC
>JAJPJW010000115.1 GCA_021324075.1 Pseudomonadota bacterium | reverse complement strand
TCCCAGATGCGCGAGGAGATCGAGTGGGGCGGCAAATTGGGGCAGTTGGTGGGGGACCGCATGGAAGCGGTCCTGACCCGTTTCGGGACGGTGGTCATCTGCCTGATGGTCTTGATCCTGGCCGCCTGGTTCCTGGAAAAGGAAGAACATCTGGTCCGCGCCGCCAAGGGGGCCCTGGAAGGCTTCGGGAGGGCGGGAAAATGGTTCCAGGAACACGGGTTTGAGGCCTTTGCGCTCCTCCATGAAAAAGCCCTGGGAGCCCTGGCCAATTGGAAGAACCGCCGCCAGGAAAAGAAGGTGGCCGACGAGGCCCGGCGCAAATTGGAAATAAAATCGGAATCGTCGAAATCCAATGTTAAGGAAGAAGCCGCCCCCCGGCCGCCTAAACCCGCGCCCGTCGTGGCGACGGCCGGGAGGCCGGTCAAGGCGGCCGAGGTTCCCAAGGCCGCTTCCAAATCCAAGGTTTTCTTTACAGGAGAAGCCGAACCCCTGGCGGACGAACCCACCGTTGCCGTCGAGACCGTTCCGGTCCATTCCCCGGATGCCGCAGCCCGAAAGGCGGGGAAGCCCCCCGTGGAGGAAGACGTGGTGGCGGCGGCTATGGCCGAGGCCAAGGGGCCGGACGTCCTGACCCGGCGGCAAAAAATGGAGGCGGCCAGCATCGACATGGCCGATGAGGACGAAGAAAAAGAAGAGGAACCCGCCAAGCCGGTGCGGGTCATCCGCCAGTGGCAGCTGCCCACCATGCATATCCTCAAGACCATTGACGACTCAAAGGACCGTGTCACCGACGATTTCGAGGGTGTCAGCCGCACGATCAAGGAGACCCTGACCAACTTTGGCGTGGATGCCAACGTGGTGGGGGCCAACCCGGGCCCCACCGTCACCCAATATGAAGTGCAGCCCGCGGCGGGGGTCAAGATCACCCGCATCGCCTCCCTGGCTGACGACCTGGCCCTGGCCCTCAAATGTGGTCAGGTGCGTATTGTGGCGCCTATCCCCGGCAAGGCCACAGTGGGCATCGAGGTGCCCAATACCAAAGGGCGTATTGTCACTTTAAAAGAATTGATCGCCCAAGAAGGCTTTTTATCCTCGCCCCGGAAACTATTAGTGGCCCTGGGCAAGGACATCGCCGGGGATTTGGTGCTGGCCCCGATCAAGGAAATGCCCCACGTCCTCATTGCCGGTTCCACCGGCTCGGGCAAAAGCGTCTGCGTCAACACCCTCATTGCCAGCCTCATCTTCAAGTACACGCCTGAGGAAATGCGGATGGTCCTGATCGACCCCAAACGGGTCGAAATGACCGTTTACCAGGGCCTGCCCCACCTGGCCCTGCCCGTGGTGAACGACCCCAAGGAAGCCCATTTCGCCCTCAAATGGCTCGTGCGGGAAATGGAAGAGCGTTACGAATTGCTGGCCCATGTGGGGGCGCGGGATATCGACACCTACAACTCCAAGATCCTGCAGAAACGGGAAGCGGGAGAAACGGACCAGTACCCCATGTATTACATCGTCGTGCTGGTGGACGAACTGGCGGACCTGATGATGGTGGCCAAGGACCAAGTGGAGGATTCCATCACGCGCTTGGCCCAGATGGCCCGCGCGGTCGGGATCCATCTCGTGCTGGCCACCCAAAGGCCCAGCGTGGAAGTCATCACGGGGATCATCAAGGCCAACTTCCCCTCGCGAATCGCCTTCCAGGTCTTCTCGAAAGTGGATTCACGAACGATCCTGGACATGAACGGCGCGGAAGCGCTTTTGGGCCGCGGGGACATGCTTTACCTGCCTTCGGGCGCCCCCAAACCCTTGCGGCTCCAGGGGGCCTATGTTACGTTGGAAGAAATCGAGCGTTTGGTGGATTTCTGGAAGTCCCAGGGCGGCCCTCAATACTCGGCCGATTTGACGGTCTCGAAGTCCAGGGATGTGGTGACCGAGGACTCGGAAGACGAACTTTACGACGAAGCGGTGGAGATCGTCATGCGGGCCAAGCAGGCCTCGACCTCCCTGCTGCAACGGCGCCTCAAGGTCGGTTATGGCCGGGCGGCCCGGCTCTTGGATGACATGGAAGTACGGGGAATCGTAGGCCCCGCCGACGGCAACAAACCCAGGAAAATACTGGCCCCCGGCGCGTCCAATCTACCGATGGAAGAAGACGAGGAAGCCCTTGATGAAAAAGTGGATTGAAAGAGCCGATCGCCGACTGTCGGCTGTCGGCAGGAAAACCCTCCGGGTCAGTCTAATGGCTTGTGTCCTCCTTTGCGCGCCATGGGGGGCCGGGGCTGAGGACAAAAAAGACCTGTCCGTGGCCGAAGTTTCCAAGAACGTCGAGGATGCCCAGTCGGCGGTCAAGGACGTCCAGATGGACCTGGCCATGGAAATGAAGGATTCCCTTTCCGGAAGCCAACAAAACATGAAGGGCCAGATCAAGATGAAATCCCCGGACCTGGTCTACGTCCATTACAACAAACCCATGGAACAATTCCTCTACGTGTCGGGGACGCTAGCCCAGATGTACCAACCTGATCAAAACATGGTTTACCAGCAGCACAACGGAAAGGGGGCCCATGCGGAGCCTGTTTACGTCGGCGTGGGCAAGGAACTCAAGAAATACATCGGCATCAGCCGGGTTTCGATCATCAAGAACTCCGACAGCGAAATCGGGCTCCTCTTCATCCCGGTGGTGGATGACGCGGGTTTCGACAAGATGAGGGTTTACATCCATAAGAAGGATTGGTGGCCCTACCAGATGGAAGTGGAAACCCCTTCGGTGAATACGAAGGCGGTCTTTTCGAACTTTTCCTTCAATAAAGGCCTCGAAGACTCCATCTTCAAGTTCACGCCCCCGAAGGGCGCACAGGTGGTGGAAGGAGCGGTTTTCTAAATGAGCATCGGATCGGACCTGAAAACCGCACGCGAGTCGCGGAAAATCCCCCTCGACACGATTTCCAAACGCACCAAAATCCCGACGAAGTACCTCGAGGCCCTCGAGGAGAACCATTTTGACCTGTTTCCCTCCCATACCTACGCGAAGGGTTTCATCCGGGCCTATGCGAGGATCGTGGGCCTGGACCCGGCGGTATTGACCCGGCAATTCAACGCCGAGATCCAGCCGGTGGAAGTGCGCATCCAGCCCAAGAACATCGAGGCCGAACTGGAGAAAAACCTGGGGTGGCGGCCGACGCTGGACCGTCCGGCGGTTTTCCGCAAGGCCGACGAGGAACCCAACCTTAACCTGGAAATGGTGGAGGAGGAACCGGTCCGGCAGGACCCCTCGGTACGGCGCCGGAGGGATTTTACCCTGCGCCGGGGCAAGTGGGCCGAATGGGTTGGGAGGGCGGCCGCGGGTTTTCTGGTCCTCGCCCTTGCGGGTGCGGCGGTGTTTTACGGTTTCAAATGGGTCGCCCAGATCAAGTGGAGCTCGCCCAAACCCGAAACAGGCGTGGCGGAAAACCCGGTTTACCAGCCCCTGCCGGTGGCGGACAAATACCAGCACCTCATCCTCAAGGGTTTGGACAAATCCTGGGTGCAGGTGAGCATGGATGACGGCCAGTCCAGCTCGGAAGTGGACCTGGACCAGGGCGAAACCAAAACCTACAAGGCCCTGAAAAGTTTCAAAGTGAAGGTGGGTAACGCCGGGGGAGTGCAAATCCAGTTCAACGGCAAGTTCCTGGGCATCCTGGGCGCCACCGGGCAGGTGGTGGAGATCCAACTGCCGCCCGACTCGAACGGCGATATCAGGGTCCCTGACGGGAATTCTTAACCCCCGATTTACATCGACGGGCAGGCAAGGGTTTTACCTTAGAATCTGTTGCCGCCAACCGCCCACAAGCCGGATTGGCGCCGATACTATCAGGAGCGCAAAATGGCGGATACCTATTCGTTCGACGTGGTCTCGGAAGTGGACCTGCAGGAAGTGGACAACGCCGTCAACCAGGCCATGAAGGAAATCTCCCAGCGCTACGACTTCAAGGGAAGCATCAGCAAGGTCACCCTCAACAAGACGGCCAAGGAACTGGAGATCGTGTCGGACGACGAATCCAGGCTTGCCGCGGTGGTGGACGTCCTGAAGGGCAAGTTCATCAAGCGCAACATCTCCCCCAAGGCCATGGATTTCCAGAAGGTCGATGCGGCCTTCAGCGGCACGGTCAACCAGAAGGTCAAGATCGTGAGCGGACTGCCCATGGATGCGGCCAAGGACATCGTCAAGCGGATCAAGGACTCCAAACTGAAGGTCCAGGTCTCCATCGTGGACGAAAAGGTGCGGGTGTCCGGCAAATCCAAGGACGACCTGCAGGCGGCCATGCAGTTGCTCCGTTCGGCGGCGGATATCAAGGTGGCGCTCCAGTTCAACAATTACCGCTGAAAAGGGCGGAAAATGAAAAAGACCGATCCCGCCTCCCCCCTCTTCGACATTTATTCCTGGGTTTGGAAATCCTGCCAGGCCCTTTGGCCCCTTTACCTGCTGGAGTTGCTGTTTTTATCCCTCCAATACGCCACCTTTTTCGTCTGCGTGGGAGTGCTTTTTGGCCCTTTCCTCGCCCACAACGCGGACCAATTTGCGGCGGGGCTCAAAGACCCGCAAAATTACGATTGGTCTTCCGTCGCCGCCAATTGGATCGCCACGGTTTGCGACCCCACTTGGATCGCCATCGCGGTGGGGCTGTTCCTGCTTTATACCTCCTGGTGGTGCCTTCTTTCCGCCATGTCGGACGGCGGCGTCTACCGTGCCTTCTGGAATTATTATGAAAAAACCGAAGCCTTCGATTGGGGGACCTTTTTCAAGGCCGCCTTCCAGTGGATGGTCCCCATGCTTTGGCTGCAGTTTTACCTCTCCCTCTGGTTTTTCGGCGCGGTTCTGGCCTGGCTGGTGGTCATCGGCGCCGCAGTCGGCATCCTGGCCCTGGCGAATTTCAACGTCTGGCTGGGGGTTGTTTTTGCCGTCGTCTTGGGAATCCCCTCCTTCCTATTTTGGGTCGTTTTCGGCATGGGCTTCACGGTTTTCACCTTCCTGGCGAAGGCCTACCTGGCCAAGGGCCTGACGGCCCCGGAGGCCATCCGGACCGCCTTCGCCAAGGCCCGGGCCGACCACTGGCGGGTGGGTTTGGGGCTTTTGGTGGCCTTCCTGATTTACATGGGAGTCAGCTTTTTCGTGCGGATGGGGCTTCAAATCCTGACCATGATCCCCATCCTGGGCTCTCTTTTCTCCCTGCTGGATATGGCGGTGGGAAT
>JAJPJW010000215.1 GCA_021324075.1 Pseudomonadota bacterium | reverse complement strand
TCCTTGTATTCCTTCTTCGGCATGGCCTTCAAGGCGTCCACCGTGGTCTTCAGGTTCGGCAGGCCCCGCTTGGCGGCCTCGGCGTGCCATTCGGCGCTATAGCCATTGCCGTTGAAGATCACTTTCTTGTGCTCCTTGATTTCCCGCTGGAGGATGGCGGCCAGGGTCTTGTTCAGGTCCCCGCCCTTTTCCAGCTCGGTGGCGATGCGGTCGATGGACTCGGCCACGATGGTGTTCAGGATGGTGTTCGGCCAGTAAATGGCGGCCGTGGAACCCACCGCGCGGAACTCGAACTTATTGCCGGTGAAGGCAAAGGGCGAGGTACGGTTGCGGTCCGTGGCGTCCTTGGGCAGGGGCGGGAGGATGGAAACGCCAAGCTGCATGGTCCCACCCGACTTGCTCGTGGAGGCGCTTCCCTTCTCCAGCTGTTCCACGATGTCCTGCAATTGGTCGCCGAGGAAGATGGAGATGATGGCCGGGGGCGCCTCATTGGCGCCCAAGCGGTGGTCGTTGCCCGGGCCGCTGATGCCGATGCGCAGCAGTTCGGCGTACTTGTCGACCGCCGCGATGGTGGCCACCAGGAAGGCCAGGAACTGGGCGTTGGCGTGGGGCGTCTTGCCGGGCTCCAGCAGGTTCTCACCCTCATCGGTAGCCATGGACCAGTTGTTGTGCTTGCCGTTGCCGTTGATGCCCGCGAATGGCTTCTCGTGCAGCAGGCAGACCAGGCCGTGGCGCAGGGCCACGCGGCGGAGCAGTTCCATAACCAGCATGTTGTGGTCGGCCGCGATCGAGGACTTCTCGAAGATCGGGGCGATCTCGAACTGTGCGGGCGCCACTTCGTTATGGCGGGTCTTGGCCGGGATGCCCAGGCGCCACAATTCGCGGTCCAGGTCCATCATGTAGGCCAGGATGCGCTCACGGATGGCGCCGAAATAATGGTCTTCCAATTCCTGCCCGCGGTAGGGCGGGGCGCCGAAGAGGGTGCGGCCGCCGGCGATCAAGTCGGGACGGAGTTCGAAATACTTGCGGTCGATCAGGAAGTATTCCTGTTCCGGGCCCATGGTGGTGAACACGTGCTTGGCGGTCTTATTGCCGAACACGCGGAGCAGGCGCAGGGCCTGGGTCGAAAGGCTTTCCATGGAGCGCAACAAGGGCGTCTTGTGGTCCAGGGCTTCCTCGGTGTAACTCACGAAGGCCGTGGGGATGGTCAAGGTGGCGCCGTTCACTTCCTGTTGGATGAAGGCCGGCGAAGTCGGGTCCCAGGCGGTATAACCGCGGGCCTCGAAGGTGGCGCGGCTTCCGCCCGAGGGGAAAGAGGAGGCATCCGGCTCGCCCTTGACGAGAATCTTGCCGTCGAACTCCGCCAGGGCCCCGCCGTCGGCGGTGGGCTCCAGGAAAGTGTCGTGCTTCTCGGCGCTCAGGCCGGTCAGGGGGATGAACCAATGGGTGTAGTGGGAGGCGCCGTGGGCCAGGGCCCATTTGCGCATGCCTTGGGCCACCGCGTCGGCGATGGAGGCATCCAGGGCTTCGCCCTTCTTGGTGGTGGCTTTCAGCTTCTTATAGACTTCCTTGGACAGGTATTCCTTCTGGGCGACGTCGTTGAAGACCAGGGAACCGTAGATCTCGTGGCCGGGTTCGGCCTTATAGTTTTCCGCGGGGGGAATTTCTTTCCCGAGGGATAAGGCAACATTCTTGCGGGGGGAAGTCGCGTTCGATGACATGCTCTTGCTCCTTAATTATTTTAAAATCTTCGGCTCTCAGCTCCGGAAACGGCAAAACCCTCAGGGAAAAACGTAGGCGTTGGAAAGGTGGATGCTTCACTGCGGACACGAAAGGGTACTCGAGATTGAAAGCGCACTTCAAGGCTTTTTTAACAGATTGCTTCCTCCCGCCTGGTTGAGGCCGGGGAACCCAATTCGGTCAAAACACCTTTGTAGGAATGAACAAACTTCGCGCTACAAAATCGTTCGACCTCGATCTTTTATTCATTCCCGGGCCCTTTCCTGGCTTTTATAGCAAGGAACGAGCCACGATCCACATTCCTTAATGGGGCTTAAAAGGAAAAACGGGGCCAGGGGCCTGCTTATGAAGGAGCAAGCCCGTCGTTATTGTTATTACGGAAGGATTCAGGGTTGTTTTGTAGGCGTGGATGCCGGGGCTGCCTGGATCAATGCGTAAAAAGGTAGCTTTTCCCTGTTGGAATAAACCGGCCAGGATACATCCTTGAAAACAACGTCCGTCATTTCCCTGCCGGTGCTCGTATTGAAGAATCGCGGACCGGACTTTTTAATACATTTTCCGGTGGAATCGTAATACCGGTCCCGGATGACCTTCACGAGGAATTGCTGTTCGTCCCCTTTGTCCCTCTGGTAGGCCCCGAATCGCCTGAAATCCGAATGGATTTTTTCCAAGGACCCGTCATCCCGGAAATAATATTTGAGGTAATGGACCCATTCTTTCGCGGGCCCCTTGGCTTCCAGGGCGGCCAGGAGGATGTTGGAGTCTTTCGAATAAACCGTGGCCTTCCGGGAAAAGCCCTTGCTGCAGGCCGCCTCAAGCTCGGCCAGGGAATGGAATTCAGTCCAGGCGTCGGGTTGGGCCCCGGCCAAAACGGCGAAGTAAAGCGTAACCAAACTATTGTTCTTGATTTGAAGGTCGATGTTCGAGCAGGATTCGCGGATTTGCCCTGTTTTTTTAGCCGTACTCTCGGCCGAAGCCGGGGAAACAAGAGGAAGGAATAGAAGGAGGAAAAGACCCAGGCACCGGTTCCTCACTGAGATTTCCTTTCAAGATAAAGATGGGCCTTGGGGTAAAAGACCTTGCACCGGCGGGCCTGCGGCCATTTTAGTCCGGGCCCCGTCGAAATCATTCTAAAAAGACGGTCGAAACGGGTGTCGTTCAAAAAGGGGGAAAGGAAACTCACGTTTCGCTTTCCGAGCCTCCCTCGAGCGCTTCCATGGTTTTTTCAACGAAGTTCTTCGGCAGGGACCGGTGCCCCTTCGCCTTCTGGTATTCCTGCTTCCACCGGGCATGTTTTTCGAGGTAAGCCCTGTCCGATTCGCTCAATTTTCCGAGCCAAACTTCGAAAGCCTCAAAATCCATCGGTTCCCACTCCTGGCCGGTTATCCCACTGCCGCGGCGCTTTAATAGGCGCCCCCGGCGGGTCCCCCATTGGGCGGTTGGTTATTCGGTTGCGGGTCATTCGATCCCTGGTTAAAAGCGTTTCCATCCGAATCGAACATTTGGAAAGACCCGTCGTCGAAAACCAAAAGGACTTGCAACGGTTTTTCACCTTGGGCGCTTGAGAATTTGACTTCCTTCACGTTCGAGCCGAGGTAGACCGGTTTGTTGTCCGTCTCTCCCTCGGCCGTATCGTAAAGAAAGGCGTCCCCGCCGACGATCTTTACCATCCGGGTGCCGTCCTTGCTGTTGTAGGACGTTTCAGCCGATGCCGATGGGTTGGGGGCCTGCACCGTATCGGTCGAATTGGCCGGTACGTATTGGTCGTTGTTGTACATATAAACCACGTTCACATGGTAAGGGTCCTGCCACCACCACCCGCCGTTATACCAATAGCACCAACGGAAGGCCACGGGGTCGTACCACCACCAATTGTTCCCGTACCAGCGCGTCCAGAAGCAATGGTTCCCCCAATACCAGCCGTACCAGTGGTAGCCCCAGGAATCGTAGTAATGGCAGTAGTTCGTTCCGTTCCAGCTGTGCCAATAGTAGTGGTTAGAGATCGTTTCCTGGTTGTTGTAGATACCGACCTGGGCCGTGAAGGCCGTGTTATGGGTGAAGGTCGTCATGTGGGTCTGGACGATGGCCGCATTGGCGCCCCTGGGGGCCAAGACGGACGCATGCAAGGCGGCTCCATCGGGACCCATGCGGGGCTGGGTAAAAGTGGAATGGCCGGCGTCGGCGGTCAGGATATTTTTCCGGTCCGCGATCGGCTGTGGCAGGCGGGTGACGCCCAGGTTCCGGAGCCTGGGTGAAACTTGGTTGGGATGGTTCCAACCGGCGCCTTGGGAGGAATTGGACGGGTTGTGGTTCTGAAAATGGTTGTTGTTCGGGCTGCCCTGGGGCCTCGGCGTGAAGTGGCGGGCCCCATTGTTGTTGGCGCCTGCGGGGGGCCTGTTTCCATTACGAACCCTGTTTTTAGGTTTGTTGTTCTTATAGTGTTTCTCAGGTTGGGGATTCCCCATCCCCCCTCCGGAGTTATCCCCCCAGCCGTCCTTGCCATGACGGCCATGGTCGTCTTGCGCCCAAACACTTGTCAGGGGAAAAAGAGCCAGTATCAGGATCAAAGCCAGGGACGTTTTCATGAGAACCTCGCCTTTGGGGTATCTTAGGAAGCATTATGACAGGTTGAGGACGGCTTCCTTGTTCTTTTGACGTGCCAGGCAAAGGCTTGGTTTCGTCCAAACCCTTTAAATCATGGGTCTTATTTAAGGAAAAAGGATTCGAAAGGCACCCGATCCAAACCAGACGGCCGGGGGAATATTCGGATTCGGAATGGAAATCTTGGGAGAGGTCAGTAGCCCCCATAGCCGGGAACGGGCGTTCCGTTGGCGCTGGTGGGGTTGGAGCTTCCTTTACAACCAAAACCAAGTCCAACCAACAACAAAAGAATGAGGACCATCCCCATCCATCTTTTCATGGTCCACCTCCTCAGGAACAACAGGTGGAATGGAAGGGACCCCTTCCACCCCGGTTGCGGACTTTAGTTGACGGTCGCCACGCCCGCCAGGGCCGTGCAACCGGTGGCGCCACAGGTGCCGTTGCTCGGGCTGCACCCGGAGGCGTGGAACCCGCAATGGAAATAATAGCTTCCCGTGGCAGGGAAGGTATAAGTCACCGATCCGGAGGTGTAACCCGAAATGAGGTTCCCTCCCACCGTCAAACAAGTGGTCGAGCCGTTGTCGAAATACAGGGGGTGGATGCCGGCCGACGGCAGGATGACCGTGTCACCCACGTGGGCGGTAAAAGTCAGGAGGCCCCCGGTGCCGTTCGCGCCGCCGGAAACGGTGTAAATATAGTTTGTTGCAGAAGCAGAACTGTTACCGATGGAGACATTAAAAGTCACCGGGGCTGCGGGAACAGGCGTGGGGGTAGGGAGGGCGGCGGGCGCCGTCAAGGTGTTCCGCACACAGGCCATCTGGGTGGCTGAAACGCTGCCGAGGAAACAAAAGGCCAGGATCAAAAAGGTTTTGATATTCAAGGGGAGCCTCCCGCGGTTTCGCTATGGTTAAATAATACTGCGATGATCCAAAAGTTACAGCCGTTAACCGCCCGAAAACGGCCAAATGGAGCTGAAAGGCGGCCTTTTTCACCCGACTTTGGGCGGTGCCTCCGTTTATTTGAAAAACCAAAACACCGCTCACCCTACCCGTCTCCCAAACGGCTCTCATAGGGAAGAACCCCTATGGACCCATCAAAACCACTGCCAGGGGGCGAGGGTTTTCGCGGTGGTTCCCCCTCTCCCTCGACGGGAGAGGGTAGGGTGAGGGTGAAGCGGGAACGATTCGGCCAAACTAAAACCCTTCCATTAATTTTTATCCGCGGCTTTTGAACCCGCCGAAGATTCGTCCGTTTCCAGGTCATCGGACCGGTCCTTGGCGATGTCGAAGGATTTCAAGATTTCCGCATTGGCTTTTTCGGCATCCTTCGCCTTCAACACGACCCAATTCCCGAAGTTGTCGGCGTCCCCCGTGGGGTGGTCGAGTTCGATGACGTCGTAACCCCCTTGCGGCCGCTTCAGGGCTTCCACCACGTCCTTGAGTTCGGAGATGGCCTTTCCGTTCACATTCACCACCACGGCCTGCTTGAGGTTGTGGTATCCCACGTTCACGTCGTGGGGCAGCACCTCGTTGATCAGGACCACTTCCTTACGGTCGGCCGAGGGCATGCCGTTCTCATAAAGGTCCTCCAGCTGGGAGGGGGCGCCGCCGCTTTTCCAAAGGCTCAGGTAATTGGCGCTCAAGGGCAGGAAAACCAGCCCCCCGAAAATATAATAGGAAGGCCG